>JBBREO010000018.1:0-36922 GCA_038202855.1 Solirubrobacterales bacterium
GGCTGCGCGCCAAGCGGATGGACGACCTCCTGTCCAAGCACGTGGAGCCCGAACTGATGAACCCCACCTTCGTGATCGACTACCCCGTCGAGCTGTCGCCGTTTGCCAAGCACCACCGCACCGAGCCGGGGCTGGTCGAACGCTTCGAGTGCTTCGCCGCCGGCATGGAGTTCGCCAACGCCTTCACCGAGCTCAACGACCCCGACGAGCAACGCGCGCGCTTCGAGCAGCAGGTGGCGCAGACCGCCGAGGGCGATGAGGAGGCCCAGCCCTATGACGCCGACTTCATCCGCGCGCTGGAGCAGGGGATGCCCCCGACGGGCGGCATCGGGATCGGAATCGACCGGCTTGTGATGCTGCTGTCGGGACGCACCTCGATCCGCGAGGTGGTGCTGTTCCCGGCCATGCGGACCTGACGCGTCCGCGTCACCCCGCTGTGCGCGCGAAATCAGCGCCCGGGAACCCGGAAAGCCGACCGGAGGCCGTTGGTAGACTGGCTCATGGCCGCGGAAAGAAATCCGGAGTTCATCTCGAAGGTGTAAAAGCCGAGTAGAGGGATAGGACGCCGGAGAAGTCCCCGACCCGCCAGACCCCGAAGAGAGAAGGATCCGCACGATGTTCGAGCGCTTCACAGAACGGGCCCGCCAGGTGGTCGTCCTGGCCCAGGAAGAAGCCCGAATCCTGAAGCACAACTACATCGGGACCGAGCACATCCTGCTCGGGCTCCTGCGCGAGGAGGAGGGCCTGGCCGCCCGCGTCCTCGAGTCGCTCGACATCACCGTCGAGCGGGTGCGCGCGCAGGTGGTGCGGATAGTCGGGTCCGGGGAGGAAGTCACCTCCGGGCAGATCCCCTTCACGCCACGGGCGAAGAAGGTCCTGGAGCTCGCGCTGCGCGAGGCGCTGAGCCTGGGGCACAACTACATCGGCACCGAGCACATCCTGCTCGGACTGGTGCGCGAGAACGAGGGCGTCGCCGCCCGCATCCTGCTCGACTTCGACGCGGACTCCGAGAAGATCCGCAACGAGGTCATCCGGATGCTGTCGGGCCCCGGCGGGCGTCAGCGCTCGGGTGGGCAGGGCGGTCAGCAGGGCGAGGGCAAGAAGTCCTCCAAGCTGCTCGACCAGTTCGGCCGCAACCTCACCAAGCTGGCCTCCGAGGGCAAGCTCGATCCCGTGGTTGGTCGCGAGACCGAGGTGGAGCGGATCATGCAGATCCTCTCCCGGCGCCAGAAGAACAACCCCGTCCTGATCGGCGAGCCCGGCGTGGGCAAGACCGCCGTGGTCGAGGGCCTGGCCCAGCGGATCACCTCGGGCGAGGTGCCCGAGTTGCTCAAGAACAAGCAGATCTACACGCTCGACCTGGCCGCCCTGGTGGCCGGCTCGAAGTACCGCGGTGAGTTCGAGGAGCGCCTGAAGAAGGTGATGAAGGAGATCACCCAGCGCGGCGACATCATCCTGTTCATCGACGAGCTACACAACCTCGTCGGTGCGGGCGCCGCCGAGGGCGCGATCGACGCCGCGAGCATCCTCAAGCCGGCCCTGGCGCGTGGTGAGCTGCAGACCATCGGCGCCACAACGCTGGACGAGTACCGCAAGTACCTGGAGCGTGACTCCGCGCTGGAGCGTCGCTTCCAGCAGATCCGCGTGGACGAGCCCTCCACCGAGGAGACCGTCCAGGTGCTCAAGGGCCTGCGCGACCGCTACGAGACCCACCACCGAGTCGGCATCACCGACGAGGCGCTCGAGGCCGCGGCCGAGCTGGCGTCGCGCTACATCTCCGACCGCTTCCTGCCCGACAAGGCGATCGACCTCATCGACGAGGCCGCGTCGCGGGCGCGGATCAAGTCGATGACCGCGCCGCCCGTGTACAAGGATCTCGAGGAGGAGATCGAGAGCACGCGGCGCGACAAGGAGGCTGCGATCGAGGCGCAGGAGTTCGAGAAGGCGGCGAACCTGCGCGACACCGAGCGCCAGCTCACCAACAAGAAGCGCGACCTCGAGGAGCAGTGGCGCTCGGGCGAGTCCGGCGAGCGCCCCGAGATCGGCGAGGACGAGATCGCCGACATCGTGTCCATGTGGACCGGCATCCCGGTGTTCAAGCTCACCGAGGCCGAGACGCAGAAGCTCATGCGCATGGAGGAGGAGCTGCACAAGCGGGTCATCGGCCAGAAGGCCGCCGTGGACGCCGTCTCCAAGGCCATCCGCCGCTCCCGCGCCGGTCTGAAGGACCCCAAGCGCCCCACCGGCTCGTTCATCTTCCTGGGCCCATCGGGCGTGGGCAAGACCGAGCTGGGCCGCACGCTGGCCGAGTTCCTGTTCGGGGACGAGGACGCGATGGTGCGCATCGACATGTCCGAGTACATGGAGAAGCACTCCGTGTCCCGGCTGGTCGGCTCGCCTCCCGGCTACATCGGCTACGACGAGGGCGGACAGCTCACCGAGGCGGTGCGGCGCAAGCCCTACAGCGTCCTGCTGCTGGACGAGATCGAGAAGGCCCACCCGGATGTGTTCAACATCCTGCTCCAGATCCTGGAGGACGGCCGGCTGACCGACTCGCAGGGCCGCACGGTCGACTTCCGCAACGCGATCATCATCATGACCTCGAACGTCGGGGCCTCGGAGATCGCCAAGAACACCGGCATCGGCTTCACCGTCTCGGACGCCGAGGGCGGCGTGAGCTACGACGACATGAAGTCGCGGATCATGAGCGACCTGAAGAAGGTCTTCAGGCCCGAGTTCCTGAACCGCATCGACGAGGTCATCGTCTTCCACAAGCTGGCCAAGGACGAGATCCGCGTGATCGTCGACCTGCTGATGAAGCGGGTGCGCGCGTCGCTCGCGGACCGCGAGCTGTCGCTCAACCTCACAGACGAGGCCGCCGACCTGCTGGTGGAGAAGGGCTGGGACCCCGCGATGGGAGCCAGGCCGCTTCGCCGCGCGATTCAGCGCTACATCGAGGACCCGCTGGCCGACGAGGTGCTGGCCCAGTCGATGGAGCCGGGCTCGACGGTCGAGGTCGACAAGGCGCCGAAGTCCGACGACCCGGACGCCCGCGAGGTGTCGATCACGATCACCAAGCCGGTGCGCAAGCGCGAGGCCGTGGGCGTGGGCGCCGAGGGCGGCAAGCCGGAGGGCGAGGCCGGCGACGAGGGCTCGGCGGGCGACCTTCCCGAGAGCGATCTTCCCGAGGATCCGGACGTCCTGCCCGACGTGCCCGACGCTCCGCCTTCACCAGAGGATGAGGGTGGAGGGGCCGAGTCGGCTGGCTAGCCGGCGGCTCCCCGAAGCCACCACTTCAGGGTCCGACCCTGAGTCGCCTTCGCGGCCGCCGCCTCCCTGGGGGCGGCCCCGGCGGCTCGGTCCGCCACTGATTTCACGGACTGGACGTCGGTCACATCGAGCAACGCGACCGGCGCGCTGCACGGCGGCTCGGTCTCGCTTTCCGGGAACATCCTCACCGGCACGAGCGATACGTCGGGCGGATTCACCGGCTTTGACGATCCAGCGTTCACGCCTTCGCTATCGACGAGCGACGTGGTGTCGATCGGGCTGTGGCGACCGATCCCGTGCTCGACGTCGAGGAGCTCAGGGGGACGCTGCGCTTTCCGGCCGGCACGTCGGTCACGAAGGTAGCGGCGACATCAACGTGGCGGGCAGCGATGTGGTCGGGCACGTCGCGTCGCCGGCGGAGGCGAAGGGCCCCTTCCGTCTGGGCGGCGACTTCTCCTCGACGTCGTTCGGCGAGGCGCAGTCGAGGTCCGTCTGCGAGGGCGAGGCGGGCAAGGACAAGCTGGACTGCCGGACGGGGAAGGTCAGCTGCGCAGGGGGCAGCGGCGCCGACCGGGTCCGCGAGAACTACCAGCTTCACTTAGCCTCGACCTCAGGGTGAGTGTTGAGCGGCGCCCGGAAGCCCGGGGCCCCATTCTCAGAGTTCAGGGTTCGACCCTGAGGCGAAATATTGAATTCGATGAGAGTGTGGGTCGCGTGCGCGCGCAGAGGCTGGGGGCCTGACGTCGAATCCGTGACCAGACTGCTGCGCCTTGTCCTGGCGATCGCCGCCCTCGCGTGCGTGATGGCGCCTCCCGCCCTGGCCGCCGATCCGCCGGCTGACGACTGCGCCGGCGGGGTGCCGGACAATCCCGCCGGCTCCGCGACGGTCTGGAGCGAGCCCCAGTGCCTTTCCCCCTCGCAGGACAACGGGGAAGTGCCCCAGGTGGCGATAGCCGACGATGGCAGCGCGGTGGCTGTTTGGCGCTACCAGGATCCGAGGCAGAATGGCAAGGAGGTCGTTCAATTCTCCACCCGCAAGCGCGGGGAGAACTTCGTCCCCGCGCCGTCGCCCCCAGGGCCCGGCGACCCTGCTGATCCCAATTTCGACTCCAAGCTCGACGCCACCTTCCTCTCCGACAAGACCCACGACGTCGGGACGCATATCCGGCTGGACATGAACAAGGCCGGCGACGCGGTGGTGGTGTGGGAGGAGAAGGAGGCCAACGGCAAGATTGGGATCCACTCCGCGTACAAGCCGCACGACGGCGACTTCGGCCCCGACCAGGTGGTCCAGAGGGACACGGGCGACCCCACCTTCGCCTCCTCGTTCGTGGAGCCCGAGGTGGGCATCGACGGCCAGGGCAACGCCACCGTCATCTACCACCCGCCACCGGCTGCGTTCGGCGTGGACCCGAACAAAGGCTCGATCTATGAGGCGAAGTCGCGTTCGGCCGCGAGCGGTGTGTGGGACACGGACGGTCAAGCCCTCATCCCACACGAGCAGGGCGACGAGACCAACCCCATCAAGTACACCGAGACCCACGCCTCGCTGTCGGTAAACGAGGCGGGTGACCGCTTCGCCTCGTTCGGCTCGCGAGAGTTCGGAGGCAACACCGACGGGCGACAGAAGCTCGAGGTCGCGCAGAAGGAGAGCACTGACGCCGCCTGGTCGGAACGTGGGTCCAGCGACACCCCGTCGAACACGCCGGACGAGGAGATCACCGCCACGCACATCCAGCTGCTGGAGCAGACCGACCAGCCGACGGGGAACGTGTTCTGGTCCGAGGGCAACTCACTGCGCACCGAGGGCGCAAAGCTCAACCCGCCTTACGACGGGCCGACCAACGGCTCTGGCTTCGCCGCGAGCCTGATCGCCTCGACCACCAAGGCCCTCGTCCTGTGGAGCGACGGCCACGACCTGCGCGCCACGAGCGCCAATCCCTTCAACGATCCATTCTCCGCACCCGACGGCGACCCGGTGCCAGGCGCCGGCAATGAGCGAACCCGGCCCGCGCTCGCCGCGTACGGCGACGACTCCGCCGTGGCCGTCTATCAGGACAAGGACGCCAACGACGACGAGGTCGTCCAGGCCGCGCTGCGTCCGAAGGGAGGGACCACGAACTTCGACGCCCCGGTAACGCTCTCCGAGCGGACCGGCGGCTCCCTGGAGAACGATGGCTCGGGCGGAGACTTCTCACCCAAGACCGAGACGGGGCCCAAGGTGGCCGCCAACGCCAGCGGCGAGGCGGTAGCGGCGTGGGCGCGCTTCGACGGGGCCAACACCGCGGTGCAGGTCTCTCTGCTCACGCCGAGGAACGACCCTGCGATCCCGCCTCCGCCTCCGCCTCCGCCGCGGCCCAAGCCGGCGGTTCTCAGCCCGATACAGCTCGCCCGCCCGATCGCCCGCGACCAGGCCACCGTCCTGATCGCCAAGGTGCCGGACGGCGTGACCGAACTGCGCTGGCGCTTCGAGAGCAAGGACGAGCCGCCGATCGAGGGGAAGATCGAGGGGGGCCATCTCCAGGACACCGTGCGCCTGCGCCTGCCAGACAGCACCTTCCGGGCAAACCTGCACACCGAGGGATCCGATGGCCCCCACGACTACGCGCGCACGTTCGCCTCGTTGAGCCCCTCGTCGTCGGCGAACACGAAGGAGGTGCTCGCGGGCCTGAAGGCGACCGGGACGCCTCCCGTGTTCGCGGTGGGCGACCAGGCCACCCTCACGAGCGCCGCGAGCCAGGCGCACAGCCGTGCGGCAGGTGGCGCGTGCTCGCCGACGACGATCTGGTCGGGCCAGCAGAAGATGTCGGGCTGCTTCAAGCCGATCGAGCAACTCGGCGACATCCCCAACCCCGAGAAGGGCGCCCTGCACGAGGTTGCCGACCAGTTGAAGCTCGACGAGACCAAGAAGGACCTGATGAACAAGGCCACCCAGCTCACCGACGGCTACGTGGCCCAGGGCAAGGCGCTGCTCAACGACGAGTTCCCCGTCACGCCGAGCCAGGCGGCCAGCATCGTGTCGATCCCACAGGCCAAGTCGCTGATCTCGGCCAAGGCGCAGCTACCGGTCGGGAGCGCCACGTACGACCCCAAGAACGGCTTCAACCTGAAGGTCGACCCCAAGAAGATCAAGATCCCCCTCGGCTCGCTTCCCAAGCCGCCGAAGCTGCCCAGCATCGGCGGCCTGGAGGTCGTGGGCGACTTCGACGTGGACCTCGAGAAACGAGAAGCCAAGATCAAGGCGAGCGTGCTGTTGCCGAAGGAGCTCACCAAGGCCGGCGTCAGGATCTCCAACGAGGTCAGGCTCACGGCCACGGCCGACCGGATCATCGTCGACGGGGCCCGGGTCGGCCCGGCCGACGTGGACATAGGCGCGCTGAAGGTCACCGACTTCAAGATCGAGTACAAGCGCGAAGGCGACGAGTGGGACGGTCAGGCCAGGGCCTGCATCATCAAGGCGGCGTGCCTGGACATGGCGCCGCCCAACGGCCACATCACGATCCAGAACGGGCGCGTCACCTTCGCGGGCGCGAGCATCATCTTCCCGCCGCCGGGCATCCCGCTCTTCACGGGAGTCAACCTCGACCGGGTGGGCTTCGGCCTCGGGTTCGACCCCACGCGCATCATCGGCAGCGGACGTCTCGCCGTGGCCCAGCTGATCGCCGTGGACGGTCGGCTGGTGACCGCGTTCCCGAGCTCGCGAACCCCCTTCATTCTGCGCCGCGACGAGGTGGGCGACGACTTCCCGGCCAACCTCTACGGGGCGTCCTTCTCGCGCCCGACGATCGGCCTGTCGGGCGGTGTGCTGCTCAAGGTCCCGGAGCTCGGGGACATCAAGTTCGGCTCCGGCTACCTGCTCTACGAGTACCCGGGCTACATCGCCGTCGGCGGCGGCTTTGACCTCAACCTGCTGGAGATCGTCCAGCTGCGGGGCTCGGTCGCCGGCGAGTTCGACCTCGACCGTGAGCTGTTCAACATCCACGGCAACGTCCAGGCGTGCCTGTTCGGCTCGGACGACATCTGCGGCGGCGCCACGGCCAACATCTCGCATGGGCCCAACAAGGCCGGCGGCGCGGGAGCCTGCCTCCAGCTCGGGCCGCTGTCGGTGGGCGGCGGCGTCCAGTGGGCCCACCTCAGCGATCCCTTCATCTGGCCGATCGACGGTTGCAAGTGGTCGCCGTTCAAGCTGGACGTCCGGCCCAGCAGCGCGGTCGCTGCCACCTCCATGGACGTCAAGGCCGGAGCGCCGAGTCCCGTGCTCAAACTCCTCGGCAAGGGAGGGGCGCCGCGCGTGCGAGTTCGCGGACCCGGTGGCCAGCAGCTCGACGGCGTATCGCCCAAGAACCTGGACACGTCGCCCGGGGAGAAGATCCGGATCATGCGCTTCGACGGCAACAAGTACGCCGGTCCGTTCACCGTGGTCGGGCTCCAGAATGCCCAGCCCGGCCACTACACCATCGAGACGCTGCCGGGCTCGCCGCCGATCAACGGGACCGCCCGCGCGACCGACCAGCCCGACGCCAAGGTCACCGGGCGGGTCACGGGCAAGGGCCGTCGGCGGGTGTTGCGCTACGACGTCCGCAAGCGCGCGGCCCAGACGGTCACGTTCCAGGAGGTCGACACCGGCGGCGCAGCGAAGACGATCGGAAAGGTCAAGGGGGGCGGCCGCGGCCGTTTTGCCTTCAAGGCGTCCCCCGGAGGCGGGGTGCGCAGGGTGGTCGCGCAGTTCACGCTCGCCGGACTTCCCGCCGAGCGCAGGGAGGTGGCCACGTTCAAGCCCCTGACCATGCACCTGGCCCGCCCCAAGCACGTCCGCGTGCGCCACCGCGGCAGCCGGCTGGCGGTGAGCTGGCGCAAGGTTCCCGGCGCGAGCCGTTACGAGGTGGCCGCCGCGATGGCGAGCCGGAGGATGGTGTTCGCGGCGACCGCCAAGAGGGGGGTCGTGGTCAAGGGTGTGCCGGCCTGGGCGTCAGGACGCGTCACCGTCCGCGCCGTGGACGATGTGCGCCAGAGCGATCCCAGCGCTGGGCGCCGGTTCAGGGCCGTCGGCCTGCGGCCGAGTCCGTTCCGCCTGTTGTTCAGCTGCCGTGTGGGCGCAAAGAAGATCGCCTGCATGCCCCCGCAGTCCAGCTGCCTCTCCGGGCGCCTGGCGGTGGCCGGGCGGCGGATCGGCCCGGCCCGTCTCGGAGCCGACTACCTCGCGCTGGCCCGCCGTTATCCGCCCGAAGCGCTGCACTCCGGGGCGTTCAGCCTCTGCGTTCACGGCGGAGGCCACGTCCTGGCGGGCTCCCGGAGTGGGCGAATCGACCTCATCGCCACGACCGCCCGCGGACACAGCACACGGCAGACGGGTCCCGGCCGCCGGTCACGAGGCACGCTCCCCGGCGCACGCCGCTTCGCCCCCGGAATCCTGGTCGGCCACCGGGTGGGCAATGGGCGCGTGCTCTACGGGGTTCGTGGGCGGAGGGTCCGCTTCTTGGCGGTCGTCACGCTGCGCCAGCTCAAGCATCCGCACGCGGTGAGCCGCAGGCTGCGGTCGCTCGGCTTGCGCTGAGGCAATCCTCAGTCTCCTCCCAGCGCCCCCGCCAGATGCGCGCGGGAGCCCTGGCCGGTGAGGCCGAGCTTGCGGTATGCGCTGGACAGGTGGGTCTCCACCGTCTTCGTGCTGACGTACAGGTCCTGTGCGATGGCGCCGTTGCTCGCCCCCTCGGCCGCGAGCCTGGCCACTCGCCTCTCGGCGGCGGTGAGAGCCGCCTTGCCCGAGCCCGTCGGTCTACGAGGGCGCCCGCCGGCCACCCGCAGCTCCTCCGCGACGCGGGCCTCCAGCCGGTCCGCGCCGCAGAGCCGGCTCAGCTCGATCGCCTCCGAAAGCTCGACTCGCGCGTCCGTTCGGCGGCCGCCCCGTCGCAGGGCGGCGCCGAGCGCCAACAGGGTCCGCGCCCGCTCCAGGCGCGCGCCGGCCGCTTCGAACAGCTCCTCCGATCTGCGTAGCAGCCCGATTCCCTTTGGCCCGTCTTGCAGCATGCCGGCGGCGCGAAGCGCGATGCCCTCGGGCCGCGCCAGTCCGCTTGCCCGTGCCAGCTCGAGCTCGGCGTCGACCAGCGCCAGCGCCTCGACCCGGTCCTCCGCCGGGAGGGCGAGCGCCACGAGCGAGCGGGAAGGCACCGTGGTGGGCCCCAAGCCCAGGGCGGCGAAGGTGTGCAGAGCGCTGCGCAGGTCCTCGAGGCCGCTCTCGCGGTCGGCCCGGCGCGTCAGGCGAAGCCGCCCTCGGACGGTCCTGATCATCGCGCCCATGCATGTGCCGGCCAGCCCGGCCGCGTCGAGGTCGAGCGTCTCCACTGTCTCCGCGAGGTCCTCCAGCCCACCGCGGTCCAGCAGGGCCTCCTGCAGGTAGAAGAGCTGGCTCGCCAGGAAGGTGGGGGCGTCCGCCGCCGCGCTGAGGTCGAGCCAGGGACGGATCCGCCCCACGGCCTCGGCCAGCTCCCCGCGCCGTGCGCGGATCCAGGCGCTGTGACTGGCGGCGGTGTGGAGGCTGTGCACCGAGCCGGTTCGCTCCGCGGCGGTCATCATGCGCCCGCTCACCTCCAGGCCGCGCTCGTAGTCGTCGATCTGCGCGAGCGCGATCAACAGATGCGAGGTGGCCCAGGCCGGCGCGTCCGGTGCGTTGAGGAGCCGATCGCCCTCCAGGGCCTGGTCGGCCAGCGCAAGCACGCGCTCGGCCGTCTCACCGTGATGGGAGGCCATCGCCGCGCGCACGGCGGCCAGGGCGGCAGCGGCGAGGCTGCCGCCCTCGCTCAGGGCGTCCAAGCGCTCCGGGTCCTGGGGAAGGCGGTCGGACAGTGCCGGCGCGTAGCCGGTGATGATCAGCCCGACCGCGGCCAGCTGGGCGGACGCGACGGGCTCTCCGTCACCCATCTCCGCCTGCGATGCGTCGATCACGTCGACCGCCTCGGCCCAGCGGCCCGACACGAACAGCGCGGGCGCCAGCGATACGGCGACGCGGGCTCGCAGCCCCACGTCGGAGCTGTTGTCGAACGCTTCTTGAAGGTGCGGTATCGCCTCCGGGTTGAAGACCGCGACCTCGGCGAGTCCCAGGTCGGCCAGGATCTGCTCGCGGGCCGGCTCGGCCGCGTCCTCGATGAGGGCGCGCCTGTACCAGCGCACGGCTTCGTCGGGGGCAGACCGCGCCGTCGCCTCTTGCGCGGCGTGCAGCAGCGTGGTGGCGGTTCGCATCGAGCCGTGCGGGGTGACGGCCCCGCGATGGGCGGCCACGGCCTGCGGCGATCCGTCCTCGGCTTCGAGGAGGTCGGCCACCATCGCGTGAGCCGAGTCGCGCTCTGGCGACGGCATCGCGTCGTACACCGAGCGCCGGACGAGGGGGTGGACGAAGGCGAAGGGGTCCTCGTCCATCAGGACCTCGATCCGCCGCAGCTGCCTGGCGATCTGGCCTGCGTCGACTAGTGGGACGCCCGCCGCGTGCGCGGCAAGGGAGAGCGAGCCCCCGTCGCCCACCACCGCCATCGCCCTGGCCACAGCCGGAGCCTCGTGGGCCACGCGGGCGATGCGCCGCTCCACGCGATCGCCCAGGGAGGGGACCGCGGCCTGGCGGATCCAGGCCGCGGCGTCCTCGGGGGGCGCGCGCCCGTCGGCGGGGAGGGAGCGCAGCAGCTCCTGCACGTACAGCGGATTGCCTCCGGTGGCCTCACCGGCGGCGGCGCAGACCACGGCGTCCGCCCCGGGTAGGCGATCGCGCACGAGACGTGCGACCGCCGACGCGCTCAGCGGCTCGGGGGCGACGCGGATCGTGCCGGGCTGTGCGGCCAGGGCGTCAAGGATGCCGTCGGGCGCTCCGGGCTCGCCGGGACGCAGGGCTACGACCAGGGCCACGGGTGATTCGGCGATCCGTCCGGCAAGGTAGGTCAGCGCCCGCAGCGACGACCCGTCGGCCCAGTGGATGTCGTCGACGACCAGCAGCAGGGGGCGTTGGTCGGCCAGGCGCGTGGTCAGCTGGTGGAGGCCGTGCAGGACGGCGAAGCTGGTGGGCGCCGACTCCCGGTCCACGTCGTGGGCGTCCACCGCAACCGCGGCGGCGCCGGCCAGGGCCTCATCTCGGCGACTTGGCGAAAGGGAGCCCAGCGCGGGCTCGAAGAGCTGTCGGACGATCCCGAAGGGGAACTCCTGCTCGAGCTCGCTGCCCCTCGCCCTGAGCACCTGGAGGCCGCAGGCCGCGGCCCTGGCGGCCGCCGCGGAGAGGAGCGCGCTCTTTCCAGCTCCGGCCGGCGCCTCGATCAAGCCCGTGCCGCCGCTGCCGCTCAGGGCGGCGGCGGAGAGCGAGCTCAGCGCCTCGAGCTCGGATTGGCGCTCCAGAAGCCCTGCCTCGTCGTAGATCCCGTTCCCTCCTGCGGTCCCGTCTGCCGAAACGGCAGGGTAACCCGAACGGAGGACCTGCATCGTTGCGCGGTGACCGGGTACCCCCGATTGCGCTATGGAACCCCACCGATCAGCCCCGATGGTCGTCGACATGCTCAACCCCTACGAGCATCCTGCCGGCCGCGCGATGCACGGTGGTGGCGAGGCAGGTCACCGCTTCCTGATGGGGAAGCAACCGGCATGGAGAAGACGGAGATCAAGGTCCGCGAGAACGGGCCCTACAAGATCACCGGGCCGATCACGCTGATCGACGCCGATGGCAAGGAGTTCACGCTTCCCGACGACGGGCGGCCGGTTGCGCTCTGTCGCTGCGGCGGCTCGACCACCAAGCCGTTCTGCGACGGCACCCACTCGGAGATCGGCTTCGATGCCGCTGAGCGGGCGGTGGCCGGCGAGGACTAGGCGGCCGCGCCCTCCAGCGGGAAGGAGACCCCGGTCAGCTCCTCGGAGATCTCCCACAGCTTGCGCGCGTCGCCGGCGTCGGATGCGCGGCCGCTACGACCCACCAGCGTGGGGTGCCCGCGCTGCTCCTGGAAGCCGTCGGGGCCCACGTAGCTGCCGCCCGGCAGGTCCTGGGTGGCCGCGTAGAGCATGGGCAGGGCGCCCATCCCGTCGTTCTGGGCCAGCAGCTTGTTTCCCACGGCCATGATCGCGTTCTGGACGGCGTTCTCCGTCCGGTTCTGCAGGTTGGTGGCCGCGTAGCCCGGGTGGGCGGCGTAGGCGTGCACGTCCGAGCCCGACTCCACGAGGCGCCGCTCCAGATCCATCGTGAACAGCAGGTTGGCCAGCTTGGACTGCCCGTAGGCGCCCCAGCGCTTGTAGTCGGTGTGCTCCCAGTTCAGGTCGTGCAGGTTCATCTTGCCGATCCGGTGGGCGCCCGAGGACATCGTCACCACGCGGTCGGTCACGCGGGGAAGGAGCAGGTTGGTGAGCGCGAAGTGCCCGAGGTGGTTGGTCCCGATCTGCATCTCGAAGCCGTCCTTGGTGCGCGACTCGGGGATGGCCATGATCCCGGCGTTGTTGATCAGCACGTCGATGTCGCCGTCCCAGGCCTCGGCGAAGGCGCGGATCGAGGAGAGGTCGGCCAGGTCGAGCTTGCGCACCTCGGGCGGCCCGGCCAGCGACGCCGCGGCGGACTCGCCCTTCGCCGTGTCGCGCACCGCCATTACCACGCGCGCCCCGTGACGGGCCAGCTCGCGCGCGGTCACCAGGCCCAGACCGCTGTTTGCGCCGGTCACCACGAACGTCCGGCCGTCGAGGGAGGGCAGGTCGTCGGCGGTCCACTTGGAAGAGCTCATACGGTCAATCTACCCCGGACCCGTGGGCGGGGTCAGTCGTCGGCCTGGGGCGCGCGGAAGACGATCCGCTTGACCTCGACCAGCGAGGCGCCGCCCAGGCGCAGGAACGTGTGGAAGCCCTCGGCGCCGAGCTCCCCGGCGTCCAGGGCGCGCCGGAGGGCGTTCACCGCGTCGCGGTCCTCCTCGGCCAGCTGGTCGGGCGGCGCCTCGACCAGGATGAGGTGGCAGGGACGCCGGTGGGCGGCCGCCATGCGCACGTAGCGCTCGCGCTCGGAGGCGTCGATGCTCTCGGCCACCAGGGCCACGGAGTCGCCGGCCGTGAGGCGCTTGGCCACGGCCGCGTCGAGCAGCTGGCGCGCCTTGTCGTCGTCCTGTACCCCGCGCGCGGCGAGTAGGGAGCGCACCTTGGCCAGCGACAGCAGCGCGGCCTTCTCCTCCACCGCCCGCAGGGCCAGCTCCTCGCGGGCCTCTGCCGACCCCGAGACGATCATCAGCAGGCTGCCCGGCGAGTAGCGCAGGAGGGCGGCGGGGCGAAGCGCGCGTCCGCGCACGGCGACGTCGGCCGGGCGCGGCGGGGCCCCGTCGCGACGCGGGCGATCCGACGACCAGCCCCCGCGCTCGTCCTGGTCGATCTTGACGCTGCGGCTGGAGGGGGGGGTCGGCATCCACCCATGCTGACGACTAGGCCGCCGGACAGGCGTCACCTACCGCGCGCAGGAAGCGCGCGAGCCGGTCCCGGTCGCCCGATTCGTGGAGGTCCAGCTCGGGCGGGGAGTGCTCGGCCATCCAGGCCGAGGCGATCCTCACCTCGTCCACCTCGTCGGCGGGCACGGCCCCGCCGGCCGCCGGCGCCCGGGCCAGCGCCGCGCGGCTGCGGGCCGCGATCTCGGCCGGGTCGGCGGGCAGCGCGCCCCAGTCGACCACCCGGCCGTGGACGATCCAGAACGCGTCGAAGCGGTCCTTGACCGGGTGCCGGGCCACCGCCAGACGGGGGTCGGAGTGGACGGCCCGCAGCACGCCCTCCAGCCGGGACAGCAGGGCGTCGAGGCGCTCGCGCCGGCGCAGCAGCGCGGCCGCGCGCTCGTACCGGCGCGCGTCGGCGGCCGCGGCCATCCGCTCGTCGATCTCGCCCAGCAGCGTCTCCGCCGCCCCGTGGGGGGAGTCGAACAGCGCCAGCACCTTGTCGATCTGGCCGCGGTAGGCGTTGGGGTCCAGGTCCCCGAGGCACGGAGAGCAGCAGCGGCCCATCTGGCCGTAGATCGACGGGTGCTCGCGCCGGCGCAGGCGCCGGCCGCAGTGCCGCAACCGGTAGAGCGAGGTGAGGTGGTCGGCCAGCTCGCCGGCCAGCTTGGCGCCGCGGATCGGGCCGATGCTCACGGCGCGGCCGCTGGCCGGCTCGGCCGACACCTCGAGCACGGGGTACTCCACGTCGAGGCGACAACGCACGTAGGCCCAGCGGTCGGTGCGCTTGAGCGCGGTGTTGCCCGGAGGGCGCCAGCGCTTGATCAGCCGGTTCTCCAGGACGAGCGCCCCGAGCTCGGAGTTGGTGGCCCGGTAGTCGACGATCTCCGCCCGCTCGGTCCAGCCGGCCGGAGCGCAGAAGTGCGCCCGCGCCCGGGTGCGCAGCGACACCGACTTGCCCACGTACAGCGGCCGCCCGCGCTCGTCGCGGAACACGTAGACGCCGGGGTCCTGGGGCAGGTGCTTGAGGTCGGGGCGGTCCGCCGGGGCCCGGCGGGCGCCGGGGCGCTTGGGCTTGGAGCGTCGGCGGGTGGGCCGCAGGGCGGCGACGGCGTCGGCCACCGTGCCCGCCGAGGCGCACAGGCGCGGCAGCAGCGCGCACAGCACACGCGCGCAGGTGAGCGCGTCGGGCAACGCGCGGTGGACCACGTCCACCTCGATTCCCAGCGCGTCGGCCAGCAGGGCGAGCTTTCGCTGGCGCACCAGCGGCGCGCACTTGCGGGCCAGGGCCACGGTGCACAGGACGGGCGGGTCCGGCCAGTCCAGCCCGGCGCGGTCGAAGGCCTGGGCGAGCACGCGGCGGTCGAAGGCGGCGTTGTGGGCCACGAGCACCCGGCCGGTCAGCCCGTCGGCCACGCGGGCCAGCGCCTCGGCCGGGGGAGGAGCCGAATCGACCATCGCCTGGGTGATCCCGGTGAGGCGCTCGATGCCGCGCGAGAGCGGCTGGGAGACGGCCACGAGCGACTCCCAGGTGTCGTGCACCTCGCCGCCGCCCACGAGCACGGCGCCGACCTCGGTGAGCTCGCAGGCGTCGCCGGCGCGGCCGTTGGTCTCGGTGTCCACCACGAGGTACTCGGCCGAGGCCGGCGGCTGTTGCAGCAGATCCATGCGCGGCCATGCAAGCGCCGCGCGCGGACGGCGTGAAGGGGTGCTTGCGTCTGGGTGCGTAGGTCGCGTTCACTCCACTGCAACAGCGAGCGGGCGTGGCGGCGTAGGATCGGCGGATGGGGAGATGGTCGGTCGCGGGGCTGGTGGGCGTGATGGCCGTCCTGGTGCTCGCCCCGGCGGCCGGAGGCGAGGTGGGACCGGGCCAGCGGCTGCTGGGCAACGGCCGCCAGCTCGAGCCCCAGGGCGCGCTCGTGGGATTGGGCAACTTCCCCACCGGCGGCGCGCTGACCCCGGACGGCCGCTTCTACTGGACCGTCTCCACCGGCCGCGGCTTCAACGACGTACGGATCGTGTCGGTGCGAAAGCCCGGCGTGGTGCAGGTGCTGTCGCTGCCCGGGGCATCCGGCGGGATCACGATGGACCCCAAGCACAACCTGGCCTACGTGTCGGGCGTGGCGGACTCCGAGCACCTCGACCAGGATCGGCCGGGGCTCCCGGGGCGCGGAGGCGACGTGGTGCACGTGTTCCGCTACGACGCGGCCTCCGGGAAGGCCAGCGAGTCGGGCACGATCCCGGTTCCGCCGCCGTCCGGTTCGCCGATCCCCCAGAGCCTGGTCAGCCTGTCGGGGCTGGTGGGGCCGCCCCAGAGCTTTCCCCCCACCAACACCAAGCGGCTGGCCTGGCCGGACCGCCTGGCGTCCTCCCCCGACGGGAACACGCTGTTGGTGCCGCTGAACCTGGCGGACTCCGCGGCCATCATCGACGTGGCCTCGAAGAGGGTGCGCTACGTGGGCGTGGGCCACTACCCCTACGGCGCGGCCATAACCCGGGACGGGCGCACCGGGCTGGTGTCCAACGAGACCGACGGGACGGTGTCGGCGATCGACCTGCCCTCGGGCCGAAAGGTCAAGGACATCCAGGTGGGCGCCCACCTGTCGCACCCGGAGGCGATCGCGATCGACCCGAAGGCCGACCGCGCCTACGTCGCGGTGGCCAACTCCGACCAGGTGGCGGTGCTCGACACGAGCTCGCTGACCGTGGAGCGCACCCTCGCGGTCGGCCGTCCCGAGGGCCTGGGGACGAGCCCGGTCGCCCTGACGGTCACGCCCGACGGCCGCCGGCTGCTGGTGGCCGAGGCGGGGGCCGACGAGATCGCGGCCTTCGCGCTCCCGGGCGCCGGGGCCGCGCGGCTGTCGACGCGGGCCCGACGGGTGCTCGACCACGAGACCCGCGCCGCGGCGGCGCGCGCGGGGCGCGCAGGTGGCGGGGGCGAGGAGGCGAGGCCCCGGGCCGCGGCGGCCTATGACCTGATCGGTCGCATCCCGACCTCGGACTATCCCGCCGACGTGGCTGTGGCCCCGGCGCCGTGCGCGACGCGCAAGAACACCGCGAGCAAGCCGGGGCGTCGCAGTGGGTCCGGGGGCGGCGGCGCGGGACGTGTCCTGCCCCGCGGCGGCGTGGAGGCCGGCGAGGGCGGCACCGCCTCCTGCCCGAGGTTGGTCTACGTGGCCGGCAAGGGTCTCGGCGTCGGGCCAAACCCGCACGGCCCCAACCCGCTGTCCCCCGCTGACTCCGACGACGCGATCAACACCTTCCGCTACCTGCCGAGCATCGTCGCGGGCCAGGCCGGGGTGCTCGACCTGCCCGACGACGCGCGCATCCGCGCGCTCACCGCCACGGCCTCGCGCCAGATCCGCCCGTCCAATTCCGCGCCTGCGCCGCCGGACACTCCCCTGCGCGCGGGCGGCCCGATCAAGCACGTGTTCTACGTGGTGCGCGAGAACCGCACCTACGACCAGGTCCTGGGCAGTCTCGGGCGCGGCGACGGCGACCCTTCCCTGAACCTGTTCGGCAACGACGTGGTGCCCAACGTGCGCGCGCTCGCCAACCGCTTCGGGGTGCTCGATCGCGTGTTCGCCAACTCCGAGGCCTCGATCGACGGCCACTTCTGGACCAGCGCGGCGAAGGTGTCCGACTACGTCAACAAGAGCTGGTTCCAGAACTACGCCGCTCGCCAGCGGCCTTATGACTTCGGGGTCTACTCGGTCACGTTCCCGCCCAACGGCTTCCTGTTCGACCAGGCCGAGCGCCAGAACATCCCCTACTTCAACTACGGCGAGGCGATCGCCGGCGTGGTGCCCCTCTCCGACAAGGACCGCACCCCGGACGAGACCGCGGAGGTCGGCAAGAAGTTCGCCAAGTCCGACCTGGGGCCGCCGGTGGGCTGCTACCCCAACGACGCCGCGATCGACAAGAACCCGATCACGATGAACGACACCTACGACTCCACGCCGCCAGCCGGGGCGTCACCCACCGCCGAGTCGCGCTTCGACTGCTTCCGCACCCGGTTCGCCGCCCAGCTGGCGCTGGGCCAGGTGCCCGCCTTCAACTACATGGTGCTCTCCAACGACCACACGGTGGGCACCACGCCGGGCCGGCGCACGCCCCAGGCGCTCATGGCCGACAACGACTACGGGCTGGGCCAGATCGTCGACCTGATCTCCCACTCGCCGATCTGGAGCAGCTCGGCGATCTTCGTGATCGAGGACGACTCCCAGGACGGCGCCGACCACGTCGATGCCCACCGGATCCCCGCCGCGGTGATCTCGCCCTACGCCAAGCGCGGCCAGGTCGTGCACGAGCGCTACGACTTCCTGTCGGTGATCCACTCGATGGAGTTAATCCTTGGCATGAAGCCGCTCGGGCTGTTCGACCAGCTGGCCACGCCGATGTACGCGGCCTTCGGGGGTAGCCCCGATAACGCAGAGCCCTACAACGCGGCGGTCCCCGCCCAGTCACGGGTCACCAAGAACACCGCCGCGTCGCCCAACGCGAAGGAGTCGCGCGCGCTGAACCTGAAGCAGACCGATCGCGTGCCCCAGCGTGTGCTCGACCGGATCCTCTGGCAGGCCGTGCACGGCGCACACGCCAAGCCGCCGCCGCCGGGTCCCAACGGGGTGGCGGGCGGATGAGGCGTCGGGCCGCGGCTGCCCTGTCGACGGTGGCGATCCTGGGTGTCGTGGCGCTGGTCCTGGTCGCTCGTGGGGACGGCCGCTCCGCCGATCGGACCCGCGCCCACGCGCCGTCGGGCGGCGCGCCCCGCACCCGTCTGGCCCCGGGCCACGTGCCCGCCACGGGGCCCCGGAAGGCCCGGATCGAGATTCCCTCCATCCGCGTGATCGCCGACGTCGTGGACCTGGGCCTCAATCGCGACCGGACGCTCCAGGTGCCGGCCAACTCGGGCCAGG
The DNA here is from genome assembly GCA_038202855.1 of Solirubrobacterales bacterium. GTDB lineage: Bacteria > Actinomycetota > Thermoleophilia > Solirubrobacterales > Thermoleophilaceae > JAAYBF01. The sequence goes on from JBBREO010000018.1 coordinate 18,596, forward strand.
TCGGGCTGTGGACGGGAGGGGCGGTGCCGGGAAGGCCCGGTGCGGCGATCATGGTCGGCCACGTGGACTCGCGCACGGGCCCGGCGGTGTTCTTCGGATTGCGCCGCCTGCGTGAGGGCGACCGGGTGATCGTGCGGCTGCCCGGCAGGCCGCCGGCCCGCTACGTGGTCCAGCGCCGCGAGCAGGTGTCCAAGGACCACTTCCCCACCCGCCGCGTGTACTCGCGTACCCGCGGCGCCACGCTGCGGCTGATCACCTGCACGGGCTCCTTCGACAGCGCCAGCGGCCACTACCGCGACAATCTCGTGGTCTACGCGCGAGCGGCGTAGCCGGGCCGGGCGCTGGCCGCGGTGAATGGCGATTCATTCGTCATCTAGACGAATAACTCGTCGCTCGGCACGCAGGGGGGGCGAGAACGTCCACCTCCAGACCTAGATTGATCAGATGCCCCGCTCGGCCACCGTCTTCGTCTGCTCGGCCTGTGCGCACGAGTCCGCCAAGTGGCACGGGCGCTGTCCGGCCTGCGGCGAATGGAGCACCCTGGTCGAGGAGGCACGCCGTCCGGATCCCCCGCCCCAGCGCGGCCGCGCTATGGCGGCGACCGGCAGCCCGGGTGCCCCGCTCAAGCCGGTGACGCTGCGCAGCGTCCAGGCCCCCCACGTGCCCCGCTTCGAGACGGGCATCGGCGAGCTCGACCGCGTATTGGGCGGCGGCCTGGTGCCCGGCTCGCTGGTGTTGCTGGGGGGATCGCCGGGGATCGGCAAGTCCACCATCACCACCGGCGCGCTGGGCAATCTGGCCGCGGCCGGGCGAAAGGTGCTCTACGTGTCGGGCGAGGAGTCCGCCGCCCAGGTGCGCCTGCGCGCCGAGCGGCTCGGCGGCGGCGCGCTGGAGGTGCCGATCATCGCCGAGACCGATCTCGACACCGTCGTGGCCACGGTCGAGGCCGAGGCGCCGGACGTGTGCGTGATCGACTCCGTCCAGGTGCTCCACGCCGCCCAGCTGACCGGCGCCCCTGGCTCCGTAGGTCAGGTGCGCGAGGTGGCCGGCCGGCTCATGCGCTGCGCAAAGCAGCGCGGCACGGCGGTGATCCTGGTGGGCCACGTGACCAAGGAGGGCTCCCTGGCGGGACCGCGGGTGCTGGAGCACCTGGTCGACTGCGTGTTGTCCTTCGAGGGCGAGCGCGAGCGCACCTACCGCACGCTGCGGGCGCTCAAGAACCGCTTCGGCTCCACCAACGAGGCGGGCGTGTTCGAGATGCGCGAGGAGGGGCTGGTCGAGGTCGAGGACGCATCGGCCCGGTTCGTGGCCGAGGCCACGCGCGCCCCCGGGTCCGTGGTCCTCTGCGCCATGGAGGGCTCGCGGCCGCTGCTGGTCGAGGTCCAGGCCCTGGTGGCGCCCACCGAGCTGGTGCCCCCGCGGCGGATGGCCAACGGCGTCGACCGCAACCGGCTCGCCCTGGTGCTGGCCGTGCTCACCCGCCACGCCGGGATCGCCATCGGCTCGGCGGACGTGTTCGTGTCGGTGGCCGGCGGCGTGCGTGTCGACGAGCCCGGCGCCGACCTGGCCGTCGCGCTGGCCGTGGCCACGGCCGCCGAGGGAGTCGTCCTGGGGACGGGCGCGGCGCCCCTGGCGGCCTTCGGCGAGCTCGGCCTCACCGGCGAGCTGCGCCACGCCGCCCACCCCGACCGCCGGCTGGCCGAGGCCAAGAAGTTCGGTCTGTCACCCGTGCTGCACCCGGGCCAGGGAGTCGCCGACGTCCGCTCGGCCCTGCGCCGGGCCATGGCCGGCTCCGTCGCCGAGCCGCGCGCCGCCTGATCCCCGGCGCGGCGTGCCAATTCGCCCCGGCCCTTGCTTTCTTGCTTTCCGCATGCTAGAGCCAAATCGCGGGACGTTTTCCCCGCGAGTGCCGTACAATCGATCGGATGGCCTACGCAGGTGACGATGTAGCGGAGCTCGAATCACGTCAGGAGCCCCGCCTCGTACGGGCCCTCGAGATGATCGCGCCCGGCACCGCCGTCCGCGAGGGAGTGGACTCCATCGTCCAGGGCCGCACCGGCGCGCTGATCTGCATCGGCGACAACGAGGAGCTGTCCTTCCTCTATTCCGGCGGGCTCAAGCTGGACACGGACTACACGCCGGCGCTGCTGTTCCAGCTGGCCAAGATGGACGGGGCGATCATCCTCTCCTCCAACGGCACGAAGATCGGCTGGGCCAACGTACAGCTCATGCCCGATCCCACCATCCTCTCGCTGGAGACGGGCACCCGCCACCGGACCGCCGAGCGCGTGTCCAAGCAGACCGACGCGCTGCTGATCTGCGTGTCGCAGTCGCGCAGCGTCGTCTCGCTCTACCTCGACGGCGCCAAGTACGTGCTCGAGGAGATCCCCGTGGTGCTGGCCAAGGCCAACCAGGCGCTGGCCACCCTGGACAAGTACCGCTCCCGGCTGGACCAGGTCACCACCCGCCTGACGGCGCTGGAGTTCGAGGGTGGCGTGACGTTGCACGACGTGCTCACCGTGCTGCAGCGCGCCGAGCTGGTCACCCGCATGGCCGTGGAGATCGAGCGCTTCATCGTGGAACTGGGCGCCGAGGGCCGCCTGATCGAGATGCAGCTGGAGGAGACGCTGGTCGGCGTCGCGGCCGACAAGGCGGCGCTCGTGCACGACTACCTGGTCGAGCCGAGCGAGGACAACTTCGCCGGCGTGCTCGACGCGCTGGCCCGGCTGCCCCACCAGGACCTGCTCGACTTCGGCCGGCTGGCCGAGATGCTGGGCTACGACCGCAAGCTGAACACGCTCGACCACCCCGTCTCGCCCCGTGGGCACCGGGTGCTCGGGCGCATTCCGCGCCTGCCCAAGCTCGTGGTCCAGAGCATCGTGGGCGAGTTCGGTGGGCTGGACGACATCTTGGCGGCATCGGACGGCGAGCTGGAGGCCGTCGAGGCGGTGGGCGACATGCGCGCCAAGGACATACGCGAGGGCCTGCGCAGGCTGCAGGAGATCAACCTCGTGGATCGATACCTGCAAACGTAAAAAAGGCAGCCGGGGGCACGAAGCGCCCCGGCTATTGACTAGGAGGACGTCATTTCCGAGACGGCGATTGAGCAAGAGATCGAGGACCTCGAGATCACGCGGGAGATCCCGCACATCGAGTACGAGATAGGCGACCACGTGGTCTACCCCCACCACGGCGCGGGCAAGGTCCTCAAGAAGGAGCAGAAGGAGATCCTGGGTGAGAAGCGCGAGTACCTCACCATCCAGATCCTCCACAACGACATGACGGTGATGGTCCCGTGCGAGAACGCCGGCCGCGCAGGACTGCGGCGCGTGATCGGCGAGGAGGCCGTGAACCGCGTGCTGGGAGTGCTGCGCGACGAGGTCAGCGAGATGCCCAAGAACTGGAACCGGCGCTTCAAGCACAACCGCGAGAAGATCAAGACCGGCGACGTGTACGAGCTGGCCGAGGTAGTGCGCAACCTCGCCATCCGCGAGGCCGAGAAGGGCCTCTCGACGGGTGAGAAGCAGATGTACACCCGCTCCAAGAAGATCCTCGCGTCCGAGCTGATGTATGCGCTCGAGATGGAGGAGGACGACGCCGAGGACCACCTCGACTCGATCATCGAGGACGCCCACAGCGGCCGGGCGGCGGCGGCAGCCACCGCCTGAGGGCCATCTCATGTCCCTCGTGGGAATCCTTCCCGCGGGCGGAAGCGGCGAACGCCTTGGCGCCCAGCGGCCCAAGGCGTTCGTCGTTCTGGCGGGCCGGCCGATGCTGGAGTGGAGCCTCGACGTGCTGACCGAGGCCTGCGACCGGGTGGTGGTGGCCGTACCCGACGGGGAGCCCTCGGACTCGCCCGACAGAGTGGGGGGCGGGCGCTCGCGCTCCGAGTCGGTGCGCAACGCGGTGGCGGTTGCGCCGGAGGCCACGACGTTCGTGGTCCACGACGCCGCCCGCCCGCTGGTCACGGCCGAGCTGGTGAAGCGCTGCGTGGACGCGCTGGGAGGCGGCGCCGACGGGGCGATCGCCGCGGCCCCGGTGACCGACACGGTGAAGCAGGCCGACTCCGCCGGCCGGGTGCTGGCCACGCTGGACCGCGGTTCGCTGTGGGCGGTGCAGACCCCCCAGGCCTTCCGGGCCGATAGCCTGCGCGCCGCGCTCGAGGCCGGCGACGCCACGCTGGCCGCCGCGACCGACGACGCGTCGCTGGTCGAGGCCGCCGGCGGCCGCGTCGACGTGGTCGAGGCCCGGGCCGACAACTTCAAGGTGACCACGCCGCTCGACCTGCGCATGGCCGAGACCGTCCTGCGAGAACGATGCTGACCGACTACCACGTACACCTGCGCCCCGACCGGCAAGACGCCACGCCCGAGGAGTACTTCACCGCGGCCAACGCAGAGCGCTACCGGGCCGCGGCCACCGAGCGCGGCATCGCAGAGCTGGGCGTGTCGGAGCACGTGCACCGCTTCAGCGCTGCCCTCGGGGTCTGGCAGCACCCGTGGTGGAAGCAAAACGCCCGCGACGACATAGACGAGTACTGCGCATTCGTGCGCCAGGCCGGACTGAAGCTGGGTATCGAGGCCGATCTGGTGGCCGGACGCGAGGACCAGATGGCCGCCCTGCTGGGCGCGCGCGAATGGGACTACGTGGTCGGCTCGGTGCACTTCATCGCCGACCAGGCGGTGGACATGCGCGAGTCGGAGTGGGATATCTGGGAGTCCCATGACCCGGAGGAGGTGTGGACGCGCTACTTCGAGATGCTCGGCCACGCCGCCGCCACCGGGTTGTTCGACATCCTCGCCCACCCCGACCTGGTCAAGGTCTGGGGCGGGGCGGCGCCCCGCCCGGAGGGTGACCTGCGCCGTTACTACGAGCTGGCGATGCCGGGGATCGAGGCGGCCGACGTGGCGATCGAGGTGTCCACCGCCGGACTGCGCAAGCCGGTGGCCGAGATCTATCCGGACGGGGATTTCCTGCGGATGTGCCTGGAGCTGGGCAAGCCGGTGGCGCTGTCCAGCGACGCCCACGTGCCCGAGGACCTGGGCCACGGGTACGACCAGGCGGTGGAGCTCCTTCGTGAGCTGGGCGTGACCGAGCTGGCCGTATTCGAAGGGCAAGAGCGGTGGATGGAGCCGCTGGGATGAGCGTGCGCACGGGCATCGGCTACGACTCGCACCGCCTTAGTGCCGGGCGGCCGCTGGTCCTGGGCGGGGTGACGATCGAGGGCGCCGCGCGCGGGCTGATCGGGCACTCCGACGCCGACGTGCTCACCCACGCGGTGATCGACGCGCTGCTGGGCGCGGCCGGGCTCGGCGACATCGGGCTGCACTTCCCGGACACCGACAAGCGGTTCGCCGACGCCGACTCGATCGGCCTGCTCGAGGAGACGGCGCGGCTCGTGGCCGTCGCCGGGCTGCGACCCGTGAACGTGGACGCCACGCTGGTGGCCGAGGCGCCCAAGCTGGGACCCCACCGCGAAGCCATGCGCGATCGGCTGGCAGGCGCCCTCGGCCTGGAGCCCGGCGCGGTGAACGTGAAGTTCACCACCAACGAGGTGATGGGCTTCATCGGGCGCGGCGAGGGCATGGGCGCGCTGGCCGTCGCCACCGTCGAGCGAGGCGAGGGCGGATGACCGAGACCACGCCCGAGCTCGCCTTCGCGGGCGCGGCCCGTCAGGCCGAGCTGGTCCGCGCCGGCGAGGTGTCCGCGCGCGAGCTCGTCGAGCTCTACCTGGAGCGGATCGAGCGAATCGATCCGGAGCTGAACGCCTACCGCGTGGTGATGGCCGAGCGCGCGCTGGCCGACGCCGACCAGGCCGACTCGCGCCGCGCGGGCGGCGACGAGCGTCCGTTGCTGGGCGTGCCCGTGGCGATCAAGGACAACGTCGACGTTGCCGGCGAGCTGACCACCCACGGCACCGCCGCCTACGGGCCGCCGGCCGGCGAGGACGCCGAGGTGGTGCGCCGCCTGCGCGCCGCCGGCGCGGTGGTGATCGGCAAGACCAACCTGCCCGAGCTGGCGATCATGGGCACCACCGAGTCGCCCTCGTGGGGGATCACCCGCTCGCCGTGGGACACCGACCGCACGCCCGGCGGCTCCAGCGGTGGCAGCGCCGCCGCGGTGGCGGCGGGGCTGGCCGGCCTTGGCCAGGCCAGCGACGGCGCCGGTTCGATCCGCATCCCCGCCGCCAACTGCGGGCTGTTCGGGCTGAAGACCCAGCGCGGGCGGGTGTCGCTGGCCCCCGACGAAGGCCACTGGCTGGGCCTCAGCGTGGCCGGCGCGGTCACCCGCACGGTGCTCGACACCGCCGTTTTCCTCGATGCGGTGGCCGAGGCCTCCGACGGGGGCTCCTTCGCCGATGCCGCGCGCACGGCGCCGGGGCGGCTGCGCGTCGCGGTCTCGACCCGCCTGCCCGTGCCCTCGCCCGGGCTGAAGCTGGCACCAGAGGTTCGCTCCGCGCTGGAGGGCAGCGCTGCGCTGCTGCGCTCCCTGGGCCACGACGTGAGCCCCAGGAACCCCTACTACGGGCTGATAGGCGCGGTATTCGCCCCGCGCTACCTGAAGGGAATCGAGCAGGAGGCCGCGTCGATGGCGCGCCCCGAGCGTCTGCAGCGGCGCACGCGCGGCTTCGCCCGGCTGGGGGGGCTGGTGCCCGAAGCCGCCGTGCGGCGCGCCTTGGACGCCGAGGCGGCCCAGGCGGCGCGCCTGAACGAGCTCTTCGACGATCACGACGTGCTGATGACCCCCGTCACGGCCCGCCCGCCGGTGGGCGCGGCGGAGTGGGAGGGCCTAGGCGCCCAGCGCACCCTGCTGGGCATGAGCCTGACCTACCCCTACACCGGCGTGTGGAACGCCACCGGGCAGCCGGCGGCATCGGTACCCGCGGGCTTCACCGACGACGGCCTGCCGCTGGCCGTGCAGCTGATCGGCCGGCCCGGGGACGAGCGCACGCTGCTCTCCCTAGCGGCCCAGATGGAGGCCGAGCGGCCGTGGGCCGACCGGCGGCCGCCCGTGGGCTGATGGTGCGCGAGATCCGCATCCACGACACGCTCTCGGGCGAGCTGCGGGCGCTGCACCCGCGCGAGCCCGGCAAGGTCGGCATCTACGCGTGCGGCCCCACCGTCTATGCGCGCGTGCACGTGGGCAACGCGCGCCCCTTCGTGGTCTTTGCCCTGCTCAAGCGCTTCCTCGAGCGCGAGGGCTACGAGGTCGCGCTGGTCGAGAACGTGACCGACGTGAACGACAAGATCTACGCCGCCGCCCGCGCCGCGGGCGTGCCCAGCGGGGAGCTGGCCGCGGAGATGACCGAGCACTACGTGCGCGACACATCTCGGCTCGGCCTCGGGCGCCCGGACGGCGAGCCGCGGGCGGCGGCCACGATCGAGCCCATAGTCGCCCTCGTCGCCGACCTGATCGAGGGCGGCCACGCGTACGAGGCCGGCGGGGACGTCTACTTCCGGGTGAGCTCCTTCCCGGACTACGGCAAGCTGTCCAATCGCCCGCCGCTCGAGATGCGCCAGGGCGAGGGCGACGACGCCGCGCAGCTCAAGGAGAGCCCACAGGACTTCGCGCTGTGGAAGGCCCACAAGGACGGCGAGGACACAGCCTGGCCCGCGCCGTGGGGGGAGGGCCGCCCGGGCTGGCACATCGAGTGCTCGGCCATGGCCGAGCGGATCCTGGGCACCGACTTCGAGATCCACGGCGGCGGCTCGGACCTGGTGTTTCCCCACCACGAGAACGAGATCGCCCAGACCGAGGCCGCCCGCGGCGAGCCGCTGGCCCGGATCTGGATGCACAACGGCATGGTGCGCATGGACGAGGAGAAGATGGCCAAGTCCGTGGGCAACATCCACGCGCTCCACGCGGCGCTGGACGAGTTCGGGCGCGACGCGCTGGTGGCCTACTTCACCGCCGGGCACTACCGTCAGCCGATCGGCTACTCGCCCGCCGCCCTGGCCGAGGCCGCGCGCGTGGTGTTGCGGCTGCGCGAGCTGGGCCGGCGACTGGACCCCGGTGGGGCATCGCCCGAGGCGTTGGAGCCCTACGCGGAGCGTTTCTTCGACCACCTGGCCGACGACTTCAACACGCCGGCGGCCCGGGCGGTCCTGTTCGAGTGGGTGGCGGAGGCCAACCGGCGCCTGGACGCCGGCGAGCAGATGGGGCCCGGCCGGCTGAGCGAGATGCTGCGGGTGCTTGGCCTCGAGGGCCTGCTCGACCCCGACTCCGGCGACGGCCCCGACCCCGAGGCCGAGGAACTGCTGGCCGATCGCGAGCGCGCCCGGGCCGAGCGCGACTACGCACGGGCCGACGAGCTGCGTGACGAGCTCGCCGCCCGGGGCTGGGTGGTCCGCGACACCGCCGAGGGCGTGCGGCTCGTGCGCGCGGGTTGATCCTCTACGGCCGAAATCCGGTGCGCGAGGCCCTGCGCGGACCGCGCGCGGTGGAGCGCGTGTGGGCCACGGAGAGGGTGCGCGGCGCCGAGGAGTGGCTGACCGAAGCGCCTGACGTTCGCGTGGTCGACGGCGCCGAGGTGGCCGAGCGCGCCGGCTCGGAGGAGCACCAGGGGATCTGCGCCCAGGTGGGGCCCTACCCCTACGCCGACGCCGATCGGCTCCAGGAGGCGCCCGACGCCTTGGTCGTGGTGCTCGACGAGGTCCAGGATCCCCACAACCTGGGTGCGATCTGCCGCGTGGCCGAGGGGGTCGGAGCAGCCGGCGTGGTGATCCCGGAGCGGCGCTCGGCCGAGGTCACCCCGGCGGCGGCCAAGGCCTCGGCGGGCGCCGTCGAGCACCTGGCCATCGCCCGGGTGCGCAACGTGGCCGACTGGCTAGGTGAGGCCAAGGGACGGGAGGCGTGGGTGTACGGCGCGGCCACGGGGCCGGACTCCGTGCCCTACGAGCAGCCCGACTACCGCGGCCGCGTGGTCGTGGTGCTCGGGTCCGAGGGGAAGGGCCTTCGCCCGCGGGTCGCCGCGGCCTGCGACCAGCTCGTGGCGCTGCCCCAGCGCGGACAGCTGGACTCGCTCAACGTGAGCACCGCCGCGGCCGCGTTGCTGTACGGGATCTTGCATTTTCGCGAGTCCGCACTTGACAGGGGTCCATAACTCCCAGATACTCGCGCCATATAAGGCTGGAGTGGAGGTTGAGACCGAGGGTCGAGGCCCATCCACCCGGCGTGATCGCGGCGCCAGGGGAGGTAACGCGTCACCGAGCTTTTCAAGGGCTCCGAGCAGACATCGCCGCGTTGCGGCGCGGTCAGCGAGGCGCCCGGAGGGAGCACCGTGGCCGGACTCACCCAAGCAGCACCCAGCAGCACCGCCAGCGCCGCCTCTAGGCCTTACTCTCAACCTGAGCTTGAGGACACGTACCTCATAGCGCTCGCCAAGCAGGGACGCTCGGACGCCTACAACCGCATCCTCAAGCGCTATCACGGCTTCGTGCGCTTGAAGGCCAGCTCCTACTTTCTCATCGGGGGCGACGCCGACGACCTGATCCAGGAGGGTCTGGTCGGCCTCTACAAGGCGATCCGCGACTACCGCTCCGACCGCGAGTCGAGCTTTCGCAACTTCGCGGAGCTGTGCATCACCCGCCAGATCATCACGGCGGTGAAGACCTCGACCCGCAACAAGCACACGCCGCTGAACGAGTACGTCTCGTTCTCCCAGACCCCGGCGTCCTCCACCGGTGATGGCGATCCCACCCTGGACGAGCTGCTGCCCGGCCCCACGGTCCACGACCCGGTCAACCAGGTGATCTCCAGCGAGGAGCTCAAGAGTCTGGTGGCCTGCCTGTCCAGCGTGCTGTCCGAGCTCGAGAGCTCGGTGCTGTCGCTCTATCTGGACGGCCACTCCTACGAGGTGATCGCCGAGCGCCTGGAATGCGACACCAAGACGGTGGACAACGCGCTGCAGCGGGTGAAGCGGAAGGTCGGCTCACACCTCGATTCCAGAGCGGTTCCCGCCTGAGAGGTCGTGCAATCCCGTTTGGCGGGTTAACCCGGGGGGTAGCCCGTACTCACCCTACAAGCAAGAGGTAAGGAGCCTTCATGATCATCCTCGGACTCATCCTTCTCATCATCGGCGTGGTCGCCAGCATCAGCATCCTGTACTCCATCGGGGTCATCCTGATCGTGGTCGGCGTGATCCTCGAGGTCCTCGGCATGATGGGGCGGAGCGTCGGAGGGCGACGCCACTACTACTAGGGTCACGCGCGCCCAAGAGCCGGAGGTCGGACTCGAACCGACGGCCTACGCTTTACAAGAGCGTTGCTCTACCAGCTGAGCTACTCCGGCACGGCAGGGATCCTAGGCCGCGCCGACCGCCAGCTCGATGTTGCCGTGGCCGTTGGAGGAGGCCGGCACCTCCGGCGGCTCGTCGACGCCCTCGGGGTTGAGCCGTCGCTCGACCTCGCCCATCACCAGCCCGAAGACCAGGTGCCGCCAGGTGGCCTGGGCGAAGGCGCGGGCGTTGTCGCGCAGCGGAGTCAGCTCGCCGCGCGCCGGGTGGTAGCGGTCGACTAGCTGGCCGGCGGGCCACAGCGCCACGTGCTCGATCAGCGCCGCGGTCACCGCACGCCCCACCAGCGGGCCGGGCAGGAACGGGCGCAGCTGGCCGTAGACGGCCCCGAATGCGGCGCCGTTTCCCAGGTGGAGGGCCAGGCCGGCCACGGGCCACGCCTCGCCGCGGGTGACCGCCTTGCCCAGCAGCTCCACGTCGTCGTAGCCGCTGCCGAACAGGCGCTTGTCGGCGGGCTGCTGGGCGGCCCATGCGGCGGCGCCCACCGCCCCGGCCAGCGCGCCGTTGATGCTGCGCTTGAGGTCGACCATGCGGCCAGCGTAACGGCCGTCACGATCCCGGGTAGCTGGGTCATGGCGCAAGCCGAGGCCGAGGAGCTCTCACTTCACCACCGCCGGATCCGCGAGCGTGGGATCAATCCGTGGATCTATTGGCCGGCGCGCGCCTTCCTCCAGCCCTTCCTGATGCTCTACTTCCGCATGCGCCGGACGGGACGCGAGCACGTGCCCGGGGGCCCGGTGCTCCTGGCCGCCAACCACCGCTCCTTCCTCGACCCGTTCGCGATCGGCTGCTGCGTGCCCCGCCCGATCTACTTCGTGGCCAAGCGGGAGCTGTTCGACCGCCGCGTGGCCGGCTGGTTCCTCAACGCCCTGGGCGCCTTCCCGGTCAGGCGCGGAGAGACCGACGAGGAATCGATGACCACCGCACGCCTGCTGCTCGAGCGCGGCGAGGCCGTCGTGATCTTCCCCGAGGGCACGCGCCACCGCTCGGGTCCGCTGCACGCGCCCAAGCGCGGCGTCGGCCGGCTGGCCCTGCAGACCGGCGCGGCGATCGTGCCGGTCGCGATCAAGGGCACCGAGCGCGCGCGGCGGGGCTGGCTGATCAGGCCCGTGCGCGTGGACATGCGCTTCGGGCGCCCGCTCACCTACCCGCGTGTGGAGGAGCCCTCGCGCCACCTGGCCAACGAGGTGACCGCTCGGATCTGGCCGTGCGTCGAGCTGCAGTGGGCGTGGCTGGGGGGCCCGATGCCCCCACCGGCCCCGGCCCGCGAAGAGGAAGGCGAGCACGTAGCGGCGTAGGCTGCGCCGTGAGTGATCGAGAGCGCGGACAAGCGGCGCCTGGATGGGGACTTCACCGAGCTCTACCGGGCACATCTGCGCGACGTCTACTCCTACGCCTACTACCGCGTCGGAAACCACCACGATGCCGAGGACCTCACGGAACAGACATTCCTCCAGGCCTACCGGCACTTCGAGCGCGCCCAGCGCGAGTCCGACGGGAGGCCGCTGCGGCCGTGGCTCATCCGCATCGCCCACAACCTGGCCGCTAACTACTACCGCGACCGCTCCCGCAAGCCCCAGACCCAGCTCGAGGACGCGGCCGTGGTCTCCGCCACCCACGACACGGAGACCCTCGTGGAGGGGCGACAGGAGCTCAGGGACGTGCTCGCCGGGGTCTCCTCGCTGCCCGACGATCGCCGTGAGGCGCTGATCATGCGCTTCGCGTTGGGCATGGACAACCGCGAGATCGCCCGCGCGCTGGATCGGTCCGAGGGGGCCACCAAGGTGTTGATCCACAGGGCGATCAAGCAGCTTGAGCAGCAGCTCGAGGAGGCAGTGGATGGCTGAGATGGGCGACGTAGAGGCGCTGCTTCGGTCCGCGCTCGTGCCGGTCGAGCCCTCCGAGGCGCTGAGCGACCGGCTCCAGCGCGGTCTGTCGGAGATCACCGACCTTGCCGTGGAGGAGCTGGCCGACTGGGAGCTCTCGACCATGCGCGACCCGCGCAACTGGGGCCCCACCGTTGCCGCCGTCGTGGCCGGCGGGGCCGCGGCCGGAGGGCTGGTGGTGCTCAGTGCGCGCCAGCGGCGGCGACACCGGGGCAGCGGACCGATGCGCTCGCTCCAGCACGGAGTCAGGGAGGTTTCCTCCGATCTGCGCTCGCGCCTGCGGCGCTGACCTGATCCGACGTCGCACCGGGCTGCGAAGGAACCCTCAGTGACGCCCGTCCAAGACCTGGCCAACCTGGCCGATGAGGAGATCATGCACCTGGTGCAGGAGGGTGACCCGCGCGCTTTCGAGCTGTTCTACGACCGCCACTCGGGTCCCGCCTTCTCCCTCGCCTACCGGATGGTTGGCAACCGCACGGTGGCCGAGGACGTCTCCCAAGAGGCTTTCGTGTCGATCTGGCGCAGCCGGCTGCGCTACCAGTCCGACCGCGGCAGCGTGCGCACGTGGGTGCTGGGAATCGTCCACCACCGCGCGATCGACGCGCTGCGGCGAAACACGGTTCACGACAAGCGCCGGGCCAGCGCCGAGGGGATCGAGGAGCGCTTCGAGGCCCGCGAGCAGACCGACGTGGAGGCCGCCCGCCGCGAGGAGGCCCGCAGCGTGCGCGCCGCGATCGAGGAGCTGCCCGAGGAGCAGGTGCGCGTGATCGAGCTGGCCTACTTCGGCGGCTTCTCCCACTCCCAGATCGCCGACCAGCTGGACATGCCGATCGGAACCGTGAAGGGTCGCATGCGCCTGGGCCTTGACAAGCTGCGGCGTACCCTGACCAGGGAACCCGCATGAGCAGCTCCGAACGACACGAGCTCTACGAGGAGGACGCCGGCGCCTACGCGCTGGGGGCCCTCTCGGACGAGGAGAACACGCGCTTCGTGCGCCACCTGCTCGAGTGCCACCTATGCCAGGACGAGGTCGACCGCCTCCAGCGCGCGGTCGACGCCCTGCCCCGGTCGGTCACCCCGCTGCCCGCGCCCGAGGACCTGAAGCACGCCGTGATGGACGTGGTCAACGCCGACGTGGGACAGGCTGCCGCCCGCCCGAGCGCGCTGGCGCGCCTGCGATCGAGCTTCGCCGGCCTGGGCGCCCTGCGCGCTCGGGCGGTGTCGCTCAGCGCCGCCGCCGTCCTGCTCGTGGGCCTGGTCGCCGGCTTCGGCGTCAGCCGGGTGGTGGACCACCAGCCGGGCGACCGCGTGGTCACCGCCAAGTTCGACACCTCTCGCGTGGCCCATGGCAGCGGCAACCTCGTGATCGCCGGCCACAGCGCCGACGCCGGAGGCACGCTGCGCGTACACGGCATGCCCAGCCTGCCCGGCGACGAGACCTACCAGGTGTGGCTGCGCCGCCGGGGCGAGACGATCCCCAAGGCGCTGTTCAACGTGAGTGGCGACGGCAGCGGGCTGACCGCCGTGGACGGCGACCTCAAGGACGCCGACGCCGTGCTGGTCACGCGTGAAGCGGCGGGCGGCGCGCGCTCGCCATCGGGCAAGCCGGTCCTGACCGTCAAGCTCTAGAGCCCGTTCGCCGCCAACTACCCTCCGCTCGGACCATGGAGACCTGCTACCGCCACCCGGGGCGCGAGACCGGCGTGTCCTGCTCGAACTGCGGGCGCCCGATCTGCCCGGACTGCATGACCTCGACCTCGGTCGGCATGCGCTGTCCGGAGTGCGCCAACCAGAAGACCAAGGTACGTACCGTGGGGGCGGCGGGCGACCCGGTCCTCACCTATGCCCTGATCGCGGTGAACGTGATCGTGGCCCTCGGCGTGCTGCTCAGCGGCGCGAGCGCCACCGGTGGAGGACTGGGCGGCTCGTCGCTGGTCACCGACGGCTGGGTGGCCCGGCCCCTGATCGAGCAGGGCGACTACTGGCGCCTGATCACGGCGGGCTTCCTGCACGACGGACCGCTCCACCTGCTGTTCAACATGTTCGCCCTCTACGTGCTCGGTGGGCTGCTGGAGCCCGCGGTGGGGAGGCTGCGGTTCGGGATCATCTACTTCGTCTCGCTGCTCGCGGGGTCCTTCGGCGCCCTCCTGCTCGAGCCCACCGCCCCGACCGTGGGCGCCTCGGGCGCCGTCTTCGGGTTGATGGGCGCGGCCGTGGTGGTCATGCGAAACCGGGGCGTCAACCCGATGGAGAGCGGCCTTGGGCTGTGGATCGGTCTGAACCTGCTGATCACCTTCACCATCCCCAACATCTCGATCGGGGGTCACATCGGGGGGCTGATCGGCGGCGCGCTGGCCGCGTTCGTGATGTTCGACCTGCGCGACCGGGTCCGGCTGCCCGAGCTGGTCCCCACGCTGCTGGCGGGGGCGATCGGGGTGGCGTCGGTGGCCGGATCGATCGCCGTGTCGGCCTCAGCGGCCGGCTAGCGCGCTCTCCCACAGCGCCTCCAGCTCGCGGACCATCCGGTCGGCGTCGAAGCGCTCGGCTCCCAGGGCGCGTCCGCGGCGGCCCATCTCCTCGCGCCGGCCGGGGTCGTCGGCCAGCGCCCGCAGGGCCCCCGCCAGCGCGCTCGGGTCGCCGGGCGCAACGAGCAGGCCGGTCTCCCCGTCGACCACGGTCTCGGTCACCCCACCGTGGGCCGAGGCCACCACGGGCAGGCCGGCGGCGGCCGCCTCCAGTGCCACCAGGCCCAGCGGCTCGGGACGGGTGGAGGGCACGGCCACCGCGTCCGCCGCGCCGAGCACCTGGCCCACGTCCTGCACGAACCCGAGCCGGCGCAGGCGCGCGCCCAGGCCGAGCTCCTGGCCCAGCTCGGCGAGGTCGCGCTCGTCGTCGTTGCCGGCCACCGCGTCCCCGGCCACCAGGCCCACCGCATCGATCTCGGCCAGCGCCGGTTCGGCCAGGGCCCGCGCCAGCACGTCCTGTCCCTTCCACGGGTGCACGCGCCCCACGAAGGCGACCACGAACGCTTCCGCGTCCAGCCCGAGCGCCTCCCGCGCGTTCGCGCGGGTGGCCAGGGGTATCCCGCGGCCCAGGCCGTCGCGCACCAGCCGCGCGAGCGGGGCGCGTGGAAACTGGTCGGCGACCGCCTCGGAGATGCAGGCCAGGCCGTCGGCGCGCAGCAGGCGACGGCGCATGAGCGGCCACAGTCCCCGGGCCGCCCTGCCCCCGGCCGCGCTGTAGATCTCGCGCACGTGGACGGTGTGGGCGGCCGCCGCGCGCCGCGCCACGGCGCCGCCCGACAACACGACCGAGGTGTTGTCGTGTACGAGCGCCACGTCGCGTTCGCGGGCCAGGCCGCCGAGCACGCGCGCGTCGCGGCCGATCGCGCGGGCAAGCCCGATCGCGCCCCGCGGGTCGGCCAGCGCGCGGCGCAGAACGGCCAAGGGGTGCACGACCACCTCTGCGCCGGCCTCCTGGAGGCGCCCGACCAGCGGCCCGTGCTCGGGGAGCACGCAGACCGCCCGCCACGCCGACGGGTCGAGGCGATCCACGATCGCCTCCAGTTGCACGTCGGCGCCGTAGAGGCCGGCCGAGGAGTGCATCAGCAGCACGGTCCGCGGCGCGGAAGCGCCCGCTTCGCCCACCTGCCTAGGCCGGCAAGCCCGAGCGGTCCAGGTCCAGCCAGGCGAAGCGCCCGGGCGGCGGCTCGGGCACCAGGCCGGGGTGGAGCAGGTGGGCCAGCAGCTCGATCCCGTCCACCAGCCGCGGGCCGGGGCGGGAGAAGTAGGACGACGCGTCGACCGCCGCCACCCGGACTCCCATCGCGGCCAGTCGATCGCGGTGGGCGAGGGTCTCGTCCGCGGCCCGCGCGGCGTCGTAGCCGCAGGGCATGGAGACGACGACCTCGGGGGCGCCGGCCTCGACCTCGGCCCACTCGACCACGCGCGACTTCTCGCCGCCCAGCCCGAGCACGTCGAGGCCTCCGGCCAGCTCGATCATCTGCGGCACCCAGTGCCCGCCGGCGAACACCGGGTCGAGCCACTCCAGCGCGGCAACGGCCACAGGATCGGCGCCGGCCACGGCCTCGCCGATCGCGTCGATGCGCTCGCCGGCGACCTCCACCAGCTGCTCGCCCTCGTCCTCGACTCCCGCCGCCTCGGCGAGCCGGGGCACGTCGGCGAGCACCTCGCCGAGGGTGGTCGGGTCGAGCGAGATGACGTTCGGCTGCGAGGGCAGGCGCTCGGCCGCCGCCTGCACGTCGTCGAAGGACACCGCGCACACCTCGCACACCGCCTGGGTGACGATCAGGTCCGGCTCCAGGCGCGCCAGGGCCTCCTCGTCGAGCTCGTAGAGCGACCGCCCGGCGGCGGTGCGCTCGCGCACTGCGGCGTCGATCTCGCGGGCGGAGAGCCCTTCCGCGATCACGCTGCGGGTGAGGTGGGGGAGCCCGGCGGCAACGGGCGGGTAGTCGCACTCGTGGGTAACTGCGACGATCTCGTCGCCCAGCCCGAGCTCGAACAGCATCTCGGTCGAGGAGGGCACCAACGAAGCGATCCGCATGGAGGTAACGATGGCACGTCTGCAAGGCGACGAGATCGACAAGAGGCTCCAGGCGCTGGAGGGATGGACCCGGGAGGGAGAGGCGATCACCAAGGAGTTCCAGCGGGGCGACTTCATGGGCTCGGTCGCGTTCGTCGACGCGATCGCCCCGGTAGCCGAGGAGATGGGCCACCACCCCGATCTGGCCATCTCCTGGGCCACGGTCGCGATAACGATCAGCACCCACTCCGAAGGCGGCCTGACGGGCGCCGACTTCGACCTGGCGACCCAGATCGACGGTCTCTCCTGACGTCCTGCTAGCGTCTGCTCGTCCCTCGAATGAGCGACGGCGAACCTCCTCGAAGTAGGCCCCCCGTGGGTCTGTTGACCGCGCTCCGAGCAGCGCGATGAGTCACCTGCTCCTGCTCATGGGCCTGGTGGTGCTCGTGGGCATCAACGGCTTCTTCGTGGCCGCCGAGTTCGGCCTCGTCCGGGCCCGCCAGTCGCGCCTGGAGCAGATGGGCAGCGAGGGCGTGAGCGGAGCCGGGCTCGCCGCGACGCAGGTCGACCGCATCGACGAGTACCTGTCGGCCTGCCAGCTGGGAATCACGATGGCCTCGATCGGGATCGGCTTCCTCGGCGAGCCCGCCGTGGCCACCCTGCTCGAGGACCCGCTGGGCAGCGTGGTCGGCCACGGGGTGGCCGCCGCGCTGGCCTTCGCGCTCGCCTACCTGGTCGTCACCTCGCTCCACATCACGGTTGGCGAGCAGGTGCCCAAGATCTACTCGATCACCCACGCCGAGGGGACGGCGCGCTGGGTGTCGCGGCCCCTCCAGCTGTTCCGCGTGGGCTTCAGGCCCTTCATCTGGGCACTCAACAGCACCTCGAACGCGATGCTCCGCGCGATCGGCGTCAATCCGCAGGCGGAGTTCGACGAGCCCTCCAATCCCGAGGACCTCAAGATGATCATCGCCCAGAGCTCGCGCGGCGGGAAGATCGACCCCGGCGAGGCCGGGATGCTCTCCGGCGTCTTCCACCTGCACGAGCAGCAGGCGCGCCAGGTGATGACGCCGATACCGGCCGTGGTCACCGTCGACGTGGCCGAGAGCGCCGAGGCCGCCCTGCGCCGGTGCGTCGACTCAGGCCACACGCGGCTGGTCGTGACCGAGGACGGCAACACCGACCGCATCCGTGGTGTTGTGCACAACAACTCGCTGGCCCGGCGGCTGATGAACGAGGGTCCCGAGGCCTCGATCGAGTCGAGCGTCAAGGACGCGCTGATCGTGCCCGAGACCAAGCCGCTGGACGATCTGCTGGCCGACCTGCAGCGCGAGCGGGCGTCAGTGGCGGTGGTGGTGGACGAGTACGGGCGAACCGCGGGGATCGTGTCGGTCGAGGACATCGTGGAGGAGGTGGTCGGCGAGATCGCCGACGAGACCGATCCCGCGGTGGCCGGCGTGCGCCGGCTGGGCAACGGCGACTGGTGGGTGCGCGGCCACGTGCCGATCACCGACCTGGCCGACTACGGGCTCGACCTGCCGACCGAGTCGGACGCCTTCAACTCCGTCGGCGGGTTCGTGTTCGGCGAGCTCGGCCGGCTGCCCA
>JBBREO010000019.1:0-36296 GCA_038202855.1 Solirubrobacterales bacterium
ACCGGGCCCGACGACGACGCCGGCCAGGGCCTCGGCCGCGGCGGCGAGCGGCTGCATGAATGGCTCGGCGACGCGGACGATGCCCCCCCGCACTTCGAGCCGCCCGGGGCGAGCGGTGACGTCTTCGACGAGCTCATGGACACGGGAGCGGTGCTCGTCGGGCGCAAGACGTTCGACTACGCCGGTCACTGGGGCGGCGATCACCACGGCGTCCCGATCTTCGTGCCCACGAGGAGAGAGCCGCCCGCGCCGGCCTCGGACTTGGTCCACTACGTGACCGACGGCATCGAGAGCGCGATGAGGCAGGCCAAGAGGGCGGCGGGCGACGCGAACGTGCTGGTCCACGGCGCCGACCTAGCGCAGTCGTGCCTGCGCGCGGGAGTGCTCGACGAGATGGAGATCCACCTGGTCCCGGTGCTCCTGGGAGCGGGACGGCCACTGTTCGGCGAGCTCGCGGAAATCACCGAGATCGAGCTGACGCGCGTGCTCGAAGCCCCCGGCGTGACCCACCTGCGCTTCCGGGTGATGGCATGAGCTCCGAGCGCGAGCTGATCCTGCACATGTCGGTGTCGCTGGACGGCTTCGTCGCGCACAAGGACGGGGTCATCGACTGGCTCTCCAGCCGGAGCGCCGGGGTCGACCAAGGCGCTCGCCGCCACCAGGCCAACCTCGAACTGCTCGGCCAAGTCGGAACGATCGTGATGGGCCGCGGCGGCTACCAAGACATGTCCAAGGGCTGGTCGAGCTCGGACAATCCGATGGCCAGGCTGATGAACGGGCTGCCCAAGGTCGTCTTCACCCAGAGCCTGTCCGAGGTGACCTGGAACAACGCACGGATCTCACGAGCGCCGCTCGAGGACGAGATCCCGGCCCTCAAACGCGAGCCGGGCAAGGACATATCCGTGTTCGGCGGCGCTCGTATCGCCAACAGCCTCATCGGCCACCGGTTGATTGACGAGTACCGCCTCACGATCCACCCGGTGGCACTCGGCCAAGGGCTACCGCTGATGCATGGCCTGGCCGAGCCCCAGCGGTTCGAACCGGTCAGCAGCACCGCGTACTCCGACGGCTGCATCGCACAGGTCTTCAGGCCCACCTGACGAGATTCCTGAGGCGTCGACGCTGGTATTCGCCCTCCCCGCGGCCGCCCTGACGTTTCGCTCCCTGTGTGCCTAGTGCTCCAAAGGGAGCTCGGCCATCTCGTGGCGCGTCTGGCCAACCCAGCGCAGGACGCTGACCAGCAGGACGGCCACCCCCAACCCGAAGATCACCCAGTTCACAACCACTCCGACCAGCGCGATCGTCGTGCCCGCGGCCACCAGCACGGGCAGGTAGGAAGGGTTGGGCAGGTGGATGGACTCGCCGGCGGGCGGCGGCCCAGGCTCGCCCGAGGCAGAGCCGGCGACGTGGTCATCGGCCATCAGTAGGTGAAGCCGACCACGAACGCGGCGGCGAAGACGGCGAGGCTGATGACCGCGGCGATCATCGCCGTGCGCAGGTTGCGGCGGGCCAGTTGACGATCCACGACCTCGATTTCTACCAGAACGGTTGAAAAGCCCGGCCCGGCGCGTAAAGAATGGGCGGTGCCTTCGGTGATCGGGATAGACGTGGGCGGGACCAAGGTGGCCGTGGCCCGCGTGGAGGACGCTCGCGCGAGCGGACGCGTGGAGCGTGCCACCGAGCTGTCGGACACCGAGGCGCTGCTCGACGGGATCGAGCGCGTGGTGGAGGAGGCGGTGGCCGAGGGCGAGGCCCCCGAGGCGATCGGCGTGGGCGTGCCCTCGCAGATCGACTTCGCCACCGGCACGGTCCTGTCCAGCGTGAACATTCCGTTGGAAGGGGTTCCTCTCCGGGAGGAGCTGGGCAGGAGGTTCGGAGTGCCCGTGTTCGTGGACAACGACGCCAACTGTGCTGCGCTGGCCGAGGCCCAGATGGTGCCCGACCCCCCGGCCACCCACCTGGTCATGCTCACGCTGGGCACCGGCGTGGGGGGCGGGGTGATCACCGACGGGCAGATCGAGCGAGGGCACACGGGCCTGGGCGGCGAGCTGGGCCACGTGATCGTCGACGGCCAGGTGGCGCTGGCGACCACCGAGGAAGGGTTCCCGCGCCCCGGGTCGCTGGAGTGGCACTGCAGCGGCCGCGGCCTGGAGCGCGCCGCCACCGAGGCCGCGCGGGGCCAGACCGAGGGCGCCCTGGCCAAGGCGCTGGCCGACGACGGGCGGGTGTCGGGCCGCGAGGCGGTGTCCGCCGCCCAGGCGGGCGACGCCGCGGCCCTCGAGCTGTTCGAGGGCTTCGGCCGCTGGCTGGGGCTGGGGATCGCCAGCATGGTCAACGCCTTCGAGCCCGAGCGGGTGGTGATCGGCGGCGGCCTGTCGCGCGCCGCAGACCTGTTCTTGGACACCGCCGTGGCGGAGGCGCAGCGAAACACCCTGCCGGCCCTGTGGGAGCGCACCGAGGTCGGGCTCGCGCAGGGCGGCTCGGACGCCGGAGTGATCGGCGCCGGGGTGCTCGCCGCACAGGAGCTGGCCCGCACCGGCGATACTGGACACAGCCATGAAGATCGGGGATCAGGCGTGACGACAAGCGAAGGGAAGCGATGACCCTCACGAAGGACGAGAACGAGCTCGACGCCCTGGCGATCGACACCATCCGGATGCTCTCCATCGACGGCGTGGAGAAGGCCAACTCCGGCCACCCCGGCGCCCCGATGGCGCTGGCCCCGGTGGCCTACGAGCTGTTCACCCACACGATGAAGCACAACCCGGAGAACCCGGACTGGTTCGACCGCGACCGATTCGTGCTCAGCGCCGGTCACGCCTCGATGCTCCTCTACTCGATCCTCCACCTGACCGGCTACGGGATCGCGATGGAGGACCTGAAGAACTTCCGTCAGCTGCTCAGCCCCACCGCCGGGCACCCCGAGCACGAGGCCGACGGGACGCCGGGCATAGAGGTGACCACCGGCCCGCTGGGCCAGGGACTGGCCAACTCCGTCGGCTTCGCACTGGCCGAGCGGCTGCTGGCCGCCCGCTTCAACCGCGACGGCCACGACATCGTCGACCACCACACCTACTCCATCGCCAGCGACGGCGACATGCAGGAGGGCGTGGCTTCCGAGGCCTCCTCGCTGGCCGGGCACCTGGCCCTGGGCCGGCTGACGGTCTTCTACGACGACAACCACGTGCAGCTCGCCGGGCCCACCTCGATGGGCTTCTCCGAGGACGTGGGCAAGCGCTACGAGGCCTACGGGTGGCACGTGCAGCACCTGGGCGAGGAGGTCAACACCGCCCGCCTGTCCGAGGCGATCGAGGCGGCGCATTCCGACCCGCGCCCGTCGCTGATCGTCCTGCGCACCCACATCGGCTTTGGCTCGCCCAACAAGCAGGACTCCCAGAAGGCCCACGGCTCGCCGCTGGGCGAGGACGAGGTGCGCCTGACCAAGGAGGCCTTCGGCTGGGACCCCGAGAAGACGTTCTTCGTGCCCGACGAGGCGGCGGAGAAGTTCGGCGAGGCGGTCGAGACGGGCAAGCAGGCCGAGGCGGAGTGGAACGAGAAGCTCGACGCCTACAAGGAGGCCCATCCGGACCTGGCCGAGGAGCTGGCGCTGTTCATGGACAGGCGCCTGCCGGGCGGCTGGGACGCCGACCTGCCGCGCTTCTCGCCCGACGACGATCCGATCGCCACCCGCAAGGCCTCTGAGCAGGTGATCCAGTGGGCCGCGAAGCAGGTGCCCACGCTGGTGAGCGGCTCGGCCGACCTGGAGCCCTCGACCAACACGGAGATCGAGGAGGGCGGCTCGGTCACCCGCGACGACTACTCGGGCCGCAACGTGCACTACGGCGTCCGCGAGCACGCGATGGGAGCGATCGTCAACGGCCTCAACCTGCACGGGGTGCGGGCGTTCGGCTCGACGTTCTTCAACTTCGTGGACTACATGAAGGGCTCCGTGCGCCTTGCCGCGCTCATGGGCCTGCCGGTGATCCTGGTCTACACCCACGATTCGATCGGCCTGGGCGAGGACGGCCCGACCCACCAGCCCGTCGAGCAGCTGGCCACGCTGCGGGCCACGCCGAACGTGAACGTGGTCAGGCCCGCCGACGCCAACGAGACGGCGCTGGCCTGGAAGTTCGCGCTGGGCCAGGAGGACGGGCCGTGCGCGCTCGTGCTCTCGCGCCAGGGCCTACCCATCCTCGACCCGGACTCCATCCCCGACGACGCCGTGGAGAAGGGCGCCTACGTGCTGCGCGACGCGGGCGAGGGCGAGCCCGACGTGATCCTGATCGCCACGGGAGCCGAGGTCGCCCTGTGCCTGGACGCCGCAGAGAAGCTGGAGGGCGACGGCGTGTCCACGCGGGTGGTCTCCATGCCGTGCTGGGACCGCTTCATAGAGGCGGGGCGCGAGTACCAGGAGCAGGTCCTGCCACCCTCGGTGCAGGCCCGCGTGTCGGTCGAGGCGGCGGCCACGATCGGCTGGGACCGCTGGGTCGGCGACCATGGCGAGTCGATCGGGATGACCGGCTTCGGCGCCTCGGGCCCGGCCGACGAGCTGTTCGAGCACTTCGGATTCACCCCCGACAAGGTGGCCGAGCGCGCCAAGGAAGTCGCGCAGCGCCTCACCGGGGCAACCCAGAGCTAGGAAGAGAGGACCCATTCCGATGGCACAGAACGAGCGACTTCAGGCCCTTACCGACGCCGGTGTGTCGGTGTGGCTGGACCAGATCCACCGCGCCATGATCGAGTCGGGCGAGCTGAAGGGGCTCGTGGACGAGCACTGCCTGCGCGGCGAGACCTCGAACCCGGCCATCTTCGAGAAGGCGATCATGGGCTCCGACGACTACGAGGACAAGATCGCCGAGCTGGCCACCCAGGACATCAGCCCCACCGACGCCTACCTCCAGATCGCGATCGAGGACGTGCAGGCGGCCTGCGACGTGATGCGGCCGGTCTACGACGAGCTCGACCACTACGACGGGTTCGTGTCCCTGGAGGTCGAGCCCTCGGTGGCCCACGACACCGACGCCACGACCAAGCAGGCGCAGGAGCTGTGGGATTCGGTGGACCGACCCAACGTGATGATCAAGATCCCGGGCACGACCGAGGGCGTGCAGGCGATTGAGGACTCCACCGCAGCGGGCATAAACGTGAACGTGACGCTGCTGTTCAGCGTCGAGTCCTACGAGAACGTCGCGGAGGCCTACATCCGCGGGATGGAGCGGCGCAAGGAGGCGGGGGAGAGCCTCGACGTGCACTCGGTGGCGAGCTTCTTCGTCTCCCGCGTCGACAGCGAGGTGGACAAACGGCTGGCTGACATGGACCGCGAGGACCTGATCGGCCTGGCCGCGATCGCCAACGCCCAGGACGCCTACGAGAGCTTCAAGAGGATCTTCCACGGGGAGCGCTTCGCTGAGCTCAAGCAGGCGGGCGTGCCGGTCCAGCGGCCGCTGTGGGCCTCCACCGGCGTGAAGGACGAGCGCTACGAGGACACGAAGTACGTGGCCGGCCTGGTGGCGCCCGAGACGGTGAACACCATGCCTATGGACACGCTCAAGGCGTGCGCCGAGAAGCTCGAGTTGGAGGGCGACACCGCCGACCAGGACCCTTCGGAGGATCTGAAGAAGCTGGCCGACGCGGGCATCGACATGACCGATGTGACCCAGACGCTGCTCGACGAGGGGATCGAAAAGTTCGTGGAGCCCTTCGACAAGCTGATCGATGGCCTGAAGGATCTGATGAGCAAGGTCGGACAGGGCGCGTGAGCGATACGGGGGAGGGCGTCGGGGCGGCACTGCCCGACGAGTTGGACGAGGCGGTGGCCGGGCGACTGGAGGCGGCCCGCGAGGAGTCGGTCGTCTCCCGCGTGTGGGAGCACGACGAGGCGCTGTGGGGAGGCCCCGGTCCCGAGATCGGCGACCGGCTCGGCTGGCTCGACATCGCCGACCGCCAGCTCGACGATGTGGACGAGCTGACCGCCCTGACCGAGGAGGTCCGCGGGGAGGGCTACACCCACGCCGCGCTGCTGGGCATGGGCGGCTCCTCGCTCGGGCCCGAGGTGATCCGCCGCTCGTGCGAGGGCGAGGGGCTGAAGCTGCACGTGCTCGACTCGACCCACCCGGGCGCCGTGCACGCCCTCGAGGGTGCGATCGACCTCCAGAGGACGATCTTCATCGTGTCCTCCAAGTCGGGCGGGACGGTGGAGACGCTCTCGCACATGAAGCACTTCTACGAGCGCACGGGCGGTAACGGCTCCCAGTTCGTGGCGGTCACCGATCCGGGCAGCGGGCTGGTGGACATCGCCGCCGAGCGCGGCTTTCGCAAGGTGTTCGAGAACGATCCGAACATCGGTGGGCGCTACTCGGTGCTCTCCTACTTCGGCCTGGTGCCGGCAGCCCTGATGGGAGTGGACGTCAAGGCGATGCTGGAGTCGGCCCAGGAGGCCGAGCAGGCCTGCCGCGCCGCCGACTCCAATCCGGGCTTGTGGCTCGGCGTGGCGCTCGGTGAGCTGGCGCGCCTGGGCCGCAACAAGGCCACGTTCGTGGTCTCGCCCCGGATCGCGGCGTTCGGCCTGTGGGCCGAGCAGCTGATCGCCGAGTCCACCGGCAAGGAGGGCACGGGGATCCTGCCCGTGGCCGACGAGCCCCTCGGTGACCCGGGGGCCTACGGCGACGACCGCGTGTTCGTATACCTGCGCGACGACGAGGAGCCCGACCCGGCCCAGGAGGACGCCGTATCCGCCATCCGGGACGCCGGCCACGCCGTGATCACCATCGCCACCGGCGGGCCGCGCGAGCTGGGCAAGATCTTCTTCCTGGCGGAGTTCGCCACGGCGGTGGCGGGCTGGGTGCTGGGCATCAACGCCTTCGACCAGCCCAACGTCCAGGAGGCCAAGGACAACACCAAGAAGGTCCTCGAGGCCGACGAGCCGCCGCACGTCGACGACGCCGACGACGCGGCCCTGAGCGCGCTGCTGTCCCAGGCTGCGCCCCCGCACTACGTGGCGATCATGGGCTACCTGGAGCCGGACGAGGGGGTCGACGCGGCGGTGGCGGAGCTGCGCAGCGCCGTGCGTGACGCCACTCGGGCCACCACCACCTACGGCTACGGGCCGCGCTTCCTGCACTCCACCGGGCAGTTCCACAAGGGCGGCCCGGCGGAGGGGATCTTCCTGCAGCTCGTGGACGACACCGGCCAGGACGTGGACGTGCCCGACGAGGACTTCGGCTTCGGCGAGCTGATCGCCGCGCAGGCCACGGGCGACGTCCTGACCCTGCGCGACCATGGCCTGCCGGCCGAGCGGGTGCGCCTGGCGGGCGAGGACCGCGCGGCGGCGCTGCGGCAGGTGACGGAGAAGGTCCGCGTGATGCTGGAGGGCTGACGCCCGGCTGCGCCCGCGCGCGGGCTTCGACAAACGTATAACCAGATTATGCTTAGGGCGTGGCCGATCGCCTCGCCCAGCTGCTCGGCGTCCTCTCCCTGGGCGCCACCGACCGCTTCCGCGCCTCCGTCGAGGGCTCCCTCGGCCGGGCCGGGGGCCACGCCGCCGCGCTGGTGCACCTGGACGCCTACCCCGGCGACTCGGTCCGGGCGCTCGCCTCGGTGCTGGGGGTCTCGCACCCCGCCGCGGTGAAGCTGGCCGACCGCCTGGCCGCCGACGCCCTGCTCGAGCGGCGCCCGGGTCCGGACGGGCGCACGCTCGCGCTGCATCTGACCCCGGCGGGCCACCGCGCCGCCGCCGCGGTGCTGGCCGACCGCACGAGCGAGCTCGAGGGCCTGCTCGCGGTGCTCGACCCCGAGGAGCGCGAGCGGTTGGCACCCCTGCTCGAGAAGCTGGTTTCCGGCCTGGCGGAGGACCGTCCCGGCGCGCTCACGGTCTGTCGCCTGTGCGACCGCGACGTGTGCTGTAAAACCGGGGTCGGCTGCCCGCTGGAGCACACCACGCGATGAGCGCCACGGGCACCGCGCGGCCGCTGGCGGTGGCCTCGGCCGGGGTCGGCGCGGTGGGGGTCTGCTTCGGCATGGCCCGCTACGGCTTCGGGCTGCTGG
The DNA here is from genome assembly GCA_038202855.1 of Solirubrobacterales bacterium. Classification (GTDB taxonomy): domain Bacteria; phylum Actinomycetota; class Thermoleophilia; order Solirubrobacterales; family Thermoleophilaceae; genus JAAYBF01. The sequence continues at coordinate 8,044 of JBBREO010000019.1, forward strand.
CGCCGGACATCCGCGCGACCTTCGGGCTGGGCAGCGGTGCCCTCGGGGTGCTGGCCGCGGCCTCCTACGTCGCCTATCTGGCCACCACGGTCACCGCAGGCGTGCTCACCGAGCGGCTCGGTCCGCGGGCGATCGTTGCGGCGGGCGGGCTGTGTGCCGTGGTGGGCATGGCCGTGGCCGGCGTGGCCCGCTCGCCGGCGGTTCTGTTCGCCGGCCTGCTAGTGGCGGGGGCCAGCGCCGGGCTGGTGTTCCCGCCCTTCTCCGACGTGGTGGCGCGCGGGCTGGAGCCGGCGCGCCGCCCGCGTGTGATGGCGGCGATCTCCTCGGGGACGGGGTGGGGCGTGGCGGTGGCCGCGCCGGTCTCGCTGGCGGTGGGCACGGACTGGCGTACGGCGTGGCTGGTGTTCGCCGGCCTGGCCGCCGCGGCCACGCTGTGGGCGCTGGTGGTGGTGCCCGGCCCGGCGGAGCCGGTCGCTCGCAGCGCCGTGCGACTGAGACCGAGCTGGCTGGTGTGCCCCCGCTCGGGCCCGCTGCTGGCCGGCGCGGGGCTCGTGGGGCTCGCCTCGTCGGTGTACTGGACGTTCGCGGTGGACCGCCTGGTGTCCGCAGGCGGCCTTCCCTCTACCGCCAGCCGGTTGTTCCTGGCCACGGTCGGCGTGGCCAGCGTCGGAGGCACGGTGGGCGGCGACGCCGTGCGGCGCCTGGGCGGTCGGACCACCTTCACGGTCTCGCTCGCGGCCGAGGCCGCCGCGCTTGCGCTGCTGGGTCTCGCCCCCTCGAGCCTGGGAGCGGCATTCGTCTCCGCGGTGCTCTTCGGCGCGGCCTACAACCTGGCGGTCAGCGTGGAGGTCATCTGGAGCGCCAAGGTGTTCGGCGATCGCCCGTCGGCGGGCTTGGCCGCCGTGATGGGGATGACGGCGATCGGGTTCCTGTTGGGTCCACCGCTGGCGGGCTTCGTGGGCGACCAGGCCGGCTTCGCGCTCGTCTTCTGTGCCGCGGCCGTGATCCTCGCGACCACGACGGTCCTGGCGCCGCGCGAGCGTCTGGACGAAGTCTGACGGCGCGGATTTATTTGCGTCAGCAGGTTGCAACCGCCCCGGTCCGTGGAAAGAATGGGGCCAGAGGCGCCACGAAAACCAATCGCGGGGTCCCGGCCCCTGAACGGAGGCAGTAGATGCAGCTCGGATTCGTAGGGCTGGGAAAGATGGGCGGGAACATGGTCCATCGCATCCATCGGGACTCCGACCACCAGGTGGTGGCCTTCGACTTCGACGAGGAGGCCGTCCAGAAGGCCACGGAGCACGGCGCGACCGGCGCCGGCTCGCTAGAGGAGCTGGTCGAGAAGCTGGAGAAGCCGCGCGCCGTGTGGATCATGGTGCCGGCCGGCGACGCGACACAGGAGACGATCGACAAGCTCGGCGATCTCCTGGAGGACGGCGACGCGATCATCGACGGCGGCAACTCCAAGTTCTCCGACGACAAGGAGCGCGCCGAGGCGCTGGCCGAGAAGGGCATCGAGTACGCCGACGTAGGCACCAGCGGCGGCGTCTGGGGGCTCGAGGTGGGCTACTGCATGATGGTCGGCGGCACCGACACCGCCGTCGAGCGCATCGCGCCGGTCCTCGACGTGCTCGCCCCACCCTCCACCGAGGAGCACGGACCGGGCTGGGGCCACTTCGGCGGCCCGGGGGCCGGCCACTACGTGAAGATGGTCCACAACGGCATCGAGTACGGGATGATGCAGGCCTACGCCGAGGGCTTCGACGTCTTCGACAAGTCCGAGTACGACCTCGACAAGGCCCAGATCGCCCACCTGTGGATGCAGGGCTCGGTGGTGCGCTCCTGGCTGTGCGAGCTGGCCGCCCGCGCCTTCGAGGCCGAGGGCAACGCCCTGGACGACCTCGACGCCTACACCGAGGACTCGGGTGAGGGACGCTGGACGATCGAGGACGCGATGGAGAAGGACGTGCCTACGCCGGTGCTCTCGGCCTCGCTGTACGCGCGCTTCTACTCGCGCGGCAACGGCGACTTCACCGGCCGGATGCTGTCGGCGCTGCGCAACCAGTTCGGCGGCCACTCCGTCCGCAACAAGGCCCAGCAGGCCTCCGAGCCGGCGGACGTCTGAGATGGCCACCGAGGCCGGACACGAGGTCAAAGACGAGGCCAACCCTCTCGCGGACGGGCTCGAGCGCCAGCCGATACACCCGACGACGCTGACGATCTTCGGCGCCACGGGGGACCTGTCCAAGCGAAAGCTGCTGCCCGCGCTCTACAACCTCGCCCACGAGGGCGCGTTGCCCGAGCGCTTCAACCTGATCGGCTCCTCGCGCAGCGAGCTCTCCGACGACGACTTCCGCGAGCTGGCCCAGGAGTCCATCCGCGAGTACTCGCGGCGAGAGCCCGACGACAAGGTGATGGACGCGCTGCTGGCCAACGTCCGCTACGTGTCCGGCGCCTTCGACGAGGACGACGTATACGAGCAGCTCAAGGAGGCGACCGCCGCCTTCGACGAGGACGCGGACGTCGTGTTCAACCGCGTCTTCTACCTGTCCACGGCCCCGAGTTTCTTCCCGGTGATCGTGGGCCAGCTGGGCGAGCACGGCCTCGGCCACCACGACGACTCCGATGTGCGGGTGGTGATCGAGAAGCCGATCGGCACCAACCTGGCCGAGGCCAAGGAGCTCAACCAGGCCGTGCTCAACGTGCTCGACGAGGACCAGGTCTTCCGGATCGACCACTACCTGGGCAAGGAGACCGTCCAGAACATGCTGGCCTTCCGGTTCGCCAACGGCCTGTTCGAGCCGATCTGGAACCGCAACTACATCGACAACGTGCAGATCACGTCGGCCGAGGACATCGGCATCGGCAGCCGCGCCGGCTACTACGACACCTCCGGCGCGCTGCGCGACCTGGTCCAGAATCACATGCTCCAGCTGCTGTGCCTGCTGTGCATGGAGCCGCCGGTGAACTTCTACGCCGACGAGGTCCGCGACGAGAAGGTCAAGGTCCTGCACGCCATCCACCCGCCCAAGCCCGAGGAAGTGGCCGACATGACCGTGCGGGCCCAGTACACCGCGGACGCGGTGGCCGGGGAGGAGGTGAAGGGCTACAAGGACGAGGAAGACGTGCCCGACGATTCCACCACCGAGACCTACGCGGCCCTGCGCCTGGAGGTAGACAACTGGCGCTGGGCCGGGGTGCCGATCTACCTGCGCACGGGCAAGCGGCTGGCCCGCAAGGTCACCGAGATCGCCGTGACGCTCAAGCCGGTGCCCCACCTGGCCTTCCGCGAGGAGGGCTCGGTGGGCGTACAGCCCAACCAGATCATCCTGACCATGCAGCCCAACGAGGGGGTGTCGATCACCCTCGGGGCCAAGATCCCCGGCAGCCGGATGCGGATCCGGCCGGTGAACATGGAGTTCCTCTACGGCACGGCTTTCATGTCCGAGTCGCCCGAGGCCTACGAACGCCTGATCACCGACTTCATGCGCGGCGATGCCACCCTGTTCACGCGCGACGACGAGGTCGAGGCCCAGTGGGCGATCTGCGACCCGATCCTCGAGGCCTGGGAGGCCGACGACGCGCCCGTGCACGAGTACCCGGCCGGCTCCGACGGGCCGGACGAGGCCGACGGCCTCCTGCGTTCCGGGGAGCACTGGCGGGCGATATGAGCGAGTCCGGCGACGTCTGGTCCGAGAGCGACACCACGCCCGCGGCGATCTCGGACGCGCTGCGCGAGCTGCTCAAGCAGCGCCACGCCGAAGCGGAGGCGGTCGTGCCGGCCCGGGTGCTCAACCTGGTGGTGATCGTTGACCGCGAGTGGCGCGGCGAGATCCAGAACCGGCTGGACAAGGTGGGCTCCTACCACGCGTCACGCACCATCCTCTGCAGCGTCGAGGAGGGCCGCACCACGATCGACGGCTGGGCCTCGATGACCGCCGAGGAGGACGTGTCCGAGGGGGAGCTGGCCGTGGCCCACGAGCAGGTGGTGGTCGACATCGGGCCGCGCCACCTGGAGAGCCTGGACACGATCATCGACCCGTTGATCGTCAGCGACCTGGCCACGCTGGTGTGGGCGCCCCACGGCCACCGCGAAGGGGTCGACGCCTGCAGCCGGCTGGCTCAGATCGTGCTGTTCGACTCCGTGGACGTGGACGATCCGGTGGCGGCGGTGGAGCGCTCGCGCAAGTTGGCCGAGAGCCACTACGTGGTCGATCTGGCCTGGCTGCGCTCCACGCCTTGGCGCGAGCGGGTGGCCTCCACCTTCGACCCCCACCAGTGGCGGGGAGAGCTGCAGTCGATCACGTCGGTCGCGGCGCGCCACCAGTCGGAGTCGGCGATCGCCGGCCTGCTGCTGTTCGGCTGGCTGTCCTCGCGGCTGGGGTGGAAGCCCGGCCGGGTGACCGCCCACGGCGGCGCCATGCGCGGCAGCGCCACGGCGCACCGCCAGGAGATCAAGCTGAGCCTCGAGCCCGACGAGACGATGACCACGCCGGGGCTGGCCGGGATCACCATCGAGACCGCGTCGGGGCTGAGCATCTCGCTGGACCGCGGGCCCGGGGGGCTCACCGCCCGCCGGCGCACACGCGACGGCAGCGAGCACGAGTGGACGGTGACCGGCGCCTCGCGCGGCGAGTCCGGCATCCTGGGCGAGGGCATCCGCCAGGCGCTGCTGCGCGACCACACCTACGCCCCGGCGCTCGGCGCCGCGGGCGAGATGGTGGCGTGAGCGGTGGCCGACAGGGAGATCGTGCGGGTCGACGACGTGGCGTCCGCGGCCGCCGAGCGGATCGCGGCCCAGGTCCAGCGCGGGGGCTCGATCGTGCTGTCGGGCGGCTCGACCCCGCGTGCGGCCCACGAGAAGGTGGCGGCCCTGGACCTCGACTGGTCGCAGGCGTCGCTGTGGTTCGGCGACGACCGCGCCGTGGCCCCCGACCACGAGCACTCCAACTTCAGGATGGCCAAGGAGAGCCTGCTCGACCGCATCGAGGGTCCCGCGCCGGCCGTGCACCGCATCCGCGGCGAGCTGGGCCCCGACGAGGCCGCAGAGCTCTATGAGTCCGAGCTTCGCGAGGCCTTCGGCGACGGCCCGCCGGCCTTCGACCTGCTGTTGCTCGGGATGGGCCCGGACGGGCACACGGCCTCGCTGTTCCCGCGCGACGCCGCGCTGTCCGAGCGCGATCGGCTGGTCGCCGGGGTGCCGGTCCCGGGCATGGCCCCGCTCGTTCCGCGCGTGACCCTTACTCTTCCCGTTCTCGATGCGGCGCACGAGGTGGTCTTCCTGATTTCCGGAGCGGACAAGGCCGAGGCCGCGGCGCGCGCGTTCGCCGATGCGCCCAGCCCCGACACCCCCGCCAGCCTGGTCTGCCCGCAGCCGGGCGGGCTCACCGTCCTGATCGACGAGGCCGCCGCGGCACAGCTCGGAGCCGGCGCTTGAGGAACCTGGCTCCGGACGATGCGGTCGGGTCGAGCCCCTTTCCCCCGATCGCCGACTACGGCTTCCTGTCCGATTGCGAGACCACCGCGCTGGTGGCTCCCGACGGCAACGTCGAGTGGATGTGCCTGCCGCGGATGGACTCGCCGTCGGTCTTCGGGGCGATCCTGGACCGCGATGCCGGCGGGTTCAAGCTCGGGCCCGCCGACGTGGCCGTGCCCGCTGCGCGGCGCTACCTGCCCGGCACGATGGTGCTCGAGACGTCCTGGGGCACCCGCGGGGGCTGGATCATCGTCCGCGACGTGCTGCTGATCGGCCCGTGGCACCACGAGAACGAGCGCTCCACCACCCATCGGCGCTCGCCCACCGACTACGACGCCGACCACGTGCTGCTGCGCCTCGTGCGCTGCGTGAACGGCGAGGTCCAGGTCAACCTCGACTGCGAGCCGGTCTTCGACTACGGCCGCAAGTTCGCCACCTGGGAGTACACGGGCGCCGGCTACCACGAGGCCGTGGCGCGCGCCGAGGACTCGGACATCGAGCTGTGCCTGACCACCGACATGAACCTCGGCATCGAGGGCCCGCGCACCACGGGGCGGACGATGATGCACGAGGGCGACACGCTGTTCGCCGCGCTGTCGTGGTCCGAGCACGCGCCGCCCAAGTCCTACGACGAGGCCTATGACCGCCTCAGCTGGACCGCCCACCACTGGCAGCACTGGCTCGACCACGGGGAGTTCCCCGACCACCCCTGGCGCACGTTCCTGCAGCGCAGCGCGCTGACCCTAAAGGGCCTGTCCTACGCGCCCACCGGGGCGATGATCGCGGCGGCCACCACCTCGCTGCCCGAGGCCCCCGGCGGCGAGCGCAACTGGGACTACCGCTATTCGTGGATCCGCGACGCCACCTTCACGCTCTGGGGCCTCTACACGCTGGGCTTCGACTGGGAGGCCAACGACTTCTTCTACTTCCTGGCCGACGTCGCCGAGGCCGAAGAGGGCCAGCTGCAGATCATGTACGGCATCGACGGCGAATCCAAGCTCGAGGAGGAGGAGCTCGACCACCTGACGGGCTACGAGGGCGCGCGACCGGTGCGGGTGGGCAACGGCGCCTACAACCAGGAGCAGCACGACGTCTGGGGCGCGGTGCTCGACTCGATGTACCTGCACACCAAGTCGCGCGACCACCTGCCCGAGCGGATCTGGCCGATCATGAAGAAGCAGGTCCGCGACGCGTTGGAGCACTGGCGCGAGCCCGACCGCGGCATCTGGGAGATCCGCGGCAAGCCCCAGCACTTCACCTCCTCCAAGCTCATGTGCTGGGTGGCCCTGGACCGCGGCGCGCGGCTGGCCGAGATCCGCGAGGAGAAGGAGCAGGCCGAGGAGTGGCAGAAGGCGGCCGACGAGATCAAGGAGGACATCTGCGAGAACGCGCTCGACGACCGCGGCGTGTTCTGCCAGCACTACGACACCGACGAGCTGGACGCTTCCGTGCTGCTGATGCCGCTCGTGCGATTCCTGCCCCCCGACGACGAGCGGGTCAAGAAGACGGTGCTGGCCATCGCGGACGAGCTGACCTCCGAGGGGCTGGTCATGCGCTACCGCGTGGACTCCACCGACGACGGCCTCTCCGGCGAGGAGGGGAGCTTCACGATCTGCTCGTTCTGGCTCGTCTCCGCGCTGGTGGAGATCGGCGAGCTGTCCCGCGGGCGCGCGCTGTGCGAGCGGCTGCTGTCGTTCGCCTCTTCGCTGCAGCTCTACGCCGAGGAGATCGACCCGCGCTCGGGCCGTCACCTGGGCAACTTCCCGCAGGCCTTCACCCACCTGGCGCTGATCAACGCGGTGATGCACGTGATCCGCGCCGACCAGAACCTCGAGGAGAGCGCGTTCGAGCGTGAGCTCCAGCGCGCCCGCCTCCTCCGCTGATGGCCGAGCCCGAGCCCGCGGAGACCCGGGAAGGAGCTTCGCGGCGGCTGCTGGCCCGGCTGCGCGCCGCCGATCGCCAGCCCGGCCTGATCAAGGCGGCGGCCACCGTGCGCAAGCTGGCGCCGGGCGACAGCGAGCTGGGCAACCCCGGCTGGGCCGGCGGCGGCTCCGGGCCCTCGGACCTCGTGGCCAAGGCGATGACCGAGAAGCCGGAGAAGGGCCCGAGCGTCACCCGCGAGCTGGGCCTGACCGCCCTGCAGCTGTGGCAGTCGGCGGCCGAGGCCCAGGGGAGGGGGAGGGGCGAGTCCGAGCTGGCGATCCTGTTCACCGACCTGGTCGACTTCTCCTCGTGGGCCCTGGAGGCCGGGGACGAGGCGGTGATCGACCTGTTGGGCAAGGTGGGCGCCAAGTCTGAGACCGCCGTGAGCGATCACGACGGCGAGGTGGTCAAGCGCCTGGGCGACGGGCTCATGGCCGTGTTCGCCGACGCCGGGGATGCGGCCGCCGCCGCCCACGAGGCCATCGATGCCGTCGGGCAGGTGGACTGCCGCGGCTACAGCCCCACCCTGCGCGCGGGCCTCCACCTCGGGCGGCCGCGGAAGATCCGCGGCGACTACCTGGGCGTGGACGTAAACGTGGCCGCACGTGTGGCCGACGCCGCCTCGGGCGGCGAGCTGCTGGTGTCCGACGTGGCCCTCGAACGCCTGGACCAGGGTGCCTTCGAGTCCAGGCGAAAGCGGCGCTTCAAGGCCAAGGGAGCGCCCAAGGACCTCGAGGTCTACGAGCTGCGCCCGGCCTGAGCCGGCGGCCTAGGCGGCCTGAACTGCGCTGGAAAGGGAGCGTTTGGTCCACCGGCGCCCTTCCGGGAGGCGTGGCCCGTGAACAACCCGACAAACCGAGGGCTCCGGCGAGCGTTGTCATGAGAGGCGCCTGTTTGGCACTCCTGACGTCAAGGCTGGCTGCAAGGCGCTGACTTGTCGTCTTATTCACCTGCTGGGCGGACGCGAGGCGGCGAACGGTGTGGGCGAGCGCCGCCGCGGCCTAGGCGGCCAGCCCGGCGATCATCCGGTCGATCACCTGGCCCATCTCGTCGCGGGCCCGTTCCGGGTCGTCGGAGCGGGCGATGTACAGCGCCGCTTCGTCCATCGCCCCAAGGAGGACGTGGGCGAGTGGGGACAGCGGCTGCTCGGGCACCGCGCCGAGCTCGATCGCGTGGGCCAGCACGCCCTCGACCAGGCCCATCCCGTAGCGCAGGCCGATCTCGCGCCAGCGATCCCAGCCGAGGACCGACGGCCCGTCCAGCAGCGCCACCTGCTGCACCTCGGGATCTACGCACGCCTCCAGCCACGCCCGGGCCCCCAGGCGCATCACCTCGAGCGGGTCGCCCACCTCGGCGGCGGCGATGCGCTCGCCCAGCCGGGCGGAGAGGTCCTGCTCGATGCTCTCGTAGACCGCGGCGAACAGCTCGGTCTTGTCGGCGAACTGGTGGTACAGCGCGCCGCGCGTCACCCCGGCCGCGCGGACGATCGCTTCCGTGCCCACGCCGCCGTAGCCGTGCTCGGCGAAGAGGGACCGGGCCGCGGCGATCAGGGCAGCGCGCGTGGCCGCGGAGCGGTCTCCCTGGGTGCGGCGGTTGACAGTCATACAGGCAGTACGTATGTTGCATGCATCCTGTACGGAAAGCTAGTGCGAGGAGCAGACATGCCGACGATCGACCTTCCACACGCCGACATCCACTACCGGGCCGCGGGCCCCGAGGACGCCCAGGCGCCGCCCGTGGTGTTCGTCCACGGCTTCCTCGTCGACCACACCCTGTGGACCGCGACGGCCGACGCCTTGGCCGCTGCGGGTGTGCGCTCGTATGCGCCCGACTGGCCGCTGGGGTCGCACCGGATCCCGATCGGGCCCGATGCCGACGGCTCGCCTCGTGGGGTCGCCCGGCGCGTGATCGCCTTCCTGGAGCGGATGGACCTGACCGATGTGACGCTGGTGGGCAACGACACCGGCGGGGCGATCTGCCAGTTCGTGCTGGACACGGACGCCAGCCGCGTGGGGCGCCTGGTGCTCACCAACTGCGATGCCTTCGAGCACTTCCCGCCGTCGCCCTTCGACGTGTTGTTCAAGAGCTTTCGCAGCGCCACGGCCATCCGCGGCCTCATGGCGCCGATGCGCGCCACCGCGGTGCGCCACTCGCCGGCCGGGTTCGGAATGCTCGCGGACGACTTCGACGCCGACCAGACCCGCTCCTGGGTCGAGCCCTGCCTCCAGGACGGCGCCATCCGCGAGGACGTGGCCCGCTTCGCGCGCGCGGTGGACCCCGGGGAGCTGCTGGACGTGGCCTCGCGGCTGGGCGACTACGACGGGCCGGTCCTGATCGTGTGGGGGATGAAGGACAACTTCTTCAAGCCCGAGTTCGCCCGGCGGCTGGTCGACGTCTTCGCCGACGCCCGGATGGTGGAGGTCGAGGGCGGGCGCACGTTCGTGCCGCTGGAGCACCCCGAGCGCCTGGCCGAGGAGATAGCCGCGTTCGCCGGGGCGCCTAGAGCGACAGCTGGGAGTCGATGACCATGGCGGCGAACAGCAGCGCCAGGTAGGCCAGCGAGTAGAGGTACAGCCACAGCGCGGCGCGCCGGTCGGCGCGGCGGTACAGGCGCACGGCGCCGCCGATGAACACGGCGCCCAGGGACATGGAGGCCACGAGGTACTCGACCCCGAAGCCGCCCGCGCAGAAGGGCAGCTGCGTGACCGCGTAGAGCAGCACGGAGTAGAGGAGGATCTGGCGGCGGGTGTGCGCCTCCCCGCGCACCACGGGCAGCATGGGCACGTCGACCTTGGCGTACTCGTCCTTCATCAGCAGCGACAGCGCCCAGAAGTGGGGCGGGGTCCAGTAGAAGACGATCGCGAACAGGTAGACCGCGGTCCAGCTCAGCGAGCCCGTGGCCGCCGCCCAGCCCACCAGCGGCGGCACCGCGCCGGCCGCGCCCCCGATCACGATGTTCTGGGGCGTGGTGCGCTTGAGCCACATCGTGTAGACGAGCGTGTAGCCCAGGAAGCCGGAGAACGAGAGCGCGGCGGCCAGCGGGTTGACGAAGGCTGCGAGCACCACGACGGCCAGCGCGGCCAGGGTCAGGCCGTAGGCGAGCGCGGCCCGGGGGGACACGCGCCCGGCCGGGACCGGGCGGTCGGCGGTGCGCGACATCGCGGCGTCGATGTCGCGGTCGTACCAGTGGTTGACCGCCCCCGCGCCGCCGGCGGAGAGGTAGCCGCCCAGGCAGGTGAGCGCCACCAGGCCGGGCGACGGGTCGCCGGCCACGTACATGGTCGTGACCGTGGTGAAGATCAGCAGCGACTGAACCTTCGGCTTGGTCAGCTCCAGGTAGTCGCCCACCACCTGCCGTGTCGCGGCGGCCGGGCCGGGAGCGGGCCCGGCCGGGCGAACGCCGGCGGAGGGGGGTGCGCTGAGGTCCTCGCTGCGCATCCGGCCAAGCCGGCTGCTCGCGCTCACGTGCCGGACGCTACCGGCTGCGCCACGGTGCCGGCGGGCGCGCTGGCCTGCTGCACCTCACGCCTGATGTCCTTCATCGGCTCGACCGAGCGCACGCGCGGGATCACGTCGAAGTTGTTCTCCGGCGGCGGCGACTGGGTGAACCACTCGAGCGTGTTGCCCTTCCACGGGTCGTTGCCCGCCTTCTGGCCCCCCTTGATCGAGAGCAGCACGTTCACCACGGTGACCATCACCCCGATGCCGAGGATGAAGGAGCCGATCGTGGAGATCAGGTTGAAGCCCGTCCAGCCGGCGTCGGCGGGGTAGTCGTAGATCCGTCGCGGCATGCCCGACAGCCCGGCCGAGTGCTGGATCAGGAAAGTCATGTTGAACCCGACGAACATCATCCAGAAGGACAGCTTGCCCAGCCCCTCGCCCAGCATCCGGCCGCTCATCTTGGGAAACCAGTAGTAGATGCCGGCAAAGATCGTGAACACGCTGCCGCCGAACAGCACGTAGTGGATGTGGGCGACGACGAAGTAGGTGTCCTGGAGCTGCCAGTCCACCGGGAACACGGCGAGCATGACCCCGGTGATGCCGCCGATCAGGAAGGTGCCGATGAACCCGGCCGCGAACAGGAGCGGGGTCTTCATCAGGATCGAGCCCTTCCACAGCGTCGCGACCCAGTTGAAGATCTTGATGCCGGTGGGCACCGCGATCAGGAACGACGAGAGCATGAAGAACACGAGCACCACCGTCGGGCTTGGTGTGGTGAACATGTGGTGGGCCCAGACCAGCATGCTGAGGAAGGCGATCGCCACGGTGGACGCCGCGATCGCCTTGTAGCCGAAGATCGGCTTGCGGCTGAACACCGGCAGCACCTCGGAGATGATCCCGAAGCCGGGCAGGATCATGATGTAGACCTCGGGGTGGCCGAAGAACCAGAACAGGTGCTGCCACAGCAGCGGGTCCCCGCCCCCGGTCGGATCGAAGAAGCCGGTGCCGAAGTGGCGGTCGGTGAGCAGCATGGTCACCGCTGCGGCCACGGCGGGCAGGGCGACGATCAGCAGGTAGCTGTAGATGAGCAGTGACCACACGAACAGCGGCATCCGGCCCCACCCCATGCCGGGCGCGCGCATGTTTTGGATGGTCGCGACGAAGTTGATCGCGCCGACCACGGAAGACAGGCCGGACAGATGGATCAGAAAGATCCACGCGTCAACGCCGCCCGAGGGCAGGTAGGCGTCGTCGGACAGCGGGGCGTACATCGTCCAGCCGGCCTGGGGCGGCTCGAAGAAGACGCTGGCGTAGAAGGCGATCCCGCCGAAGACCAGCAGCCACAGCGACAGCGCGTTCAGGCGCGGGAAGGCCATGTCGCGCGCGCCGATCATCAGCGGCACCATGTAGTTGCCGAAGCCGGCCATCACCGGGACGATGAACAGGAAGATCATCGTCGTGCCGTGCATGGTGACCAGCCCGTTGTAGGTCTGGGGATCTACCACCGTGCCGTTGGGCTGGGCCAGCTGCGTGCGCATGATCAGCGCCTCGACGCCACCGATGATGAAGAAGAAGAAGGTGACGAAGAAGTACATGATCCCGATCTTCTTGTGATCGGTGGTGGTCAGCCAGTCCAGCCACCCGCCGGGCTCGGGGCGCACGCCGTGCTCGATGACCTCGGGGCGGACGAGGTCGGCGATCTGCGGCCGGGTTGCGTACTCGGACGTGGCCATCTAGTTGTTCTCTCCCTGTCCGGACTGTGAGGCGCGCTCGCGCTGGCGCCGCTGCTGGGCGAGGCCGCGCTGGGACTCGGTTATCTCGCGCTGGCGTCGTGCGACAAAGGACTGGTAGGCCTGCGGGCTGACCGCCGTGACCGCAGCGCGCATGTCGGCGTGGCCCTCGCCGCACAGCTCGGCGCACTGGCCCTTGTACGTGCCTTCCTTGTCGATCTTGAACCAGGTCTTGTTGGTGTGGCCCGGCACCGCGTCGGCCTTGCCGCCGAGCTTGGGGATCCACCAGGAGTGATCGACGTCCGAGGCGGTGATCTCGACGATGACGGTGGTGTGGGTGGGCACCACCATGCGGTAGTAGCTGTAGGCGTCACGCGCGCCCGGGTACTGGTAGCGCCACACGTACTGCTGGGCGTTGACCCGGATGGTCAGCGGCTTGCCGGCGCCCTTGGGGGGCGAGGGCTGGTCGATCGAGGCCACCTGGGCGCCCTGGGCGAGCCCGTTGGCGTCCGAGGTGGGCGGGTTCTTGATCGGGCCCAGGTAGAGGAAGGTGACCGTGCCGATGACCACCAGGATCACGGCGGCGCCGATGGTCCAGCCCAGCTCGAGCGCGTGGTTGCCGCGGATCTGGACCGGCTCGGGGCCGCCGCGGCGCTGGCGGAACTTGACCAGCGACCAGATCAGCGCACCCTCGACGGTCAGGAAGATCGGGATCGAGACGTACAGGACGATCTTGTAGAGCTCGTCGATGTTGTCCGCGTTGGGCGAGCCGCCGGACTCGGGCGTGAACACGTCGGCCATCGCCCCGGGGGCCAGGGCCAGGAGCACGAGCAGGGCCGCTGCCAGGGCGACAGGGACGGTCAGCAGGCGGGAGCTACGAGGGCGCGAGCGCAAGGCCGCGGCATCATATCCGGCGCTGCACCGGCTGATCCACTTCGTGGCAGCCGTCACTCCCCCGTGAACTCCGGCTTTCGCTTCTGGAGGAAGGCGCCGACGCCCTCCACGAAGTCGTCCGTGCGCGCCAGGGCGTGCTGGAGGTCGGCCTCGAGGTCGAACTGCGACTCCATGTGGGCGTAGAGGCTGGCGTTCAGCGCCTTCTTGGCCCCGGCGTAGGAGCGGGTGGGCCCGGCGGCCAGGCGACCGACGAGCCGGTCGGCGTCGCCGAACAGGTCGTCGTCGGCGTGTACGGAGTTCACCAGGCCCCAGTCGCGCGCCTGGTGGGCCGGGACCCGCTCGCCCAGCAGCGCCATCTCGAAGGCGCGCGCCTTGCCCACCGCGGCGGGCACGAACAGCGTCGAGCCGCCGTCGGGCATCAGGCCGATGTGGACGAAGGCGAGCGAGAAGAAGGAGGACTCGCCGGCCAGGATCAGGTCGCAGGCCAGCGCCAGGGAGCAGCCGATGCCCGCGGCGGCGCCGTGCACCGCGGCCACCACCGGCTTCTCGAGGTTGCGGACGCCGCGGAGGATCGGGTGGTAGACGTCGTGGAGCTCGTGGAGGATGTCGGGGCGGTCGTCGTCGGCCAGGCTCAGGCCGCCGCCCTTGAGGTCCGCGCCCGAGGAGAAGCCCTTGCCCGCGCCGCGGATCAGCACCGCGCGCACCGCGGGATCGCTCGCGCGCTCGTTGACCACCTCGCCCAGCTCCTCGCCGAACTGCCCGTTCCAGGCGTTCACGGTCTCGGGCCGGTTGAGGGTGATGCGACCCACCCCGTCCTGGTGCTCCCACTCGACGGTCTCGTAGCTCACGCGCGTTCCTTCTCGGGTTCGGGGCCTGGGGGCAGGGAAACGTATCCTGGACCCATGCTCCTCGACTCGCTCGAATGGCTCGGCCACTCGGGCTTTCGCGTCGACGTGCGCGGCGGGGCGACGATCTACATCGACCCTTACCGGGTGGATGAGGGTCCCGAGGCGGACCTGATCCTGATCACCCACGACCACTACGACCACTTCTCGCCCCAGGACGTGGAGCGCCTGTCGGGCCCCGACACGTGGGTGGTGGCCCCGGCCGCGGTGGCCGAGCGCGTGGGCGGGCGGGTGAGCTCGATCGCCCCGGGCGAGGTGCTCGAGCTGGACCCGATCTCCGGCGTCGAGGTGGCGGCCGTGGCCGCCTACAACACCTCCAAGCGCGATCGCGACGGCCGGCTCTTCCACCCCCGCGGCGCCGGCTGCGTCGGCTTCGACCTCAACGTCCGCGGCGAGCGCCTGTACCACTCGGGCGACACCGACGTGATCCCCGAGATGGACCAGGTGGCCGGAGTGGACGTCGCGCTGCTGCCGGTGAGCGGCACCTACGTGATGACTCCCACCGAGGCGGTCGAGGCGGCCCGCCGGATACAGCCCCGCGTGGCCGTCCCCATGCACTGGGGCGAGCACCTGGGCTCGCGCGAGGACGCCGAGCTCTTCGCGCGCGAGGCGCCCGTGGAGGTGCGGGTGCTCGAGCCGCCGGCGCGCGGCTGAGCCGCCGACCCGCCCCCTGCAGCCCGCCGAGCGACGATTTATTCGCTCATGGCACCAATGAATCGTCATTCACCGGGAGTGGACCTCGCGCGGGCCTCGATCGCCTCTTCGTAGACCTCCGCGGTCTGGTGCGCCAGCGCCGTCCAGGAGAAGTCGCGACGCGTGACCTCCATGCCGTTGGCGGCGCGCTCGGCCCGCTCGGCGGGGTCGTTGATGGCCTCGATCATCGCCTCGGCCAGGCTGTCCTCGTTGTCGGGCTCGACGAGCCAGCCGTTGGGCCGGCCCGGATCGACGTTCACGAACGAGGGCGGCCCGCCCGCGTTGGCGGCGATCACGGCCACGCCGCAGGCCATCGCCTCCACGAACACCTGTCCGAAGGACTCGTTGATCGAGGGCATGACCATCACGTCGCTGCACGCCAGTCCCTCGGGCAGCTCGTCGTGGCCGCGCCAGCCCAGGAAGAACACGTCCCGCGCGCCCTCGGCCTCGGCCACCGTGTGCGGGTGCTCGCCCTCCCACTCGCCGGGGAAGCCGCCCCAGATCACCAGCGGCGCCCGCCGGTCGAACCGTTCGCGTGCGCGGGCGTAGGCCCGCACGAGCAGCGGGATCCGCTTGACCTCGGTAAAGCGGCCCACGAACAGCAGCACCGGGGATGCCTCGCCGGTGTCGGGCTCGACGAAGGCCTCGAGTTCCGGCTCCGTGTAGGCCACGCCGCCCGGCTCGCCGCCCTCGCGCCAGCCCTGAGGGTCCTCGACCAGCCACTTCCGCCAGCGCTCCAGCCGCTCGGACGGCCTCAGGCCGCGCGGCGCGAAGCGCTTCGTGTCCACGCCGTTGGGGATCCAGGTCACGCGTTCGGGCTCCACGCCCAGCAGGCGCTGCACCTCGTCGCGGTCGTGCGGCGAGATCACCATCAGCCGGTCGCTGGATCGAGCCCAGCCGCGCATGGCCGTGAGCCAGTGCTCGGCGTGGCGCCAGGCCGGTGCGTCGTTGCCGGCGGCCAGCTCCCGCTCAGCGCGGTCGATCATCTTCAGCTCCGTGCCGTGCAGGTGGGTGACCAGGGGGGCGTCGGGACGGACCCGCAGCAGCGCCTCGTGCAGCGGGGTCAGGTGGTGCAGGTGAGCCACGTCGAAGGGGTCGAGGTGCTGGTCCATGAAGCCGGCCCAGGCAGCGGCCAGGTGCTCGCCCAGCTCGGGCGACACGGCGGTGAAGATGCGGTCGGCCTGGCCCGGGCGGTCCTCGTAGGAGGGGTGGAGCGGGAAGGGCTGGGCGATCGGGTCCTCGCCCAGGGCGAAGGCGGCCATCGCCGGGCCGTAGTCGGCCGGGCGCACCTCCAGGTCGGCGAAGAAGGTCTGCGCGTGGGTGCGCTGGCCCGCCTCGCCGAGCGAGCCGCACAGCAGTTCGGTGGACCAGCCGGCGCCCCGCAGGGCCGTCGCCAGGTACAGCGCCACCTGGGCCGAGCCGCCACGGGGGTAGAACAGCAGCCCCATCGCGACGCGCCGATCCATGGGAGCGAACCTACCGTTGTGCCTCCTCGGGGCACCGGGGTGCCCCGAGGGCCGACCTATACTGGCGCCGCCCTTGCGAAGCTCGCGCGCCCTCAGAACGCTGGCCTGGGGCGCCGTGGCCATCGGCGTCGCCGCCCCGCTTGCCCGTCATCGCCTCCGGCTGCGTGTGCCGGTGGTCACCGCGCTGAGCTTCTCCGCTCCCGTGGCCCTGTCCGTGGCCGTTCCTCGCACACGCGCGCGCGACGTAGGGATCTACGCCCTGCAGATGTGGGCCTACTACGCCCACTACGACATGCCCGACGACGACCCGGAGCGACTGCTGGCCCGCACGCGGGTGGACTACCCGGCGCGGATCGACCGGATGCTCGGCGCCGGCGAGCTGCCCACGCACCGGCTCCAGCGGGCCCTGGGCCGCCCAGGGGAGGCGAGGGGGTACGACCTTGCGCTGTCGGCCGTTCACTGGAGCTGGTTCCTCGTCCCCCACGGCACCGCCGCCTACACGCTGCTCTTCCACCACGACGTGTTCGTGCGCTCGGCCGTCCTGATCACCGCTACCTTCGACCTCGGCCTGCTGGTCTACTGGGGCCTGCCCACCGCGCCGCCCTGGTACGCAGCCGAGATCGGGCGGATAGCGCCGATCCGGCGGATCATGGTCGAGTCCGGGGAGCGCTTCTGGAAAGGCCTCTGGCGGCCGCTTTACGATGGCCTGGAGGGCAATCCCTTCGCCGCCATGCCGTCCCTGCACTTCGGTACATCCGTGATGGCCGCCCACGTGCTCTCGAGCACCGGGCGCGTCCAGGGCATCGTGGGTTGGGCCTACGCGCTCACGCTCGGCTTCGGCCTGGTCTACCTGGGCGAGCACTACGTGATCGACCTGGTGGCGGGGCTCGCCCTGGCCGAGGCGGTCCGCCGGGCCGAGCCCTACACCGCCCCGCTGCTGGCCGCGGCGGGGCGCCGGGTCCAGCGACTGGAGCCGGGGGCGGCATGATGTTCTGGCTCCACGGCCCCGCGGCGCGCGCCCAGACGGCGCGCGAGGCAGAGCCGGAGGAGCCCGACACCGACGAGCAGATCGCCGAGCTGGAGCAGCTCGACGAGGAGGACCACCGCGTCGCGGCGCTGCTGTCGGACCACCGCCGGATGTTCTCGGTGGCGCTGGTCTTCGTGCTTGGCGTGGTTGGGATCTACCTCGTGCTGCCCAAGCTCGTCGGCTTCGACGACTCGCTGGCGCGCATCCACGACGCCAAGTGGTACTGGGTGGCGGTGGCCGTGGCGTTCAACGTGGCGCAGTTCGCCGCCTACGTGGCCCTGTTCCGCGGGGTGCTGGGCGGCAAGGGCGACAGCGCCGCGCGCCGGAGGTTGGACACCCGGGCCTCCTACCAGATCACGATGGCCGGACTGGCCGCCACGCGCATCTTCTCCGCCGCGGGCGCGGGCGGGATCGTGCTCACCTACTGGGCGCTGCGAAAGGCCGGCATGCCGCGGCGGCGCTCGGCCTCGCGGATGGTCGCGTTCCTGGCCCTCACCTACTCGGTCTACCTCGCCGCGCTGATCGTGTTCGGCATCCTGCTGCGCACCAGCGTGCTGCCCGGAGAGCACCCGGTGGGCGGCACGATCGTGCCCGCGGCCGTGGCCGGCGTCGTGGTGCTCGTGCTCGGCCTGGTGGCGCTGATCCCGGGCGACGTGGAGCGCCGTCTCTCCGGCGTGGCCGGTGACCATCGCGGCGCCCGGCTGGCCCAGAAGCTGGCCACCGGCCCTGCGATGGTGTCCACGGGCGTGCGCACGGCGATCGACTACATCGCCCATCCCAGCCGGGGCGCCCTGGCGGTGGGGGGCGCGGTGGGGTTCTGGGCCGCGCAGATCGGGATCCTCTGGGCCGCCTTCGAGGCCTTCGGCGGGAGCGTTCCGTTCGCGGTGCTCGTGCAGGGCTTCTTCGTGGGCATGGCGGCCAACCTGATCCCCTCGCCGGCCGGCGGCGTGGGCTCGGTCGACGCGGGCATGATCGGCGCCTTCGTGCTGTTCGGGGTGGACAAGGAGCTGGTCTTCCCGGCGGTGCTCACGTACCGCGTGATCGCCTTCTGGCTGCCCATCCCGCCGGGCGTGGTCGCCTACTTCCAGCTGCGCCGGACGGTGGCCCGGTGGGAGGGCCAGCGGCGCTCGAGGGACTACACTTCAGAAAGTAAAGTAAAGGCGGAGGCAACTTGAGCGAGAACGAGAGCAACGTCAAGAAGATCGAGGACGTGATCATCATCGGGAGCGGTCCCGCGGGCTACACCGCGGCGCTCTACACCTCGCGCGCCGACCTCGAGCCGCTGGTGTTCGAGGGCTTCGCCTGGGGCGGCCTGCTCCAGCAGACCACCGACGTGGAGAACTACCCGGGCTACCGCGACGGCGTGATGGGCCCCGAGATGATGCAGGAGTTCCGCGACCAGGCCGAGCGCTTCGGGACCCGCTTCGTGACCGACGACGTGACCCGGGTCGAGCTGTCCGACGACGGCTCCCCGCACAAGGTCTATGTGGGTGAGGAAGAGCACCTGGCCAAGGCCGTGATCCTGGCCATGGGCGCCGAGCCCAAGAAGCTCGGCGTGCCCGGCGAGGAGGAGCTGGCCGCGCGCGGGGTGTCCTACTGCGCCACCTGCGACGCCGCCTTCTTCCGCGACAAGCCCACGATCGTGGTCGGCGGCGGCGACACCGCGATGGAGGACGCCACCTTCCTGGCCAAGTTCGCCAAGCAGGTCAACGTCGTGCACCGCCGCGACGACTTCCGCGCCTCGGCCATCATGCTCGACCGCGCCCGCCAGACGGAGAACATCGAGCTGGTGACCCCCTTCTCCATCGACCGCTTCGAGGGGGGCGAGAACGGCTCGCTGGCCCGCGTGGTGCTGTCCAACACCGGCGACGGCGAGGACCGCACGATCGACATCGACGGCGCCTTCATCGCCATCGGCCATACGCCCAACTCCGACATCGTGCTCGGCCAGGTGGACACCGACGACGAGGGCTACGTGCTGGTGGAGGGCCGCTCCACGCGCACCAAGCTGCCCGGCGTGTTCGCCGCCGGCGACCTGGTCGACCGCACTTACCGCCAGGCCGTGACCGCGGCCGGCTCGGGCTGTTCGGCGGCCCTGGACGCCGAGGCCTACCTGCGCGACAAGCCGATCGACGCCGAGGCCCACTGGGAGCCCGACCTCGACAAGCTCGAGGCCGCGGCCGAGCGAGCCGCCACCAGCAGCTAGCGGCGTCAGCGGTCGCCTACGTGGCGACGACGCCGGCGAAGCGGCGTAGGTAGAGCGGCCAGCCGTCGTCGCCGTCGATGCCTGCGCGGAGCCCTTCCCACCCGTCGCCATGGCGATCGAGGTGCCGGTGCTCGAGCTCGACTCGCGTGCGGCCCGGCGCCTCCGCCACGAACCGCACTTCGACCTCGCTGGTCTTCTCCGGGTCGGACTCGATCTGCCAGTGCGGGCTGATGTCCCAGCTGAACACGACGCGGTCCGGGGGTTCATAGGTCAGGACGCGCGCCCAGCGGCATTCGCTGCCGTCGACGCCGCGGTCGTAGATGTGGCCGCCCTTGCGTGACTCGAAGACGGTTTCGGCGATGTCGACGCCGAGCAGGTTGTGCTCGGGCGGCTTGAAGCTCCCGAACTCGTCGGTGAAGACGGAGAATGCGCGCTCGATCGGTGCCTCGACCACGACCTGATGGCGCACGGACGTCGGCTCTGCTTGGGTGCTCATGAGACCTCCTCGTCGGGTTGCTCCACGACCGCCTTGAAGGCGGTCAGCGTCGTAGTCCAGAACTGGTCGAGGTAGGCGCGAAGCGCGCCGACCCCAGCCGGGTCCACCGCGTAGATGCGCCGGGTTCCGGCCGCCCGGTCCACAACGAGCCCGGCGCCCTTGAGGACCTTGAGGTGTTGCGAGACGGCTGGCCGACTGACCGGCAGGTCACGAGCGAGCTCACCGACCGCGCGCGGTCGTGCGGCGACGTTCTCGAAGATCGCGCGCCTGGTCGGATCTCCGAGGGCGGCGAAGCCATCTGCTTGGTAAGTCTGCACGAACGGTAAGCATAGGGTTACAACGCGCGCTTCGTCAAGTCAGGCGCAGGGCGGCGAGAAGTAGCGTGCGGTCGGTGACCGAGCGGGGTGCCATGGAAGCCGTCCCGCCGCCGCTGCTCGTCCTGGGCGGCGTGGCCTCCACCCAGCTCGGGGCCTCCCTGGCCAAAGGCATCTTCGACGACGCGGGCCCGGCGGGCACGGTCTTCCTGCGCGTGGCCCTGGCCGCTGTGGTGCTGGCCCTGCTCTGGCGGCCCTCGGTGCGCGGCCACAGTCGCCGGGAGCTGGCCCTGATCGCCGCCTTCGGCGTGTCGCTGGCGGCCATGAACCTGAGCTTCTACGAGGCGCTCGACCGGATTCCCCAGGGGGTGGCGGTCACGATCGAGTTCGTCGGTCCGCTGACGGTGGCCGTGCTGGGCTCGCGCCGGCCGCGCGACCTGGTGTGGGTGACGCTGGCCGCCGCCGGCATCCTGCTGCTCGCCGACCTGGGCGGGGGACGCCTCGACCCGGTCGGTTCCGCCCTGGCGCTGCTGGCCGGGGTGTTCTGGGGCTCGTACATCCTGCTCAGCGCGCGCGTGGGCCAGGCCTTCGCGGGCGGCTCGGGCCTGGCGCTCGCCATGGGCTTCGGCGCGCTGCTGCTGGTTCCGGTGGGCGTGGCGGGGGCCGGCACCGCGTTGCTGGACCCGCGCGTGCTCGCGCTGGGCGCCGCCGTGGCGATGCTGTCATCGGCCCTGCCCTACTCGTTCGAGCTCGAGGCGCTTCGGCGGCTGCCCACCGGGGTGTTCGGGGTGCTGATGAGCATGGAGCCGGCGGTGGCGGCGCTGTCGGGCCTGGTGGTGCTGGGCGAGGTGCTCGGGGCGCGGGACCTGGCGGCCATCGGGTTGGTGGTGGTGGCCAGCGCGGGCGCTGCGCGGTTCGCGCCCGCGGACGCGCTGCCGCGGGATTAGTAGCGTGGGGGACGTGAGCCATCCCGACTCCTTCGGCGCCCGGTCCACCCTCGAGGCGGCAGGGGAGAGCTACGAGATCTTTCGCCTCGACGCGCTGCAGTCGAAGTACGACGTGGCGCGGCTGCCCTACTCGCTGAAGGTCCTCCTGGAGAACCTGCTGCGCAACGAGGACGGGGAGGCGGTGACCGAGGAGACGATCAAGTCCGTGGCCGAGTGGGTGGCCTCCGACGAGCCCTCGCACGAGATCGCCTACACGCCCAGCCGCGTGCTGATGCAGGACTTCACCGGCGTGCCCGCGATCGTCGACCTGGCCGCCATGCGCGACGCGATGGAGGAGCTGGGCGGCGACCCCAAGCAGATCAACCCGCTCGTCCCGGTCGAGCTGGTGATCGACCACTCGATCCAGGTCGACTCGTTCGCCGAGAAGTTCGCCTTCCGCAAGAACGCCGAGCTGGAGTTCGAGCGCAACGAGGAGCGCTACGCCTTCCTGCGCTGGGGCCAGACCGCGTTCGACAACTTCTCGGTGGTGCCGCCAAACACCGGCATCTGCCACCAGGTCAACCTCGAGTACCTGTCGCGGGTGGTCACCGCCCGCGACGGCCAGGCCTTCCCCGACACCCTGGTGGGCACCGACTCCCACACCACGATGGTCAACGGCCTCGGCGTGCTGGGCTGGGGCGTGGGCGGGATCGAGGCCGAGGCGGCCATGCTCGGCCAGGCCGTGTCCATGCTGCTGCCGCGGGTCGTCGGCTTTCGCATGACGGGCGAGCTGCCCGAGGGCGCCACCGCCACCGACCTGGTGCTCACCGTCACCCAGCTGCTGCGCGAGCGGGGCGTGGTGGGCAGCTTCGTGGAGTTCTTCGGCCCCGGCCTGGCCAACATGCCCCTGGCCGACAGGGCCACGATCGGCAACATGAGCCCCGAGTTCGGCTCCACCTGCGCGATCTTCCCGATCGACAGGGAGACGCTGCGCTACCTGGAGTTCACGGGCCGCCCCACCGACCAGCTCGAGCTGGTCGAGGCCTACGCGCGCGAGCAGGGCATGTTCCACGAGGAGGACGCCGAGGAGCCCACCTACTCCGACACGCTGGAGCTCGACCTGTCCACGGTCGAGCCTTCGCTGGCAGGTCCCAAGCGCCCCCAGGACCGGATCTCCCTCTCCAACGCCGCGCAGGACTTCCTGGGCGAGCTGTCCGACCAGCGCGACGGCAAGGACGGCGACCACGGCGGCAACGGCTCGCGCCAGACCTTCCCGGCCAGCGATCCGCCCTCGTCGATGTCCGGCCAGGAGGACGACGAGGGCGACGGCGAGCCCGCCCACCAGCACGGGGGCGTGGCCACCGAGGACGTGCCCCACAACTCGGCGTCGGTTACCTATGACGGCCAGGAGTTCGAGCTCTCCGACGGCGCGGTCGTGATCGCCGCCATCACCTCGTGCACGAACACCTCCAACCCCGCGGTCATGCTCGGCGCCGGCCTGCTGGCCCGCAAGGCGGTGGAGAAGGGCCTTTCCAGCAAGCCGTGGGTCAAGACCTCGCTCGCCCCCGGGTCCAAGGTGGTCATGGACTACTACGAGCGCTCCGGGCTGATCGAGCCGCTGGAGAAGCTGGGCTTCAACCTGGTCGGCTACGGCTGCACCACCTGCATCGGCAACTCGGGCCCGCTGCCCGAGGAGATCTCCGAGGCGATCGAGGCCGAGGACCTGACGGTCTGCTCCGTGCTGTCGGGCAACCGCAACTTCGAGGGCCGCATCCACCCCGAGGTGAAGATGAACTACCTGGCCTCGCCGCCGCTGTGCGTGGCCTACGCGCTGGCCGGCCGGATGGACCTCGACCTCTACGAGGAACCGCTGGGCGAGGACTCCGACGGCGAGCCCGTCTACCTGCGCGACATCTGGCCCACCCAGGAGGAGATCCACTCCGAGATCGAGTCCGCGGTGGAGTCGGACATGTTCCGCAAGTCCTACGGCGAGGTGTTCGAGGGCGACGAGAACTGGGAGGGCCTGGAGATCCCCGAGGGCGATCGCTACGCCTGGGACGACGACTCCACCTACGTCAAGCGCCCGCCCTACTTCGAGGGCATGGAGCCAGAGGCGCGCGAGGGCTTCGCCGACATCGAGGGCGCCCGCATCCTGGCCCGGCTCGGTGACTCGGTGACCACCGACCACATCTCCCCGGCCGGGGCGATCAAGCGCGATACGCCCGGTGGCAAGTACCTGCTCGACCACGACGTGGAGCAGAAGGACTTCAACTCCTACGGCTCACGCCGCGGCAACCACGAGGTGATGATGCGCGGCACCTTCGCCAACGTGCGCCTGCGCAACCAGCTCGCGCCGGAGACGGAGGGCGGCTACACCAAGAAGGACGGCGAGGAGGAGTTCATCTTCGACGCCTCGATGGAGTACCAGGACGACGGCGTGCCGCTGGGCGTGCTGGCCGGCAAGGAGTACGGCTCGGGCTCCTCGCGCGACTGGGCGGCCAAGGGGCCGCGGCTGCTGGGCATCCGGTTCGTGATCGCCGAGAGCTACGAGCGCATCCACCGCTCCAACCTCGTGGGCATGGGCATCCTGCCGCTGCAGTTCCCCGACGGCGAGTCGGCCGAGTCGCTCGGCCTCGAGGGTCTCGAGACCTATGACCTCGAGCCCCTCTCCGACGGCGCCAAGGAGCTGAAGGTCACCGCGAAGCCCGATAGCGGGGACCCGATCGAGTTCACCGCCCGGGTGCGCATCGACACGCCCAACGAGTGGCTCTACTACCGCCACGGCGGCATCCTCCAGTTCGTGTTGCGCGGCCGGGCGTAGCCGGCGTCTGCCTGACGTTCTAGGGTGGCGCCTCGCATGCGCCGGTCGGCCACCATCGTCATCTGCTGCGTCGCCCTGCCGGCCGCCGTCCTGGCCGGCTGCGGGAAGAGCGCCGAGGACAAGTTCGCCGACGACTACAAGCCCGTCAACGCCCGGCTGCTGGGGCTCGGGGACTCGCTCGGCAAGAGCATCAACGGCGCCCGGGGCAAGAGCGACAAACAGGTGTACGCCGAGTTCGGGGCGCTTTCCCGGCGCTTCGGCGCCCTCCGCAAGGACGTCGCCGGCCTGGACCCGCCCGACCAGCGAGCCGGGGACACCAAGGAGCTGAACGCGGCGCTGGGAGCTGTGCAGACGGACGTGTCGAGCATCGCGGCGGCCGGGAAGAGCGGCGATCCGGGAGCGGCGCGGCGGTCGGCCCAGAAGCTGGCCGGCGACTCCCAGCGGGTCAACACCGCCCAGAACGCCCTCGCGAAGGCCACCGGGGCGCCCGCCGGCGCCCGATGACCGTGCGCCCCCGCCCGCTGCTCCTGGCCTGTGTCGTCGTGCTCGCCGTGATCGCCGGCGGCTGCGGCCAGAGCGAGAAGGACAAGTACATCGATTCCTACCGACCGCTGAACTCGCGGCTGGTCAAGCTCAACGACGACCTCGCCCGCACCATCAACGGCTCGGAGACCAAGACGAACGCCGAGCTGGCCCGCGAGTTCACCCCGCTGAGCACCCGGCTCGGCGCCCTGAGCCGCGACATCCGCAAGCTGAACACCCCGGTCGACCTGCGGCAGGAGTCAAAGGCGCTGAGCCAGACGCTGGACACCACGCGCACCGACGTGGATGGCGTGGCCAGGGCGGCGCGCAGGCGTGACGCCCGTGGCCTCGCCGCGGCCAGCGTGCGCCTGCCCCAGGAGGCCAACAGGATCAGCGCCGCGGCCAACCGGCTGGCCCGGGCCACCGGTGCTCGGGTCAACCAGTAGGGGTCAGTCCCCGCGGAGTCGCCGCTCCACCGACTCGACCTTGTCGTCCAGGGTCTGGTCGGGCCGGTCGCGGCGCTCGTCGAGCTTGAGCACGGTGTAGACGCGCGGCACGCCCGCCTCGAAGGGGACGGCGTGCAGCTCGCCGACCACGGCCAGGATGTCCGCCGTCTCGCCCTCCAGCGACGTTCCCATGGCGTGCATGCGGTAGCGCACGCGGTCCTGCTCGGCCAGCCTGCGCTGGATGGCGGCGATGTACTCGCCCGCGCTGGCGTCGGGGCGGCCGAGGGCGATCACCGTGAGGTCGGCGGTGGCCACCTCAGGTCATCGCGTTCTCGCCGGTCAGGGCGCGGCCGATGATCAGCTTCTGGATCTGCGACGTGCCCTCGTACAGCGTGGTCACGCGCGCGTCGCGCAGGTGGCGCTCGACGGGGTAGTCGTCCACGTAGCCCGAGCCGCCGTGCACCTGGATGGCGTTGTTGGCCGTGCGGATGGCCGCCTCGGAGGCGAACAGCTTGGCGGTCGAGGTCTCGAGCGTGTTGGGCTCGCCGGTGTCCTTGAGCCACGCCGCCTTCCACAGCAGCGAGCGGGCCGCCTCGGTGTCGCAGACCATGTCGGCGATCATCGCCTGCACGAGCTGGAAGGCGGCGATCGGCCGGTCGAACTGGCGCCGCTGCTTGGAGTAGGACACCGCCGCGTCCAGGCAGCCCTGGCAGATGCCCACGCAGCCCGCGGCCACCGAGAAGCGGCCCGAGTCCAGCGAGGTCATGGCCACCTTGAAGCCGTCGCCGACCTGACCGAGCAGGGCGCCGTCGCCCACCTCCACGCCGTCCAGCGACAGCTCGGCCGTGTCGGAGGCGTGCAGGCCGAGCTTGCCCCGGATCTCCGCGGAGGAGAAGCCCGCGGAGTCGGTGGGGACCAGGAAGGCGGCCAGGCCGCGGTGGCCGGAGCCGGGATCGGTCTGGGCGAAGATCAGCGCCACCTTTGCCACGTTGCCCAGCGAGATCCACTGCTTCTGGCCGCTGATCCGCCAGCCGCCGCCGATCCGCTCCGCGCGCGTCCTCAGCGAGGCCGCGTCCGATCCCGTGTCGGGCTCGGTGAGGCCGAAGCAGCCCAGCGCTTCGCCCGAGGTCAGACCCGGAATGACCCGCCGCTTCTGCTCCTCGCTTCCCCAGCGCGCGAGCGCCGAGCCCACGAGCGAGGTCGTCACCGACACCACGGTGCGGGCCGACGAGTCGGCGCGCCCGATCTCCTCCACGATCAGCCCGTAGGTGCGGTAGTCGATGCCCCGGCCGCCGTACTCCTCGGGGAGGATCGGGCCGAGGAAGCCCAACGCTGCGAGGCGCCCCACCATGTCGTGGTCGAAGCGCCCGGCGCGGTCGTTCTCTCGTGCGCGCGGGGCGATCTCGTTGTCCGCGAACTCGCGCGCGGTGTCGCGAATCAGCTCCTGCTCGTCGGTGAGCTCGAAGTCGATCACGCGGCGATGGCCGGTTGGCGCACTGGGCGCGGATGCTACCGCGGAGGGGGGCTAGGCTCCGACGATGGATGAGTTCGGCCTGTTCGTCTTCTTCGCCTTCGTGGTGGTGCTGGCGATCTTCCTGGCCATAGGCAAGTGGTATCCCGGCTCGGGGGCCGAGCAGGTCGACTGGCGGCCCACCCGCTCGCCCGACCTGGAGGTGGAGCTGGAGCTCGACGACCTGGACCAGATGATCGAGGCCCAGAACGCCCGCCGGCGCGCCAGCGGCCGGCCCGAGATCACCGAGGACGGCATCCGCGAGGACGTGGCGCGCGAGGAGCGCCGACGCAAGGACGACTCCGAGCGCTACCGCGCCGACGACGACGGAGCCTGAGCTGGCCCGCGTTCTGATCGTGGGCTGCGGCTGCCGCGGCCAGCAGCTCGCGCGCGAGCTGACCACAGCGGGGCACGCCGTACGCGGGACCTCCCGCGACCCCGAGCGCCTGCCCGCGATCGAGGCGACGGGCGCCGAGGGAGTCCAGGCCGACCCCGATCGCCTGGGCACCGTGCTGGTCCAGCTCGCCGGCGTGACGGTGGTGTGCTGGCTGATGGGCAGCGCGGCCGCCGCGGCGGAGCAGATGCAGGCCCTGCACGGAGACCGGCTCCGCAGCCTGCTGGCCAAGCTCGTGGACAGCGGCGCGCGCGGCCTGGTCTACGACGCCACGGGCTCCGTCGATCCGGCGCTACGGCGCGACGGCGCCGAGCTCGCCCGCCAGGCGGGCGAGGCAAACCGGATGCCGGTGGCGGTCATCGAGGCAGACGGCTCAGATCACGAGGATTGGCTGCGCGCCGCCCGCGCGGCGGTCGACGACGTGCTCTCCGCGGAGCCCGGCTTCCCCTAGGATCGCTCGGCGCGCAGGTCGCCCGGGAGGTCCTGCACCTCCATCGGCCCGGCGCCCACGAAGGCGTCGGCCAGTCGTTCGACCAGGCCGGGCAGCCGCCCGGGGCCGCGCGCCGCCTCCAGCTGGCGGCGGGCCCCGGTGGCGCGCGCCATGGAGGGGATCGGCTCCAGCTCGGCCTCGCAGCCCAGATCCTGGGCGTGGGGCCGGCACGCTTCCAGCAGCCCCCCGAGCAGCTCGTGCGCCGAGGTCCGGCACTCCTGGTCGGGATCGATGAAGTCGCCGCTCATCCCGTCGCGGGCGGCCACGAAGCGGTTCTCCTCGAGCACCTCGCGCCGGCGCACGAGCTTCTCGGAGGCGTATCCCTCCTCCAGCTCCAGGCGGGCGATGCACTGCACCAGCGCGGCCAGCGCGGCGGTCTCGGTCACCGTGGTCGGGGTGTCGAGGATGCGCACCTCGACGGTGCCGAAGCGCGGCTGGGGGCGCACGTCCCACCACAGGAAGGTGGGGTCGGGAAAGGCTTCGCAGCGGATCAACAGGGCCACGGTGTCGACCCAGTCCTCGTAGTCGCCGAAGGCGCGTGGAATGCCCACGCGCGGAAACGCCTGGAACAGA
>JBBREO010000020.1:0-35224 GCA_038202855.1 Solirubrobacterales bacterium
GTCGCGGGCCATCACCCGGTTGGTGGGGATCTCGACCACCTGCAGCTTGTAGATCTTCATGAACTCGGTGGCCTCGGTGAGGGCCGTGCCGGTCATGCCCGCCAGCTTGTCGTAGCGGCGGAAGTAGTTCTGGTAGGTGATGGTGGCGACGGTCTGGTTCTCCTCCTGGATCGCCACCCCCTCCTTGGCCTCGATGGCCTGGTGCAGACCCTCCGACCAGCGCCGGCCCTCGAGGATGCGGCCGGTGAACTCGTCGATGATCTTCACCTCGCCGTCGATCACCGAGTAGTCCTTGTCGCGGCGATACAGCGCCTCGGCCTTGAGCGCCTGCTGGAGGTGGTTGACCAGGTTGCCGTGCTCGGCCTTGTACATGTTGTCGATGCCGAGGAATCGCTCGGCCTTCTCGACGCCCTGCTCGGTCACGGCCACCGTCTTGTGCTTCTCGTCGGGCTCGTAGTCGAAGTCCGCCACCCAGGACTTGGACTTGGCCTCGATTCCCTCGGGCTTCTTGCCCTGCTCCATCTTCGGGGCCAGCTCGGCGAACTTGTAGTAGAGGTCGGCGGCCTGCTCGGGGGCGCCGGAGATGATCAGCGGGGTGCGCGCCTCGTCGATGAGGATGTTGTCGACCTCGTCGACGATCGCGAAGAAGTGGCCGCGCTGGAATTTCTCCGCGGCGTCGGTGGCCAGGTTGTCGCGCAGGTAGTCGAACCCGAACTCGGAGTTGGTTCCGTAGGTCACGTCGGCCTCGTACGCCGCGCGCTTGACGTCCCAGTCGTCCTCGTCTGACTGCAGGATGCCCACGGTCACGCCGAGCAGGTCGTAGATCGGCTTCATCCACAGCGCGTCGCGCCGGGCCAGGTAGTCGTTCACGGTGACCAACTGCACACCCTTGCCCTTGGCCGGATTGCCCTCGGGGTCGCGCGAGGTCAGGGAGTTGAGGCAGACGGCCAGCGTGGACGTAAGCGTCTTGCCCTCACCGGTCTTCATCTCGGCGATCGACCCGTCGTGCAGCACCATGCCACCGATCAGCTGGACGTCGAAGTGGCGCTGTCCGAGGGTGCGCTTGGCCGCCTCGCGGGTGAGCGCGAAGGACTCGTAGAGCAGGTCGTCGAGGCTGTCGCCGCCGATCGCGCGCTCGCGCAGCGCCTCGTAGCGCTCGCGCAGCTCGTCGTCGGAGTCGAGCTCGACCTCGGCCTCGAAGTCGTTGATCCGGGCGACCTTCTTCTCGAACTGCTTGAACTTCTTGCCCTCGCCCAAGCGCAGGGCTTTGTCGAACAGCGGCATGTCTGGCGAGAGTAGCAATGGCTTCGGGCGCTCGGGGGCCTTTGGGCTCCGCCTTCCTGCGTGGTCGGGGGGCGGATTTGGAGGTGCCCTTCGAGGCGACGGGGAGCACCTCTCACGGCGCCTCCAAATCCGCCCGTTCAGCGCTTGGGACGATCGGCCGGCGCCCGGGTTTGGGTGGTGGAGGGGGACTATCGGCGCTGCGGCGGTCCCGCCTTGCCCGTGGGCCGTGCGGCGGCCCGCGCGCACGCCGATGAGGGCGACGGCGCGGGCCGCCCTGCAGGGCGAAAGCCGACCGGCCCCCGGAGGGGCGCTACCCCAGCCCGAGCCGGGGCGAGTGGCGTCTGGCTTCGCGGCGCTTGCGGCGCTTCTCGCGGTGGCGCTTTACCTGACGTGAAAGATCCTCGGCGGCGAGGTTGACGGAGTGGACCATGTCCTCGGACTCCTCGCAGGCCCGGAGCGTGACGCCCTTGAGGTAGAGCGTGACCTCGGCGATCTGCGAATCGCGGATGGCCGGGTTGCGCTGCTCGGAGAGCTCGACCTCCATCGAGGCGTACTCCGACACCTGGCGCGCGACCTTGGCGAACTTCTTGTTCACCCGGCTCCTCAGCTCGTCGTTGACCGGAACGTTGCGTCCCTTCACGTCGATGCGCATGCGGACCCTCCTAGGGGGCTTCGCTAATGGCTGGAGTCCGTTCGATGCTAATGCCACGAGCGGCGGCTGCCAAGTGCACCTCAGCGCCCGGGCGTCCTTGCGTAGGCGATGGCCGCCACCTCCCTCGCGCCGGCGGCCCGCAGCGCCCGCGCACAGGCGGCCAGCGTCGAGCCGGTGGTGATCACGTCGTCGACCAGGACGGCCCGCGCCGGGACGGCGCCCGGAGCCCGGATCGCACCGTCGGGCCCATCGAGGCGCTCGACCCGCCCGCGACCGACCTGACGGCGGGCGCTGCCCGTCCGCTCGAGGCAGTCCGTCAACTCCCGGCCCGTTCGCCGGCCCAGCGCGGCGGCGATGCGCTCGGCCTGGTTGAAGCCGCGGCGGCGCCGGCGGGCGGGATGGAGCGGCACGGGCACTAGGACCGCGGGGCCGGGCGGCGGGCCAGCGTCGATCAGGTCCGCAGGAGCGCCCGCGGCGATCTGGGCGGCCAGCGGCTCGGCCAGGCCGGGGGCGCCCCGGTACTTCAGGCCCCGGACCAGCGCCTTGGCCGGGCCGTCGTAGGCCACGGGGGCCCAGCACGACAGGCCATCCATCGCCACCGGCTCGGGGCCGAGCCAGCGCAGCTCGGCGCGGCAGCGCCGGCACAGGGGCTGCCCCGCGACGGCATCGACTCCGCAGCCCCAGCAGAAGGGCGGGGCGACCACGGAGGCCAGGCGACCGAGCAGGGCGGACATGGGTCCACGGTGCCGCGATGAGCGCGACGCGTGGGCGCCCTGGTGCCACAATCGAGCACGTGGGAAGCACCGATCTCGTAACGCTGCTCGCCGCTTCCCCGCAGGTCACCTGGCTGGCGGACCCCTTCGTGCTCGCCCCGCTGGCCGTGATGGGGGCCGTCTACGTCCGCCGCTTCCGGCGCGCGCGGCGCGAGGCCGGCGGCCGCGGCGCGGGCGCCGTCCAGGCGGTCGCCTTCGCGGCGGGCATGCTCGCGCTGCTGGTGGCGCTGGCCTCCCCCCTCGACGGACTGGGCGAGGACTACCTGTTCTCGGCGCACATGGCGCAGCACGTGCTGCTGGGTGACATCGCCCCCGCGTTGCTGCTGCTGTCGCTGTCGCGTGTGATCCTGCGCCCGGTGACGCGCCGCCTGATGGGGGTGGAGCGCGCCCTGGGGCCGTTGGCCTCGCCCTGGACCGGGATCGTCGTCTGGCTCGGGCTGATGTATGCCTGGCACCTGCCGGCGATGTACGACGCCGCCCTCGAGCACCCGGTGATCCACCTGGTCGAGCACGTGAGCTTCTTCACCGCCGGGGTGACGGTGTGGTGGGCGCTGATCCAGCCCGTGCCGATGCGCCGCCGCCTCACCGGCCTGCAGACCGTGACCTACATCGCGACGGCCAAGTTCGGGCTGGCCGCCCTCGGCCTGTACCTGACCTGGTCGAGCAACGTGCTCTACCCCTACTACGAGCACGTCCCGCGGGTCTGGGGACTGACCGCGATCGGCGACCAGAACACGGGCGGCGCGATCATGATGGTCGAGCAGTCGCTGACCTTCGTGATCGCCCTGGTCGTGCTGTTCACGCGCATGCTGACCCAGTCGGAGGAGGAGGAGCAGCGCAAGGAGCGCCTGGCCGACCGTGCGGCGGCACAGGCCGGAGCCTCGACCACCGCCGGCTGAGCCCGGTCAGGTCAGCTGGTCGAGCGGCCGCATGCGCGAGATGATCCCGGCGCCGCCGTGGATGGCGCCGATCAGGATCTCGCCGGGGGCGATCTCTGTGCCCGGGAAGACGATCGAGTCGCGCAACGAAGCGCCGTCGCCCACCACGCAGCCGTCGCCGATGGCCACCGGACCCATCAGGCGCACCTCGGAGCCGAACTCGACTCCCTCGCCCACCCACACCGGGCCGTCGATCACCTCGACCCCCTCGGGAGCCGAGCGGCCGGAGTCGATGCTCACCTTCATCCGTCCCTCGAGCGCGTCCCACGTGCCCTCGCGAAGCTCGCCCAGAGAGCCGACGTCGTTCCAGTAGTCATCGATCTCGTGCACGTAGAAGGGAACGCCGTTCTCCAGCAGCGCGGGGAACACGTCGTTGGCCCAGTCCACCGGGTCCTGCTCGGGGAACCAGTCGAAGATCTCGGGTGAGAAGCAGTAGATGCCGCAGTTGCCCAGGTCCGATTTGGCCTCTGACGGGTCGGGCTTCTCCTGAAAGCCCTCGATGCGTCCGTCGGAGTCGTGGATGACCACCCCGTACTCGCGCGTGTCGAGAACCTTCTTGACCGTCAGCGTCGCGATCCCACCCGCCGACCGATGGCGCTCCACCAGCCCGCGCACGTCCATGTCGGTGAGCGCATCGCCGGAGATGACCACCACCTCCTCGTCGCCGAAGAAGTCCGCCACGTTTCGCACGCCGCCGGCCGTGCCGAGCAGCTCGTCCTCGTGACGGTATGTGAGGCGGTCGCCGAAGTAGTCGCGGATCGTGTCCGGGTAGTAGTGCAGGTTGGCGATCAGCTCGTCGAAGCCCTGACCCTCGAGCAGGCCGACGATGTGGGCCATCACCGGGCGGTCGAGCACGGGCACCATCGGCTTGGGGAGCTCGAACGTGATCGGCTTCAGGCGGGTGCCCAGCCCGGCGGCGAGAACCATGGCCTTCATGAGCGCGGGCACGGTAGCAGCCCGCACCTCAAGCGCGGCCCCGCTTAGCCCGATACAGGAAGGGCATGTCCCAGTCCTGTTCGTCCCAGGAGGGAGCCCCGCGCTCCACACCCGTCCCCACGGACACCACGCCCGCGGCGCTTGCCGCCGTCCGGAGGCTGTCGTTCCACGCGCTCAACGCCTGCGACTCCGAGACCGTCTACTCCGCGCTCGCCCAGGAGCTGCTCTGGGTGTTCGGGGTCGGCGACGTGCACGTGTCCCGGCTGGCTCAGGACAAGACGGTGGCCGAGGCCACGCGCTACTGCGCCGGCCCTGCCGACCGCGCGGTGGCGGCCGAGACCTACCTCCAGACGCGGAGGGAGGGCTCGGCGGCCCTCCAGGTGGCGCGATCGGGCGAGCCGCTGATGGAGCCGGACGCGCGCGCCTCCAAGCACATGAACCCCGCGCTGACCAAGCGCTTCGGCGTGGCCAGCGCGCTGTTCGTGCCCGTGGCCTACAACGACGACGCCCACGCGGTGGTGGTGCTGACCTCGCAGACGCCACGCGAGTTCACGGCGGACGAGATTGAGCTGGTCTTCACGCTAGTGAACCAGTGCTCGGCCGCCCTCGCCGTGCTCGAGATGCAGACGCGCCTGGCCGCCCGCGCCGACCGCCAGGCCGCGCTGGCCCGCGCGGCGAGCGCGCTGAACGCACGCCTGAAGCTGCGCTCGGTCCTGGAGACGCTGTGCTGTGAGGCCGACTCGATGGTCGGCGGCGACGTGGCCGGGGTCTATCTGGGCGATGCAGAGGCCGGCGGCGTGGCCGTGGCCGGCCACGGAATGGCGAGACAATCG
The DNA here is from genome assembly GCA_038202855.1 of Solirubrobacterales bacterium. Taxonomy (GTDB): domain Bacteria; phylum Actinomycetota; class Thermoleophilia; order Solirubrobacterales; family Thermoleophilaceae; genus JAAYBF01. The sequence goes on from JBBREO010000020.1 coordinate 5,417, forward strand.
GACTGGCACGGCTACGTGCTCGGTCCCGGCGAGGGCGTCGGCGGCCAGGTGCTGGCCACCGGCGAGCCGGTGGTGTCCAACGCCTACCGGACCGAGGTCGCCGCCGGCCGAATTCCCGACATGGACACGCTACAGACGGCCGTGGCGGTCCCCGTCCGCTGGGACGGCGAGCTCAAGGGTGCGTTGTCCGTGGGCTTCCTGCGCATGCGCGCGATCACCGACGAGGACCTCCAGGGGCTCCGCGCGATGGCCGACCTGGCGGCGGTGGCGTGCCGCAACGCGGAAGCCTTCGAGCGCGCCCAGGCGGCGGCCCGCACCGACTCGCTGACCGGGTTGCTCAACCACGGCGCGCTGCACGTGCGCCTGCGCGAGGAGATCGCCCGGGTCACGCGCACGGGCGAGCCGCTCACCTGCCTGCTCGTCGACCTGGACAACTTCAAGCCGATCAACGACCGTCACGGCCACCTGATGGGCGACCAGGTGCTCAAGGTGGTGGCCGATGCCCTGCGAGAGGAGTTCCGCGAATACGACGGCATCGCCCGCTTCGGGGGCGACGAGTTCGTGGTCATGCTCCCCGGCGTGGGGACCGCCGCCGCCGAGCCGGCCGCGCGACGGCTGCAGCAGGCACTGGCCAGCGCGGTGGACTCCAACGACCTGACGGCCGGGGTGACCTCCTCGGTGGGTGTGGCGCTCTGGAGCGAGCCACTCACCACCGGAGAGCTGGTCGACCGCGCCGACCGTGCCCTGTTGCTGGCCAAGCGCCGGGGCAAGAACGAGGTGGTCGTGGCCTCGCGGCGGGCCGAAGCCGAACTGGCCAGGCTGGAATGGAACAGCGGCGAGCGGTCCGAGCTGCTGGCCGAGCTCTGGGACATGGTCAGTCAGTGCGACCGGCCGCAGCAGGTACTGGCCCGCCTACCCAGCCTGCTGTGCCGGTCGCTGGACCTGGCCGACTGCGTCCTGGTCCACCCGGCGCTGATCGGCAACCGCGCCAAGACGCTGGCCCGCCTGGATGGCGGCGCGGTCACCCGCTCGACGCTGCCCGCCTTGCGCCGGGCGCTGGCCATGACCGAGCAGCTCCCGGTCCGCGAGGCCACGGGGGCCCACGCGGCGATCGCGCTGCAGCGCGACGGCGACCTGCACGGCCTGCTGGTGCTGCGCAGCGACGAGGACCCCTTCCCGCTCCCGGTGCTGCGGCTGGCCGAGCTGACCGCCGCCCAGGCCCTCACCGCCCTCACCGGCCAGACCGGCGGCGCGTCGCGCTCGGCGGTCGGCGCGCTGGCGGCCGCGATCGACGCGCGCGACAACTACACGCACTCCCACTCCGAGCAGGTGGTCACCCTGGCCGAGGAGGTGGCCCGGCGCCTCGGTCTGGACGGCCACGTGGTGGAGCAGATCCGCGACGGGGCGATGCTCCACGACGTGGGCAAGGTCGCGATCCCCAACGAGATCCTCTACAAGCCCGGGCCCCTGACCCCCGAGGAGTGGGCCGTGATGCGCGAGCATCCGGTGATCGGCGAGCGGATCCTGCTGCGCACCCCGGAGCTGGCGGCGATCGCCCCGATGGTCCGACACGAGCACGAGCGCTTCGACGGCAACGGCTATCCGGACGGGCTGATCGGCACCGGCATCCCGATGGGCAGCCGCGTGATCCTGGCCTGCGACGCCTACAACGCGATGATCACCGCGCGCCCCTACCGCGAGCCGATGAGCCACGATGACGCCTGCGCCGAGCTCGAGGCCGGCGCCGGGACGCAGTTCGATCCCGACGTGGTGTCGGCACTGATGGCCGCGCTGGCGGGCCAGCACGTGGCCGCCTAGTCTGCGCCCCATGCGCATCGAGACGGTCGGCGAGTCCGACCTGGACGAGCTGTTGGCGCTGTTGCGCGCCTACTGCGACTTCTACGAGGTCGCGCCGACGGACGGGGCGCTGCTGGCGCTGTCCCGGGCCCTGATCGCCGACCCCCGGCGCGAGGGCGTGCAGCTGCTGGCCCGCGACGAATCGCTTGCCGGGCGCCCCGCTGTCGGCTTCGCGACGCTCTACTGGAGCTGGTCGACGCTGAGCGCTTCGCGCCTGGCGGTGATGAACGACCTGTTCGTGGCCTCCGAGGCGCGTGGCGCCGGCGTGGCGGAGGCGCTGATCGAGGCCTGCCGCGAGCGAGCGCGGGACCACGGCGCGACCACGCTGGGGTGGCAGACGGCCAAGGACAACCTGCGCGCCCAGGCCGTCTACGAGCGGGTCGGCGGACAGCGGGAGGAGTGGATCGACTACTTCCTGCCCACCGACTAGGTCGCGCTCTACTCCAGCCAGGAGCGGCGGTACTCGAGCTGCTCCTCGGTCGGGGAGTCGATCTCCACGTCCAGCGCGGCCAGCTTGAGCCGCGCGACCTCGTCGTCGAGCTCGCGCGGCACCTCGATCACCGCAGGCTCCAGCCCGTTGCCGTGGAGGGCGAGGTGCTCGGCGGCCAGGGCCTGGAGGGCGAAGCTCACGTCCATCACCGCCGCCGGGTGGCCCTCGCCGGCCGCCAGGTTGACCACGCGGCCCGAGGCAAGCAGGTTCAGCGCCTTTCCCCCCACCTCGAAGCGCTCGACCAGGGGCAGCACGGTGTGCGGCTCGCCGTCGGCCACGGCGCGCAGCCCGGGCAGGTCGATCTCCACGTCGAAGTGGCCGGCGTTGGCCAGCACGGCACCGTCCTTCATCCGCTCGAAGTGCTCGCCGCGCAGCACGTTGCGCGAGCCGGTGACGGTCAGGAACAGGTCGCCGCGCTCGGCGGCGTCCAGCGCGGGCATGACCTCGTATCCCTCCATCCGGGCCTGCAGGGCGCGAAGGGGGTCGATCTCGCAGATGACCACGGCCGCGCCCGCCCCCCGGGCGCGCTCGGCGATCCCGCGTCCCGCGTATCCGAACCCGAACACCACGAGCGTGTGGCCGGCCAGCAGCAGGTTGGTGGCGCGCAGGATGCCGTCCAGCGCCGACTGGCCGGTGCCGTAGCGGTCGTTGAGCGTGCGCTCGGACATCGCCTCGTTGACCGCCAGGACGGGGCAGCGCAGGCCCCCCTGGCGCTGGAGCCGGCGCAGGCGCAGGAGGCCGGTGGATGTCTCCTCGGTGCCGCCGATCAGGCCGTCCAGGCGGTCGGCGGCGTGGGCGAAGGAGAGGAGGTCGGCGCCGTCGTCGAGGGTCACGTTGGGCCGCGAGTCCATGACCGTGGCCACGTGGGCGGCGTAGGCGTCGAGGCTCTCGCCGCGGGCGGCGTGGACGTCGGCGCCCTCGGTGGCCAGGGCGGCGGCGACGTCGTCTTGGGCCGACAGCGGGTTGGCCGAGCACAGCGAAGCCTCGGCGCCGCCGGCGCGCAGGGTGCCGACCAGGCAGGCGGTCTCCGCGGTCACGTGCAGGCAGGCCGCCACCCTCAGACCCTCGAGGGGACGCTCGCGGGCGAAGCGCTCCCCGATCAGGCCGAGCACGGGCATCTGCCCCTCGGCCCAGGCGACGCGGGCCCCGCCGCGCTCGGCGAGGCCCGCGTCCGCTATCTGGCTAGTACCGGTAATGGTCCGACTTGTAGGGACCGTCGACCTTGACGCCGATGTAGGCGGCCTGATCCTCGGTCAGCTCGGTGAGCCTGGCCCCGAGCGCGCCCAGGTGCAGCCGGGCGACCTTCTCGTCGAGCTCCTTGGAGAGCACGCGCACGTTGTTGTCGAAAGCGCCCTTGTTCTTCCAGAGGTCGATCTGGGCGAGGGTCTGGTTGGTGAACGAGTTGGACATCACGAACGACGGGTGGCCGGTCGCGTTGCCCAGGTTCAGCAGCCTGCCCTCGGAGAGTACGAGCACCGACTTGCCGTCGCCGAAGCGCCACTCGTGCACCTGCGGCTTGACCTCGATCCGCTCGATGCCGTCGATCTTGGCCAGGCCGGCGATGTCGATCTCGTTGTCGAAGTGGCCGATGTTGCCCACGATCGCCTGGTGCTTCATCCGGGCGATGTCGGACGCCTTGATGATGTCCTTGTTGCCCGTGGTGGTGATGAAGATGTCGGCGGTCTCGACGACGTCCTCCAGGGTCACCACCTGGTAGCCCTCCATGCACGCCTGCAGCGCGCAGATCGGGTCGATCTCGGTGACCAGCACCCGGGCGCCCTGACCGCGCAGCGACTCCGCGGAGCCCTTGCCCACGTCGCCGTAGCCGCAGATCACGGCGGTCTTGCCGGCGATCATCACGTCGGTGCCACGGTTGATGCCGTCGATCAGCGAGTGGCGGCAGCCGTAGAGGTTGTCGAACTTCGACTTGGTGACCGAGTCGTTGACGTTGATGGCCGGGAACAGCAGGTCACCGGTCTCGGCCAGCTGGTAGAGCCGGTTGACGCCGGTGGTGGTCTCCTCGGAGACGCCCACGATCGAGTCCGCGATCTCGGTGTAGCGACCGGGGTGCTCGGCCACCGACTTCTGCAGGAGCGTGAGGAAGACCTCGAACTCCTCGGACTCCGCACCCGCGGGGTCCGGCACGGCGCCGGCGGTCTCGAACTCCTTGCCCTTGTGCACGAGCATGGTGGCGTCGCCGCCGTCGTCGAGGATCAGGTTGGCGGTCTTGCCCTCGGGCCAGTTGACGACCTGCTCGGTGCACCACCAGTACTCCTCCAGCGTCTCGCCCTTCCAGGCGTAGACGGGGATGCCCTGCGGGTTGTCGGGCGTGCCCTCGGGGCCCACGGCCACCGCGGCGGCTGCGGCGTCGTCGGTCGAGAAGATGTTGCACGAGCACCAGCGGACCTCGGCGCCGAGCGCGGTCAGGCTCTCGATCAGCACGGCGGTCTGGGTGGTCATGTGAAGGGAGCCGGTGATGCGCGCGCCGGCTAGGGGCTGCTCCTCGGAGTACTCCGCCCGGGTGGCCATCAGGCCGGGCATCTCATGCTCGGCCAGATCGATCTGCTTGCGCCCGGAGGCGGCCAGGTCGAGGTTGGCGACCTTGAAGTCCTGCGTGGTGGTGTCGGTGGCGCTCATGTGTCCTTTCGTCGGTTCAGGTTGCGGTGAGCTCGCCGGCCTTGGCCAGCAGCCGTTCGTGCTTGTCCTGCTCGAAGCGCAGCCAGTCGGAGGCGGGCACGTCGTCGGGACGGCTGGGGCGGGCCTGGAGCCAGGACTCGACGGCCGTGTGCAGCTCCTCGTCGCGGTCCAGGCGCGACGCGAAGCCCACGTCTCCCAGGCTCAGGTCGTGCGCGTCGAGCAGCTCGCGCAACGTGCGCAGCCGCTGGAGCTCCTCGGCGCCGTAGAGGCGGTAGCCCGAGGGGGAGCGGCGCGGAGCGATCAGGCCCTCACGCTCGATGTAGCGCAGCATGCGCGAGGACCAGCCCGTCGTCTCGGCCGCCTCGTTGATCGTGAGGCCGTCCATCAGGGGACAACCTTACCACGATCGTGTCAAGGTTGGGGAGCCTGACGCCCAGCCAGACGCGTGCTCAGAGGCGCTGCTTGAAACCCTCGATGGCGGGGATGGCGTCGGCGTCGATGCCGAGCAGCTCGGCCAGGCGGACGCTGACCAGGTCGCCCAGCAGGACGAGCGACATCACATGGGCGATCCGGTCCTCGCCCCGCGCGTCGACCCGGACCACGGGCGCGCCGAGGTCGGCCAGCATCTCGGCCAGAACCTCGAAGCGGCGGGCGATGCGCTCGTGCAGGCCCGGGCTCCGGAGCAGGACCGCCGACAGCGGGGCCGCGCCCCGGCCGGCCTCCCACCCCTCGATCTCGTTGTGACAGACCTCGGGGAGCTCCCCGGCGAAGGAGGCCAGCTTCGCGTTCTCGTTGAACTGGTTCTTCCAACGCCGCGCAGGGGCGGCGCTGGCCTCGGAGCCGTAGACGACGGGCAGCGTGCCGGCCAGCACCTCGGCCACCGACTGGGGCTCGGGGTCCTCGACCAGGCCCTCCAGCACGCCGGTCGCGGCCTCGATGCGACCGCGCACCGGGCGCGCAGCCCCGCAGGCTGCGGCGCACTCCAGCGCGGCGACGGTCATGTAGACCACCGCGGCGCGCGGCTGCATGCCCGACGGCACACCGATCACCGGCACGTCCTCGGCCCGCGCCCGCTCGGCCAGCTCGCCACCGGTGGTGAGCACCACCCGCGGCGCCCCGGCGGCGCCCGCACGCTCGAAGCAGGCCAGCGTCTCCTCCGTGGAGCCGGAGTAGCTGGCGCACAGGGCCAGGGTCTGGGGACCGGTCCAGGCGGGGACCGAGTAGCCCCGAACGGTGGTGACCGGGCGCGTGGCCTCGGGACCCAGAGCCGCCGCGGCCAGGTCGCCGCCCACGGCCGAGCCGCCCATGCCACAGACCAGCAGCCCGCCGGCCAGGTCGCGGGCCGGCACCTCCGCAGCGTCCACCCGCCAGAGCGCGTCGCCGACCTGGTGCGGCTGGGCCTGGACGTCCTCGAGCATGCTCATGCCGGCACGGAGGCCTCGGGCTCGACCCGGGCGCGGGCGGGTATCACGGCGCCCTCGGCGACCACCGCCCCCGCCCCCAGCATCGCTCCCGGCTCGATCCGCGCGCCGGCGCCCACGCGCACGCCCTCGGCCAGGACGCACTCGCGCAGGGTGCAGTCCTCGGCCACCACCACGCGGTCGTGCAGCACTGAGCGCTCGACGGTGGAGTCACTGCCCACCGAGCAGCGGGCACCCAGCACCGACTGCGGCCCGATGTGCGCGCCGGCAGTCAGACAGCCGGGGCCGATCAGCGATCCGGTCTCGTCGCGCGCGGGCAGGCTCGACCCGACGCGCGCGGCGAGCAGGTCCCAGGTGGCCTCTAGGTAGCGCTCCGGGGTGCCGATGTCGATCCAGTAGCCCTCCGCGGGGAAGCCGTACAGACCGTTGCCCACCAGCGCCGGGAACACCTCGCGCTCGAAGGAGACCGCGCGGCCGGAGGGCACGAGCTGCTCGATCACCTCGCGCTCGATCACGTAGGCGCCGGCGTTGATCCGGTTGGTCGGCGCCGGGCCGTCGGACTTCTCCAGGAAGGCCTCGACCTTGCCCTCCCCGGTGGTGGGCACCACACCGTAGGAGGCGGTGTCCTCCACCTCGATCAGCGCGAGCGTGGCGCGCGCGTGCGACTGGGCGTGCCAGGCCAGCTGGGCGGTCAGGTCCATGTCGTTGAGCACGTCGCCGTTCAGCACGAACAGCGTGTCGTGCAGCAGGCCCTGGTCCAGCGCCAGCCGCGTTGGACCGGCGGTGCCCAGTGGCTCCTCCTCCACCGCGTAGCGCAAACGCATGCCGCCGTACACGTCGCCCAGCACGTCGCGCACGTCGTCGGACATGAAGCCGCACGAGAGGATCACCTCGGTCACCCCGTGGCCCTTCAGCCAGTCGAGCATGAAGGACAGGAACGGGCGCCCGGCCAGCGGCATCACCGGCTTGGGCGTGGTGCGGGTGAGCGGGCGCAGGCGCGTGCCCTCTCCGCCGGCGAGGACGAGTGCCTGCATCAGAGGGTCGGCAGTCCGACCATCTCTAGCGGTCGATGCCCTCGTACGCGAAGCCGGCCTCGCGCAGGGCTTCTCGATCGAGGAAGTTGCGCCCGTCGATCAGCACGGCCTGGGCCATCGCGTCCTTGACCTGTCCCGCCCAGTCCAGCTCGGCGAACTCGGGCCACTCGGTGACGATCACCGCGGCATCGGCGCCCGCCAGGGCGTCCAGCGCGGACTCGCAGACCACGGCGCCGCCCAGCTTTCCGTCTGCGTTGGCGCTGGCCACGGGATCGAACACGCGCACGTTCGCACCCTCGCCGGCCAGCCGCGCGGCAAGCACCAGGCTGGTGGCCTCGCGCACGTCGTCGGTGTCGGGCTTGAAGGCCACGCCGAGCAGGGCGATCTCCTTGCCCACCAGCGAGCCCAGGTGCTTTTGCAGCTTGCCGATGGTGCGCCGCTTCTGCAGCTCGTTGACCTCGATGACGGCGGTCAGCAGCTGGAAGTGGTAGCCCGAGTTGCCGGCCAGCTGCTTGAGGGCGGAGACGTCCTTTGGAAAGCACGAGCCGCCGTAACCGATCCCCGCGCGCAGGAACTTGTTCCCGATCCGCTCATCCAACCCCATGCCGCGGGCGACCTCGTTCACGTCGGCGCCCAGCTCCTCGGACACGTTGGCGATCTCGTTGATGAAGGAGATCTTGGTGGCCAGGAAGGCGTTGGAGGCCAGCTTGATCATCTCCGCGCTGGCCACGTCGGTCTTGACCACCGGCGCGCCCAGGGGCTCGTACAGAGCCGCTACGCGCCCCGCGTGCTCCGACGAGTCCGGCTCGGCCCCGACCACCACGCGGTCGGGGTGCATGAAGTCCTTGACCGCCGTGCCCTCCTTGAGGAACTCGGGGTTGGACACGTAGCCGAGGTGCGGGGCACGCCGGCCGATCGAGCGTCCGGTGCCCACGGGCACGGTGCTCTTCATCACGATGGCGTGCTCGGTGCTCTGGCCCAGCTCGGCCAGCACGGACTCCACGCGCGAGAGGTCGGCGTCGCCGGAGTAGGTGGGCGGCGTGTCCACGCAGCAGAACAGAAGCCGCGCGTTTTCGAGCACCTCGGCCATGTGGGTGGTGAAGTGCAGGCGCTCGGCGTTGGCGGCCAGCAGCTCGGGCAGGCCCGGCTCGTGGATCGTCACCTCGCCCCGCGAGAGGGACGCGACCTTGTCCGCGAGGATGTCGCGCGCGTAGATCTCGTGGCCCAGCTCCGCGAAGCAGGCGGCCGTGCACAGGCCGACCCAGCCGACTCCGATCACTCCAATGGGTTCTCTGGAAGCGCTCATGAGAGCGGGGGAGGCTAGCGGCGAGGGCGGGCGCGCAGCCGCTAGGGCAGGCGGGTGCTGCGCGCGATCGACAGCATCTGGTCCTTGCTCAGGCTCTGCAGCAGGGTGTTCGAGATCCAGTAGACCGCCTTGGGGGTGCGCCAGGCCACGAGCTTCACGCGATCGCCGTCGTAGTGCAGCTCGAAGGTGCGCCGGCCCGACCTGACCGTGTCGAAGCCGCCCTCCAGCAGCGGCGGCCTCGTCCAGGTCGTGCCCTGGACGCCGTAGTACTCGCCCACCCGGCCGCGCTTGATCACCATCCGGTAGCTCTTCTCGTGGCGGCCCGCGGGGGTCTTGATCTTGTAGTAGCGCGGCGGTCCCGCGAACAGCGAGCCCTTCAGGCGCAGGCTCGGGTAGTAGACCGGCAGCTGGCCGCCGGCGCCCTGCTGGATGGCCTGGACGGCCTGGTCCTTGCCCGGGCCGGGGGCTTTCTCCAAGCCGCCGTCGGTCGGTCCCCGGCGCTTCTTCTTCCGGTGGCCCTTCGGCTCGAGCGTGCCCTTCACGCCCTTGCTGGCCTTGACGCCGAGGAACTGCTGGACGAGCTTCTTCACGGTGCTGTCGGTGGCTGTCACGAAGCTGGGCACGCCCGCGGCCTCGTTGCCCGTCGTGATCCCCACCTGGCCCTCGAAGTGCACCTCGCGGATGGGCTGGCCGGCCGAGAACACCGCCAGCTTGGCCAGCGAGATGATCGACGCCTTGTCCTTCAGGCCGGAGTCCGAAGTGGTGTAGCGGCCGAAGATCCGCTCGAGCCGGCCGCGCTTGTTGATCAGCCCGGTGATCCCGGCCTGCTGCTTGGTCGCGCGGATCACCTCCTGCTGGCGCACGCCGCGCACGAGGTCGGTGTCCTCGTGGCGGAAGCGGGCGTACTGGAGCGCCTGCTGGCCACACAGGCGCTGGTAGCCCGACGGGACGTTGATGTAGGCGTACGCGGCGGTGTCGTTGAAGTAGCGCCGGTCGACGTCGACGTAGATGCAGCCGATCGCGTTGACCGCGCGCTCGAAGCCGCCGAAGTCGACGTTGATCACGTGGTTGATCGGAAGGCCGGTGAGGTCCTTGACCGTGCGCAGGGTGAGCGCCGGGCCGCCGAGCTCATAAGCCTCGTTGATCTTCGCCGTCCCGCGACCGGGGATCTGCACGCGCAGGTCGCGCGGAAGCGACATCAGCGCGGTGGCCTTCCGCTTCGGGTCCAGCCGGGCCAGGATGATCGTGTCCGAGCGCGCGCCCGTGCCCGCGCCGCCGTCGGTGGAGTCCTTGGGACGCCGGTCGGAGCCCAGGAGCAGAATCGTCTGCGCCTCGCCGGGATCTACGACGGCGAGCTTGGTCTTGCCCAGATTGATCGACTTGTTGTGCTTGAGGGCATCGACCACGTTGCCGACCTCGTTGAACGCGGTCACGGACGTGGCGCCCGCGGTGGCAAAGACCACCAACAGCGCGCCGAACAGCAGCTTCTTCCAGAGGCCGGGGCGGGGAAGGTCTTCGAAGGAGGGGCTCACGCGATCCGGAGGGAGGTACTCGGGCGGGTGCTCTGGGCTGCGGAGGGCAACATGGTGACGAACTCGACCAGCGCGCGCCGGTACTGGCCCAGCGACTCGATCGAGACCCACTCGTCGGGCCCGTGGTGGCCGTCGCCGTGCGGACCGAACTCGACACCGGGCATCCCGGCGTTCAGGAAAGAGATGACGTCGGACGTCCCGTCGCGGCCCACGGCGATGCTCTCCCGCACGGGGGTCGTCTTCGATACGGCTGCGGCCAGCGCCTTCACGTGGTCGTCCTCGCGCGAGACGACGATCGGCTCGCGGTGGAAGACGTGGACCACCGCGGTGTCGGCGATCGCGTTCACCGCGGCCAGGATCTCGTCCGGGTCCTGGCCGGGCAGGTAGCGGATGTCCAGCGCCATGGTGCAGAGATCGGGGATCCGGTTGACGGCGTCGCCGCCCTCGATGCGCCCGAGCGAGATCGACGGGCGGTCGAACAGCTCGGAGGACGCCCGGGTGAATGGCATCGACTCGATCGCGCGGAAGACGTCGACCGCCTTGAGCACGGCGTTGTCGCCCAGCCACGGCGTCGACCCGTGGGCTGAGCGGCCCGTCACCTCCAGTCGCAGCGCCAGGACGCCCTTGGCCTGCACGCCGATCTTGAGGTCGGTGGGCTCTCCGGTGATCGCGAAATCGCCCACGTAGCCCTTCTCCACCACGAAGTCCGAAGCCCGGTGCTTCTGCTCGTTGGACTCCTCATCGGACACGCAGACGAAGTGGACCCGGGCCGCGCTCTGGTCGGCAAGCTCGCGGACGGCGCACATCATCGCCGCCAGGCCGCCCTTCATGTCGTAGGCGCCGCGGCCGATCAGCCGGTCGCCCTCCACCCGCGGCGTGAACTGCGACTCATGCCCGGGGACCACGTCCAGGTGGCCGTGCAGCACCACCGTCGGTCCCTGGTCGGCCCCCACCGTGGCGGCCAATACCGGCCGTCCGTTGTGGGTCTCGCCCTTCACCTCGACATCGCGGGCCTCCAGCCACCCGTAAACGAACGCGGCGGCGGCCTTCATTCCCTCCAGCGAGGACGTGTCGTAGGTGATCAGGCGCTCGGTGAGAGCGCGCTCATCCACGTGGCGTGATGGTAGCCCGTGGGCGCGATGCGAAGCTCGCGAGCACGCGGGCGATCCCCTCGGCCACCTGCGCGAGATCCTCGATGCTCACGCGCTCGTCGACCGCGTGGGCCCGTTCGAGGCCGCCGGGACCGACCATCACGGTGGGAATGCCGTGCGCGCAGAAGTGGCGCATGTCGGCGCCGTAGGGCGCGCCGACTGGGCGGGAGCCGGGGAAGCAGGGAAGCACGAGGCGCGTGAACGGGTGGTCGACCGGAGTGTCGGCCGAGGCGAACTGCCCGCCGGTGAAGCGCAGCTCGTCGACCAGGCCGGCGAGCGCGTCGGTCAGCGCCGCCCGGGCGCGGTCGGGGTCTTCGCCGACGCGCACGCCCAGCCGACCCTCGAAGGTGAGCCAGTCGGGCACCGAGGAAGACCACTCGCCGGCCGCGAGGCGACCGACCGACACCGGATAGGCGAGCTCGAGCTCGGCCATCAGCGCGTGGTCGACGGCGGCGTTGATCCGGCGCTCGTGCTCGGCCAGCGCGGCGTGCACCGGCAGGTAGGCGTCGATGGCCGAGCGCCCCTCCAGGCGCACGGCGGCGTGGGCACCGCGGCCGCGGACCACACCCTCGAAGGTGAGCGCGCCGGCTTGGGCGCACACCACGTCGAGCCCCGTCGGCTCGGGGATCAGGCAGGCGTCGAAGCGGTCGTCATCCTCCAGCGCGGCGAAGGCACCGAGGCCGCCGTCCTCCTCCGACGAGACGGCGAGCAGCACCACCTCGGCGTCGGTGTGATCGCGCACCGCCGCCATCGCGTGCAGCGCCGCCACCGTGCCCCCCTTCATGTCGGCCGAGCCGCGCCCGTGCACGAAGCCGTCGGCGATCGCGCCCGACCACGGGTCGAGGGTCCACACCCCCGATCCGGGGCCGACGACGTCGAGGTGGCCGCACAGGCACAGGCGGCCCGCGCCCGGATCGCCGGGGGCGGTCACCGTCAGGCCCCACAGCTCGTCGCGCTCGGCTTCCTCGCCCGGGTGGCCGGGGTGGGCCCGCAGCGTGTCGAGGTCGTGGCGGCGCAGGTGGGCGTCGAGGCCCAGCGCGGTGGCCAGCTCGCCCATGCGCTCGAGGGCGGCGCGCTCGTGGCCGGTCACGCTCGGCACCTGGACCAGGGCGGCGGTGTCGCGGGCTAGTCGATCGCGGGCGATGGTCATGCCGCGTAGTAGACGCTGCTCTGGAAGCCGAACTCCGGGTCGGTAGTGCGCTCGGTGTGCACCACCCGGCGGCCGGCCGAGGCCAGCACCCCCTCCACCTCTTCGCCGGGCACGGCGAGCATGCTCATCGGATGCAGCCCAAGCCGTCGGTAGCGGACCTCCGGCGACAGCCCGACGAAGCCGAGCGCGCGGTAGAGCGACCGGCGCGGTTGAAGGCGCACGCTCAGGGACAACCGGTTCGGCACCTGGAAGATCATCAGTCCGGACGGGCTGGTGACTCGAGCGAGCTCGAGCAAAGTGGACGTCACCTCCTCCTGGCTTTGCAGGTGCTGCAGCACGATGCTGGTGTAGGTCAAGTCGAACCTGCCGTCCTCGAAGAAGCTCAGGTCGTCGCCACGGTTCATGACGAACTCGAGGTTCTCGACCGCGGCGTTCAGACCACGTGCCTGCTCGATCATCGGCGCGGCGATGTCCACGCCCACGCAGTGCTCGAACCGGACCGCCAGCGCCCGCGCAGTCCGACCCAGCCCGCAGCCGAAGTCGAGTGCCTCGCCGCTGGCCGGGGACACGCCGCGGCGAGCGGCAACCTCCAGACGGGAACTCACCTCCGCCTCGCCCGTGGAAAAGAACGCCGTGTCGTCCCAGCGACCGTGCTTGCGGGCGGGGTCCGAGAGAACGGCCCAGTGCGGATCAAGCGAGGCGATCGCCTCCCAATCGCGTCGGTGGTCGCCGGCATCGGGCACGGCGGCCGAGCCTAGCCCGGCCGGGAGCCCTGGCGCCGGCCCCGGATGTCGAGCGCACAGGCCAGCGCCAGGCAGCAGAGCGCGATCACGGCGAGCCAGTGTCCCGCGAGATTGTGCAGCGCGAACCCGAAGTTGTAGCCGCCGGAGTCGTCCGCGGGAAAGGTCAGGTAGACGAGAGGGATCGCGCCCAGTACGCCGGCGGTGACCGCCAGCAGCGGCCGTGGCCGGGGACCGAGACGGGCTACCACCACGGCCGCCGGTCCGAGAACGACGCCCGCCCGCAACGCGAACACGAAGCCCCCCACCAGGGCCACGAGCGCCCCGACCGCGAGGGCGGTACGCCAGGAGGCCGGCCGAAGGCCGACCGACGGCGGTATCGGATCGAGCGGCGACAGGACCGCCTGTGGCGCGGAGCGGCGCCGACGGCGGGCCGGGCGCCACGTGAGGGCCAGGAATGCCAGGAGCCCGAGCACAACCACGGCCGAGACGCCGTAGCCGGCGAAGGCCAGGCGCTGGGGCCCGAACGCGAACCGGGCCGCGACGCACCTTGGACCAATCCGCCAGCCGTTCGCGAAGCCGGCCGCCGGCTGGGGCGCGCCCAGCTCGCGCTCGTCGCCGTCACGGTCGCGGCACCAGGCCCGCCAGCCACGTGAATAGCTCTCACCGAGCACCAGCCAACCCGGCCGGTCGAGCGCGAGGTGAACGCCGTCGCGGCGACCGTCCTGCCCCCGCCCGGCGTCGAGCACACGACCTGGGGGTTGCGCGGCGCGACCTGCCCCGCCCGAGCGCAGCCGCAGGTGATCAGCGCGAAACGCCGGCCCCTGGGGGACCGAGAGGACGTTGGTCCCGGCCCGCAACCCCAAACTGCTGCAGCCCCTCAGCCGCAGCGGCCGCGCAGCGTCGAGGTCCTCGAGACGCCCGCTGACCCGGACTTGGGCCCTCGTCTCCGGGCCCTGCGCCTGGAAGGCATGACAGCCCGTCGTGAATCTCCCCACACGCCTGGGCGGCGGAACCCTCAGTCCCGGCACGCGGATCTCGGCGATAGCCACCGCCGCGAGCTGCCCGTGGGGCTGCCGAGCCGGTCGCATGGCCAGGACCTCGAGGCTCAACGTCCGTCCGCGAACGGCCCGGGACAGGCGAACCACGCCTCCCCTCCCCACGTCGGCGTCCACCGCCTCGTCGCCCATGCGCACGCGCACCCGCGCCGCCCGGCGGAAACGGGGACCTCCGTCCTCCACCGCCAGGCGGCGCACCGTCCGCGGCTTCGCAAGCCGGATCGACAGCCGGGGGTGTCCCCTCGGCAACATCGCGCCCGCCCAAGCCGTCGCCGGGTCCCCGTCGAAGGCGGACGAGGCCCTCCGGCCAGGCACGCCCTCGAACCACGGCGTTGAGGCGAAGTGCCAGGCCGGCGGCATCCCGGCAAGGGCATCGATGGCGGCGTCGGGCGCGGCGGGCCGAACGCTGGCCCAGCCGTCGAGGGCGAAGCGCCGGGCAGCGGGCAATTCGATCTGACGCTCCAAGCCCGTCTCCGCATCCACCATGTCACGCGGGGCACCGGCAAGCGGCGCCCGCGCCACGCTGCCGGCGCGGCGCGGAAAATCCGCGGTCGTCCGGACCAACAAGACGGAGATCGGGGTGCGTCGCAACGGGAGCCCGCGTGCTGCTCGCGCGAGGCCCACCGGGGTGACAAGCCGCTCGCGGATGCGCAGGCCGGGAATGCGGACCTCACGCAGCCCGCCGGTGACCTCGTCGGCCGGGTTGGTCGGTCGCACGTCGGCGATGCGGATTCGCAGTCGCCGCATTCGCCTGGCACCGAGGGCTATGCGCGTGGGCCCCCGCGTCCGCAGCCGCACGCGGCGCTCGGGGCCGCCGTCGACGGTGACGATCACAGCCGCGGTGCGTGCCTCTCGATCAGACAGCCCCGTCACCGCGATCGTCGGGATGCGGCGCGGGGACGGCAGCCGCAATTCGACCCAGCGCTCCTCGTCGCGACGCGCCTCGGCCACCCACGACGTGTCGGGGTCGCCGTCGAAAGCCGCGAAAGGCCGGTGCTCGGGGTACTGAGGGACGTCCGGCAATCCCGGCGAACGCAGGCTGACAGCTCCGAGATGCCGAGCCACCGTCCGATGGCGGTCCCCCGCAGCGGGGAACAGATCGAACTGCGCGGAGCCTTCGGGAAGACGCTCGCCTCCCTCCAAGGTCGGCCCTTGGTTGTTGCGTACCCGCGCCGTGCTGAGCAACCGCCGCCGAGCCGAGTCGGTGAAGACGAGCTCGGCGCCCCGACGCAGCCGCGCCCGCAGTTCCTCACGACCGAGATCACCCGCGTAGCTCAGAGGTCGACCAGGGGCGAGGGCTCCGTGGGCTGCCAGCTCCGTCAGCCCTACGGCGTCTCCCTCCACCACCGTGGCCCGCTCGGCCGGCAGCAGGCGCACCACTCCAGGTGAGCCGGGGACGGGATAGCGCTCCAGCGCGGGCAGGCGCGCTCCGTCCCCACTGCGTCCAGGCAGCGCGGGCAATCCGAGCGCCGGGCCGAAGTGCTCGACCGGCCGACGAAAAGCCGCCTGACCCTCGAGCGCCGCCGGCAGCGCACCAGCCGGTAGCGCGCCGCTTCGGCTGCTGCGCCCGTCGGCCGCGACGAGCACCTGTCCGACGCCCATCAGCCGCAGCAGCGGCGACAGCTGGCCCGGTACCAACCGCCCCTGTTGGACAAGTTCGTCGGTCGCGTCGAGCAACTGCGCAGCGCGCGGGTCGGCGTACCGGATCGCCTGCCTGACCACCATCGGATTCGACGCCTCGGCTGGCCCAACCGAGGTGTTGGTGTATCCCCACCGGTAGGCGGAGAAGAGCTCGCCGGGCAGGACGAGCGAGCGGCGGTTGGGGCCGACCGCCGCGTCCACCGCGTCGATCGCATGGTTCCAGTAGCCGGGAACCTCGCCATAGGCAGACTGGCGGTCGATCGCCTTGCCCGTGAACAGCGGCAGCCCAGCCAAGACCAAGGTCACGACGACGCACAAGGGCAGCGCCACGGCCAACCGCGGGCGGCGTTCGACGATCGTCGCCGCCGCGGCGCCCGCCAGGCATGCGACGACCAGCACCAGTACGGGGGCGGCCTTGTAGGTCGTCCGCAGCACCTCGAGCGAGCGCACGTGGTCGAAGGCCACACCGAGGGCGACCCGCAGAGGCGTGCCCGGCGGAAAGCCGGCAGCCATGACCAGCAGAGTGATCGCGGCGAGCGCCCCGAGGGGCGGCCCATAGCGCCATGCCCGCGTCCAGCGCAGCCCACCGAAGGCCAGCAGCGGGACCGCGAAGGTGGCGAGCACCACGGGAGCCGAGAACAGATATGCGGGGCTGATCCCGACCGACGGCTCGATCCGCCCGTAGCCCGACCCCGCGTACAGCACCCAGAAGCCGAGCCCCCGAAAGGACTCCGACAAGCTCGTGGTGGACCAGATCGTCGACGGCTGCTCGGCGAACTGCTGGAAGTCGGCCCCGAACCCGCCCTGAAGCGCCAGGGGCACCAGCCACCACAGTGAGCCCGCCACCGAGCACGCGATTGCCCGCCACGCAAACGCACCGAAGTTGCCGGCGCTACGCCTGAGTACGCGGGTCTCATACAGGCCCAGGGCCAGCGCCCCAAGGGCGGCCCAGAAGGTGAAGGCGACCGCGATCGCGCCCCCCGAGGCGGCCACGAGGAGGCCGAAGGCCGCCGGCTCGCGCCAGCTTCCCCGTCGCTCCAGGCCACGGTGGACGCACAGCACCAGCCAGGGGAGTGCGGCGTAGGCCAGCAGCAGCGCCGTGCCGCGTACGGCCAGCGTGACGACCACGTAGGGGCTGGCGAGGTAGGCGAGCCCGGCGACGGCATGGGCCAGCCCGCGCGGACCGCCCCAGAGCGCATCCATCAGCCGGACTACCCCCCAGGCAGCCAGCCACAGGGTGAGCGCGATCAGCAGGCGTTGGCCGACCCAGACGGGTACCCCGGCGACGCTGGCCAGTTCGTACCAGGGACCGGTGGGAAACAGATAGCCCGCCAGCAGACCTCCCTGCACGTGACCGAGGTCGCCTCCGGTCGAGCTCCAGGTCTGGGCCGCTCGCTCGAGGAATCGGCCGGCGTCCAGCGACAGCTCGATCCGTGTGTCGGTGAATGCCTTTCCCGGCCGCTGGGCGAAGGCCACGGCCACCGCGAGCAGCGCCAGGGCCGCGGGCGTCGCGCGCCACGCGCGGCCGGAACATCGCTCGGGGGCCAAGACCGGGTTAGGCTAGCCTGCCCCCCGTGGCGGGGATCGTTCGCAGCGGCGCCTGCCTGGCCCTGCTCGCGCTTCCCACGGTGCTTGCCTTCTTCTCGGGCGGGTTCTTCGGCCAGCCGCGCCTCTGGGCCGGTGTCGGGGTTTGGGTGGCCACCGCCGTGGTGATGCTGACCGTCCCGCGGCCGTTTCCCCGCTCGACTCCCGCGCGTCTGAGCCTGTTGGGACTGATTGGCCTCGCCGTCTGGACCACCCTGTCGGTCATCTGGGCGCCCCAGCGGGATCCGGCGCTGGCCGACGCGGAACGGGTCACCCTCTACGCCGGGTTCGCGCTGTGTTCCACCGCCCTGCTGCGGGGGCGTTGGGCCCGCGCGCTCGAACCGGTGCTGGCAGGCGGAGCGGCCGTGGTGTGCGGCTATGCGCTGACCACGCGTCTGCTCCCCGGGGTGGTCGACGCCGCCCACGGGGTGCGCGCCGGCGCGCGACTGGACCAGCCGCTTACCTACTGGAACGCGCTCGGGGCGCTGGCCGCGATCGGCCTGGTGCTGGCCGTTCGCCTGGCCGCCGATCCCAGCCGGCGGCCCGGGACCCGCCTGATGGCCACAGCGATCGGGCCCGCGCTGGGCCTCGCCCTGTATCTCACGGTCTCCCGCGGAGCACTGGCGGCCCTCGTGGTCGGGCTGGTGGTGCTCGTGGCGCTGGTCCGAGACGCCCGCGTGATCCGGGCAACGGTGGTCGCGGTGGGGGTCTCGATCGTGGCTGCCGTGGCGGCCACCCGGTTCCCGGGCGTCGACACTCTGTCCGGGAGCACCGCGGCCCGTCGCTGGGACGGCGCGGCCATGCTGGCGGTCCTCCTGGCCCTGTGCGCAACCGCCACGGCCATCCACCTCATGCTGATCCGGCGCGAGGGCAGGCCAGGACGATCCGCTGGGCTCAAGACGAGGCTTGGGGTCGGCGCCGCGGTGGCTGTCGCCCTGGTGGGCGCCGCGTTGCTGATCACGAGTGGAAGTGGCCCTGTGGGGCACGTGCTTCCGACCGACCGCAGCCGGCTGCGGACCATCGAGACCAATCGGGGCAAGTACTGGAACGTGGCGCTGGCCCAGATGCCCGAGACACCTCTGCGGGGCGTGGGCTCGCGCGGCTTCGCCGACCTGTGGCTGCGCGAGCGTCCAATCGCCGAAACAGCCTTGGACGCACACTCGCTCTACATCGAGACCGCAACGGAGCTGGGCCTCGTCGGCCTAACTCTGCTGCTGGCCTTCGTCGGCGGTGCCGTCGCCGCCGCCGTCCGCCTCCAGCGGGCCGACCCGACCCGCCTGACGTCGGCCGGGTGGCTCGCGGCGGCCAGCGTATTCACGTTCCACGCCGCTGTCGACTGGGACTGGGAGATGCCCGCTGTGACGCTCGTCTACCTGGCTTTGGTGTCGGCCATCCTTGGAACCGCAGACGGGGTCGCCGGGGCCCGCGAGGGCGGGTAGGCCGCCGCACCTCCCCTGACGCGGAGCTTCCAGGCGATGTACGCCGTGTCGAGTGCCATCCGGGCGGCCACCCGCAGCGGCGTGACGGTCGACCGGTCGTCCTGCTTCCAGACCACCGGCACCTCGGCCACGGCCAGCTTGGCGGAACGCGCCCGCATCAGGGACTCCACGTCGAAGGCCCATCGCTCCACCAGCTGGCCCTCCACCAGGAACCGGCCAATCGGAGTCGGCACCAGCTTGAACCCGCACTGGGTGTCGCGGTGGGCCAGTCCGGTCAGGGCCCGAGCCAACCCGTTGTAGACGCGGCTCATGACTGCCCGGTACAGGGAGCGCTGCACGAGGGCCGGGTCCGCGGTCCGAGAGCCCATCGCCACATCGGCGCCCGCGTCCAGCGCCGCGACGAGCTTTGGCAGCTCGCTCAGAGGCGTCGACAGATCCACGTCGGTGATCAGCGACAGGTCTCCGGCCGCGATCCGCAGACCGGCAGCCACCACGGCGCCCTTGCCGCGGTTCGGACCGTTGTCCAACCGCCGCACCGCCGGCTGTCCCCCGATCCGGTCGGTCAGCAGGCTGGCGGTGGCGTCGACGCTGCCGTCGTCGACGACCACGACTTCCAACAGTTCGAGGCCGGCCGCCGAGCATTCTTCCTCGGCGTGCTCGAGGGCGGAGAAGAACTCCGGCAGACGAACCTCCTCGTTGAAGACAGGCACGACGATTGACAAGGTCCGGCGGGGCACGCCCGGGCAGCGTAGCCCAGCCGATCGACCCTCCACCCCCGGTCCGACCGACCGCTAGCCTGCCCGGCCGATGGCCGCCGACCGAGGCCCCCTGCACATCCTGGTGATCGCGGATCGCGACTGGGAGCACCCCCAGGGAGGCGGCAGCGGAGCGCTGATGCGCGCCTACGTGGCTCGCTGGCTCGAGTGGGGGCATCGCATCACGGTGGTCAGCTCGGCGTTTCCCGGCGCGCGGGGCGAAGACAACCGGGGGGCGCTGACCTTCCACCGCGGCGGCACCCTGAAGACGGCCGTCCCCCACGCCTTCCGCCGTGTCCGCTCCGGTGCCGGCGCCGACGCCGACGTCGCCCTCGAGATGATCAACGGGGTCTTCTTCTTCACCCCCCTGTGGCTGCGCATCCCCTGCGTGACCTGCGTGCAGCACCTGAGCGCCGGGGCGCAGTACCGGCACGAGTTCGGGCGACTCGGGACGCCGCTTGGGCTGGTGGCCGAGACGCTTCCGCTTCGCCATCTGTACGCGGACAGGCCCTTGGTAACGGTCTCCGAGGCCACCGCCGAGGCGCTTGTCGCCGGGGGGGCGCCGCGCTCGCAGATCTTCGTCAGCTACGCGGGCGTCGAGCCAGAGGAATTCGCCTCGGTGGCCAAGACCCCGGAGCCCTCGCTCGTGCACCTCGGCCGGTTGAAGCGCTACAAGAACATCGAGTCCATTCTCGACGCGCTCGAGGCGATCGAGGGCGCCCGGCTGGACCTGGTCGGAGAGGGCGACCACCGCGACGCGCTGGTCCGCGAGATCGAGCGCCGGGGACTGACCGACAGAGTCACCCTCCACGGATTCGTGGACGAGGGGCGCAAACGCGAACTGCTGGGGCGCGCCTGGGTCAACGTGATGGCGTCCACCGCCGAGGGGTGGGGCCTGTCGGTGACCGAAGCGGGCGCGTGCGGCACCACCAGCGCGGCGGTCGCGGTGGGTGGCCTGGCCGAGTCGGTCCAGCACGAACGCACGGGCCTCCTGGCGTCGGGGGCCGAGGACCTGCCCGACACCGTGCGACGACTCATCGATGACCACGATCTGCGGGCGCGCCTGGCGGCTGGGGCGCGCGACCGCGCTCGGGAGCTCACCTGGGAGGTGGGCGCCGAGCAGGTGCTGGACCGCCTGCGCGAGGTGCGGGCCGAGGAGGGACAGCAGATATCTCCCCTTAGGCGCTTGGCCGGCTCGGACACCGGCCGTGCCGGCGGCCTGGCGGCCGCCGCCATGGCCACCAACGTGATCGGCCTGGCCGTGTCGATCGCCTTCGCCCGGCTGCTCGGCGGCGACGGCTATGGCTCTGTGGCGGCGTTGGTGGCGGCATTCCTGATCCTGGCCATACCGGGGCAGGCGCTTCAGGTGGCCGTAGCGCGGACCATCAGCGCCGACCGCGACAACGTCACTCTGGACCCACGACGGCTCATCCGCGCGTTCGCCTTGGCGACGGTCGCCGTCGCCGCCGCGAGCGCGGTCCTGCGCGAGCCCCTGGCGGCGGTGATCGGCGTGGACGGTGATCCGTGGGCAGCGGCGGCCGTGCCCACCAGTGCGTGCGTGTGGATGCTGCTGTCCATAGAGCGCGGCGTACTCCAGGGCACCGGGCACTACCGCGCCGTGGGCCTCAGCCTGGTCGCGGAGGGGGCTGCGCGCCTCGTGGCCGGAACCGCGCTGATCCTGGCGGGCTTGGGCGTGACCGGCGCCTTCCTGGGCACCGGCCTGTCCGTGGCGGGCGTCGCGCTCGCAGTGCTGCCTCTGAGCACGCGGGAGATGGCGGACGGCCCGGTCCACGGTCGTGGACTGCGGGATATCGCGCGCGGTGCCCTCGTTCCGCTCGCGGCGCTCACGCTGTTCGCCTGGTTGCAGAACATCGACGTGATCGTGGTCAAGCACCAGGCACTTAGCGACGACGCGGCCAGCTCCTACGCAGCGGCATCGGTGGCCGCGAAGATGGTGATCTGGCTCAGCGTTGGGCTCGGCCTGTTCCTGCTCCCCGAGGCGGCGCGGCGTGCCCGCAGCGGGGAAGACGCCCGCCCAATCCTCGCCCGGACTCTGGCGATCGTGGCCATCGTCGCCGTTCCGATGATCGTCGCCTACTCGGTGGTTGGCAGGCAGATCCTCGAGATCGTTTTCGGACCGGACCTCGGTCAAGCCGGCGGCGCGCTTCCGGTGCTGGGATTGGCGATGAGCATGCTCGCCTGCGTCTACCTCGCCGTGCAGTTCCTCCTCGGCGTCGGCCGGGTGGCGTTCCTGCTGGGCCTCGCGGCGATCGCCGTGGTGGAGCCCCTGGCGCTGCTGGTCGCTGCTCCCAACCTGACCGACATCGCGCTGACGATGCTGGCCCTCACCGCGGTCCTGGCGGCCGGCCTGGTCATCCCGGCGCTGCAACGGGCGGCGGACACCCCCGTCGCCGAGGAGGCATCGTGAGCGGCTGGCGCGACACCGCGGAGCTGGTCCGCCTGTTTCGCAACGAAGCGGAGGACCCGGAGCCCTTCTACCGGCTGCTGGCAACCCGCGCCGCCGACGACCTCGAGCGCACCCACGGCCCCCTCGCCGGCCAGGCCGTGGTCGACCTGGGCTGCGGGCCCGGCTTCTACACGGCGGCTCTGCGGGCGCGCGGCGCCCACGTCATACCGGTGGACAACGACCTGGCCGAGATGAGCTATGCGGGTGACCCACCCGAGGGGGCCGTCGTGGCCAGCGCCGCGAGCCTGCCGCTCGGCGATGCCAGCGTCGGCGGCGCCTTCTGCTCGAACATGCTCGAGCACACCCCGGACCCCGGTGCCGTGCTCGACGAGATCCGGCGTGTGCTCGAGCCCGGCGGATGGGCGTACGTGTCATGGACAAACTGGTATTCACCCTGGGGCGGCCACGGCATCTCGCCCTACCACCTGCTCGGAGTTCGCCTCGGACCGTGGCTGCACGACCGTCTGCATGGTCCGCCGCGAAAGAACAGGGTCGGAGAGGGCCTGTTTCCCACCTACATCGGCCGGATGCTGCGCGACGTGCGATCGCGAGCTGGCCTGCGGATCATCAGCGTGGAACCGCGCTACTGGCCGCGGTTGGCGTTCCTGTGCCGGATACCGGTCCTGCGCGAGTTCGTGACGTGGAACTGCGTCATCCGGCTCGAACGCGTCCAAGCGGACCCCTAGCCGCGGGGATCGAGCCGATGAGCGCGGGCGGCGGCGGCCGCCGCACCCGGAGAACGTGCGGCCTCCAGGACGGCGGCGAGCGTTCGCCAGACCTGCGCGTCCTCGGGCTCGCGCCGCACCGCCTCGCAAGCCGCGCGCTCGGCCCCTCCGCGATCGCCTGCACGCAGCAGAACGTAGGCCTCCGTGGTGAGCGCCTCGGTTCCCGGGCGCCAGTGTTGACCCGCCTCGAGATTGTCCAGTGCGCGTCGCCGCTCGGGCGCCGGCAGGCCGCGCTGACCCGCCACGAACGTCGCCTCGCGCGCGGACTGCACCCGGGTCTCGGCGACCAGCTCAATTGCCAGGCCGGCCGCCACCGCCAGTGCCACAACGGCTGATGTCACCCGCCAAGGCACGTCTGGCATAGTGGCACGCGTGCGCCGGCCAGCCGTGCCGATCGCCCTTCTGGTGCTGGGCGCGGCGGTGATCTCGGGCTTCACCGCGCTGCGCGGTATCGACCCGTTCGATGAGGGCTTGATGCTCCAGGCGGCCCGGCGGATCGACTCGGGGCAGGTTCCCTACCGAGATTTCTTCTGGGTGTACGGGCCCGGGCAGCCCTACCTGTTGGCCGCCGCCGCGAAGCTGCTGGGGCCCTCCCTGTTGTGGTGGCGACTGCTCCGGGTGGTCCTCGACGTCGCGATCGCCACGACCGTCTTCCTCCTCCTTCGCCGCCACGTCGGACGCGGCTGGGCGCTGGCAGCCTGGCTCGGCGCCATCTGCACCATGGCCCAGCCTGCGGGACCGACTCCGTTTCCCGTGCCACTGCTCCTGGGGCTCGTGGTGGTGACCATCCTGTCGGCCCGCTCTGTGCCCGGATCGCGCGCGGCTCTGGGCGCCGGGGCGTTGGCCGGGGTAGCCGCATGGTGGAGGTTGGACTTCGGGGCGGCCGCCGGCCTGGCAGCACTGGCTTGCCTGGCAGCCGCGGCGGGGCCGGCGACCACCCGGCTCCGGCACGCTGGTATCGCGGTGGCGGCGGGCGTCGCGGTCGGCCTGGTCCTGCACCTGCCCTTCGCGGTAGCCGCAGGCCCCGGGGAGCTGATCGACTCCCTGGTGCTGACCGGGACCGGCGGACGCGGTGGCCTGCCGATACCCGTCGACTACGGCGGTCCGCTTCGAACATCCTCGGTGCGGGAACTGGCCGAGGACGGCAAGGACGTCCTCGAGTTCTACGCGCCGCTGTCCTGCATCGTCGGGTTGGGCCTGGCCGCAACGGCGGTGGCGATTCGCCGCGGTCCACGCGGCCCAGGCACCTCCGCCGCAGCCGGCCTCACCGTGCTGGGCGCGGGAGGCCTCGCCTACCTGCTTTCGCGCGCGGACGTTTTCCACGCCCAGCCGCTCGCAGCGGTCCTCTCGGCGCTGCTGCCCTTGGCGGCGGTCCGCATTCTTCCGCTGCGCGCGGGCCGGGTGGCCTCGGGCGTGCTGGCCGCCGTCTTCGCCGTGCTGCTGGCGGCAGGACTGGCCAACCGCCTGTCGGCGCTGGTCACCCCCCCGGATCTGGCCGCGGTCGACGTGCCGGCGGCCGACGGGGTGCGTGCCCGGCCCGCGGAAGCGCGCGCCTTGGAGCGCACGGTGGCGCTGTTGCACGAGCGGCTCGCGCCGGGCGAGTCGACCTACGTGGCCACCCGGCGATCCGACGTGGTGCGGATAAACAACCCGATGCTGTACGTCCTGGCCGACCGCGGCAACGTCGTCGACCACGACTTCGGGCCAGTCACAACCGGCCGCTTCCAGAGCAAGGTGGTCGCGGCGCTCGCCCGGGAGCGCCCGCGCGCCGTGGTGCGCTGGACCGACCCGATGTCCACCCTCCGAGAGCCGAACCCGAGCGCGAGCAGCAGCGGCGTGCGGACGCTTGATCGCTACCTGGCCCGCCGATACCGCCTGCTCGAGCGAAACGGGGCCTATCAGGTGCTGGTGCCACGTGGCTGACCCGGGTCAGGGGACGACGCTGGTCACCGTCCTGCACAACTCGGGCACGGTGGTGGGCCGGCTGCTGGCCAGTGTCTCGCGCCAGCTCCCGGGGGCCGAGGTGGTGGCGGTGGACTCCGGCTCGGACGACGGTGGAGCCGCTCTGGTCCGTGACTGGCCGGGCGAGTCGAGGGTGATCGACGCCGGCGCCAACGTGGGGTTCGGCCGCGCCAGCAACCTCGGCGTGGAGCAGGCTCGAGGAGACGTGACCGTGCTCGTCAATCCCGATGTCGCGCTGGTGGACGCCTCGCTCGCGGCCCTGGCCGACGAGGCCCGCAGCCGACCGAACGCGATCTTCGCCCCCGCCGTACAGCTACCCGGTGGCGCACGCCAGGACAACGCCCATCACCACCCCCTCTCGTGGTGGGCTCTGCTGTCGGCGCTGGTGCCGCCCCCGGCTCTGCCGGCCGCCCTCGCCGCGAAGGTCGCGCCGTGGCGCTCGGATCGTCCGCAGCCGGCCGCGTGGGCGGTTGGCTGCTGCCTCGCGGCGGCGACGGCCACCCTCCGCGATCTGGGGCCCTTCGACGCGCGGATCTTCATGTACGCCGAGGACATGGAGCTCGGCCTGCGCGCGCGAGCTCGGGGGATCGAGACCGTGTTCTGGCCGGGTGCCCGGGTGCACCACGATCGCGCCCACTCCACCGACCGCGCCTTTGGCGGCGAGCCGATCGATCTCATCGCGCGCCAGCGCCATGCGGTGGCGGCGGAGCGGCTCGGAAAGCGCGGGGTGGCGATCGACGACCTTCTCCAGGCGATCACGTTCGTCGACCGAGCCGCCATCAAGGCGCTGGTCGGGCATCCGACCCAGCGGGAGCGACGGCAGTTGGCCGCGGTCCGAGCAGCGCGGCGCGCGCGGGCGGGGCTGGGTTAGGCGTTAAAGGCGGCGGCCGGGGAGTCCGCGCACTGCGGTCAGGCGAGGGCGCTCGCCTGCGACACGACGGGCCGCCGCGATCTCGCGAGGTTCGCGGGCCTCTCCTCGAGCCAGCATGGCATCCACCTCGCGCTCGAACGCGGCACGAAAGCACTCCCGGTCGAATCGCGAGGCGTTGCGGATGCAGGCGTCGCGGTCCACGGCGTCGGTGTCGAAGCGGGAGACGGCCTCCACCAGCGCGTCGGGGCCCCCCTTGTAGAAGCACCCGGTGGTTCCGTCGACGACCGTCTCGAGCGCGCCGCCGCCGGCCTGGGCGATCACGGGGCGACCGGCCGCCTGGGCCTCCACCGCAGCGATGCCGAACTCCTCCACCGCCGTCACCACGAGCGCACGGCAGTCGGCCACCAATCGTGAGGCCTCGGCGTCGTCGACTCGACCGGCGAAAGTCACCGTCGGGCCGGCCAACCGTCGGAGTCGACGCGCATCCGGCCCGTCTCCGACCACCATCAAGGGCAGCCCCAGCTGGGTGAAGGCCCGCACCGCGTCATCGATCCGCTTGTGCGAGACCAGTTCGGACAGGACCAGGTAGTGGTCGCCTCGCCCCTCCCCCCGGGCGAACCGTCCGGTGTCCACCGGGGGGTAGATCACGCTGGCCTCACGACCGAAGTAGCTCTGGATCCTGCGGCTGGTCGTCCAGGAGTTGGTCACGTAGTGGTCGACTCGCTGGGCTGCGATCCAGTCCCACTCCCGCCAACGGCGAGCGAGCATGCCCAGCGCCGCGCGCGCCACGGGGTTGTGCCGCTCGGCCAGCGCACGGTGACGCTCGTTCCACACGTAGCGGAACGGGTTGTGGCAGTAGCAGACGTGCACCGCGGCCTCGTCGCACAGGACCGCATGGGCCCACGCGCTGGAGCTGGAGATCACCAGGTCGTAGCCGCCCAGGTCGAACGACTCGATCGCCGCCGGATAGAAGGGCAGCAGCGCTCGGAACGTCCGCGCCGAGGGCCGCAGCCTCTGCAGGAACGACACCTGGACGTTGCGGCCCGCGAGAGCGTGGCCCGTCGCCTTCTCGTCGTAGATGGGCACGAAGATGTCCGCGTCGGGATAGAGATCGCAGATCTCGAAGAAGACGCGATCTGCCCCGCGAACGCTGACGAGGAAATCGTGGACGAGCGCGATGCGAGGCCGCACTCGCGAGAGCCTAGTCCGTCGGCTCCGGGCCGGCGTCAGGCCGCTAGGGTGCCGCTCATGGCGCCCGCGAGGAACACGATCACCGCCGCGCTGACCACGCTCGCCCTACTGGTCACCCCGACCGCGGCGCTCGGGCAGAGCGCCGGCGACGAGCAGTACGCCGACCCGCTCAAGGACGCTCCCAGCGGGCAGACGGAGTCTGGCGGCAACGGCTCCCAGGGCAAGCGCCGCTCGGGGACCAACCCCGGCGCCGGCAACTCGGGCTCGAGCAGCCCGGAGTCGGGCACAGGGACGGCGACCACGCCCGTGCCGCAGGTGCCGCCCACGGCCACGAGTTCCCGCGGCACCGCCGCCGAGCTGCCGCGTACGGGGTCCGACACCGCGCCGGTGGCCCTAGCCGGCGGGCTGCTGCTCGTGGCAGGAACGCTGCTCCGCCGAGGCCCGGCCCGGCGCCGCTCCCTCTAGAAGGGTGCTGGGTCGGCTTCACGCCGGCGTACGTAGCCCCGCAGCTCGACGAGCAGCTGGCGTTCCACCGCCCCGGTGAGGGCGGCGGTGAGCAGCCCGAAGGTGACCAGCTCCATCGCCGTGCCCGGGTCCACCCATGCCCTGAGCGCCAGTGTCGCGCCCGCGGCGACGGCGACGGGCAGGGCGCCGCGCAAGCCGAGGGCCACCAGCTCGACCTCGGGAAACATGCGCCGGACGTAGTGTCGACGCACCCCGAGCAACAGGACGGAGCCCGCGATCCGCGCGACCACGTAACCGTCCGCACCCCACACGAACAGGGCCGGCACGGCCAGGCCGATGAAGCTCGCCGCGAGCACTCCCGACTCCACCGCCTGGACCTGCGGCTGGCCCCGGGCACGGTAGAAGGCAGACCATACGTAGCCCACCTGCTGGAGCCCGGCCGCGGCCGCCAGTCCCTGGATCAGGATCACCGCGGGCCCCCAGTCGTCGCCCAGTACATGGTGTACCAGCGCAGGCGCGAACAGCACGAGACCGGCGCAGAAGGGCAGCGCCCAGATCATGGTCGCCCGGCTCGACTTCACGAACATCTCCCGCTGCGTGTCCAGCCGCCCCTGCACCGCGCAGATCGCCGGGTAGATGGTCGTGGTCACGATCTGGTCCGCGCGATCCGCGTACCGGGTGAGTGTCGCGGCCAAGGTGATGAAGCCCGCGGCCGCGAGCCCATCGGACAGGTTGAAGGCGAAGACCTGGCCTTGGAGGACGAACAGCGTCGCCGCGGCGGTCGAGAAGATGGGCCAGGAGAAGCTCAAGTAGCGACGGACGGCGGAGCGGTCGAAGCGCAGGGCCAGGCGGTAGGGCGACTGGCGGATCGCCACGACGACAGCCACCGCGTTGCCGGCGGCCGGGCCTATGACCAGCGCCCAGACGCTGTGGGTCAGAGCCGCGAGCGGTACCGTCACCGCGAAGGTGACGGCGGGGATGGAGAACTGGAGCAGCCGAAGGCGCAGGAAGTCCATCCGCCGGAAGAAGACCCATTGCGGCGCTTGAAGGGCGAAGGCGACCGGCAGGTAGGACACGGCCACGGTGAGGCCGAGGAGGCGCGAGTCGTCGTAGGCCAGAGCCACCACCGGTGCGAGCACCAACAGCAGGACCGAGAACAGCGCGCCGAGCGTCAGCTCGAGCGAGAAGGCACGCTGGAACTCGTCCTCCTGGGAGGCCTCTGACTGCTGGACGAAGGCCTCATCGATCCCCACCCGGCGCAACTGGACGAGGGTCATCGCCGTGGTGGTCACGATCCCGTACAGCCCGATCGCGACCGGCCCCAGGAGCGCCGTGACCACCAGCCCCTGGACCAACGCCAGCCCCTCGCCCCCTCCGAGGAACAAGGCGTTGAGCACCCCGCCCCGCACCGTCCGCCCTCGTAGCTCCGCGCGTGGGAAGGCCAGCCGCTCGGCGCCGGAGTCACTCATAACGCCTGGTAGTTTCGCGCTTCCTTGTCTGGCTCCCCGCAGGCGCTGTTCGTGAGCTACTCCTCTGTGCTGGGCGGCGCGGAAAGGATCCTCCTCGACCGGGCTTCGGATCTGTCGGGAACGGCCGCCGTGGCCTGCCCGCCGGGCCCGCTGGCCGAGGCCGCCCGTACGGCCGGTATCACGGTGGTCGAGCTCAAGCCACGCCGCGCCGAGCTGCGCGGCAGCCTCCGCGAGCGTGGAAGCGCTGCGTGGCGGCTCGCCGCGCTGGCGGCCGAGGTCCGGGCCGCAGTAGTAGGGCTGCGCCCCGACTGCGTCGTGGGCTGGAGCATGCGCGGGCTGTTGTCGAGCGCCGCTGCCCTCACAACGGTGCGCGATCGCCCGCCGCTGGTGTTCGCCCACAATGACTTCCTGCCCACCCGCTGGGTAGCAGCGGCCGTCCGGTTGGCGGCCGGACGCTGTCACGCCGTGGTAGCCCTCTCGACGGCCATAGCGGCCGACCTCGGGGCCCCCACCGAAGTGATCCACCCCGGCGTGGATCTCGACCGCTTCGCCCCCTCCCCGTTGCCCGGCGAACCGAACGTGCTGCTGCTTGGCGCGGTGGTCGGCTGGAAGCGTCCAGACCTGGCGCTCGAGACGGTCGCCCTCACACGCGTGGAGCTGCCAACGCTGCGACTGCTCGTGGCGGGCGCGCCGTTGGACGCGGGGGGCGAGCGGCTGCTCGAACAGCTCCGCCGCCGCGCAAGTGCCCCCGACCTCGACCGCTGCGTGGACATCCCGGGCACCGCCCAGGACGCACCCGTCGCGCTCGCGGGAGCGACCTGCCTGCTGCACTGCGCCGACCGCGAGCCCTTCGGCATGGCGAT
>JBBREO010000021.1:0-34552 GCA_038202855.1 Solirubrobacterales bacterium
CCAGCTGGCGATCGAGTACGACCCCGAGCCCCCGTTCGACGCGGGCGCGCCCGAGAAGGCCTCCGCAGCGGTTCGCGCGATGGTCGAGGGCGTGGTCGACCAGATGGAGCGCGCGCCAGCGGGGTAGAGTCGCTCCCCGTCGCGGGGACGGGGGCCGCCGCCGGCGACTCCACCGTGTCCAGCCACGTCTCCTCAGCCCGGCATGGCCAAGCCCTCCACCACCGGCTGCTGGAGCTCCTGGGGCTGTGCACGCTGGCCCTGGGCCAGCCGCTGTTCGCGCTGGTGAACAGCTCGCCCGAGTTCTTCTCGGCGCGCAAGACGCCGGGCCCGGCGGTGGTGGCCTTCGCGGTGGCCGTCATCGTCGGGCTTCCCCTGGTCATCCTGTTGGTGGAGGCGCTCGTGGCGCGTGCCCGTCCGGGCTGGGGGGATCGCCTCCACGATGCCGTGCGCTGGCTGCTGCTGGGCGCCATCGTGCTCGGCCTGCTGGACGAGCTGGACCTCGAGCTCACCCGGTCCACCGGGATCGCCGCCCCCGCCTGGCTGCTTATCGCCGTGGCCGCGGCGTGTGGGGCGGCGGCGCTCTGGCTGCTGCGCCGGTCCGCCGGCTCGCGTACCTTCGTCCGCTTCCTGGCCGTGGCGGCGCCGGCCGCCCTGGTCGCCTTCCTGGCCTCGGCCCCGATGGGCTCGAGCGCCGCCAGCCCTCCGACCACCGCCCGTCACCCGGTGCCGGTCGTGATGGTGGTGATGGACGAGCTTCCCGTCAGCTCGCTGTTGTCCTCGGGTGACCGGATCGACGCCCGCCGGCTGCCCAACTTCGCCCGCCTGGCCCGCGCGGGCACCTTCTACCCCAACGCCACCACCGTGGCCGACCAGACCACGGTCGCCGTGCCGGCCCTGCTGAGCGGTCGGCGCGGCCCCCGCCGCATCCGCGCGCCGGATATCAGGGCCTGGCCGCGCAACCTGTTCTCGCTCCTGCGCGGGCAGTACCGCCTGCACGTGCGCGAGCCGATCACCCGTCTGTGTCCTGCAGCGGCATGCCCCGAAGAGGACCGCTCGACCGGGGACGCCGTGGCCGCGCTGGCGTCGGAGAGCTCGCACCTGGCCTACCTCAGCGTTGCCCCCAACGACATGGCTCCGCGCTCGCCGCTGATCGGCGGCGCGGAAGTGCGCGACGCCGGGCGCGACGTGTCCGCCTTCCTGGCCGGTGTGCGCGCCCGCCGGCGTCCGACGCTGGACTTCCTGCACGTGATGACCCCCCACCGGCCTTGGGGGCGCCTGCCCTCGGGGCGCGCGTACCCCGTGTCGGGCGACGGCGGCGTGCCCGAGGGGGTCCGCCAGACGCTGCGCCTCCCCCGCGACCGGGGCCTCGCGCGCCGCCTCTGGCGCGCGCACCTGTTGCAGGTGGGCTACGCCGACCGGCTGCTGGGCCGGGTGATCGCACGCCTGAAGCGCGTCGGCCTCTGGAACCGCGCGCTGGTGGTGCTGGCCGCCGACCACGCGGTGTCCTTCGAGCCCGGCGCCCCGCTGCGCGACGTCACCCGGGCCAACGTGGGCGGCATCGCTTCCGTGCCGCTGTTCGTCAAGCGGCCCGGAGGTCGGGGGCGCGGCACCGACCCGCGCCCGGCGCAGACGGTGGACGTGCTGCCCACCATCCTGGACGCGATCGGCGCCAGGGCCCCCCGCGACCTGGACGGCGTGTCCCTGCTTGGGACACCCGGATCCCGCCGACGCCCGGTGCGCGTGCTGTCGACCAAGTCGGAATACGTGTCCACCACCGTGGCCGCGATCCGGCGCCACCGCGCGCGGCTGCTGCGCGTCCAGCGCCGCGACGTGATCGACGCCCCCGAGTGGCGCGAGCGCTGCCGGCTGCCGGACAGCGGCTGCTAGCCCCGGGCCGCGGTCAGCGCCGGCCGCCGGGCAGCAGCGCCCTCAGCTGGCGCGCCTCGGGAATCCGCAGCGCCCACACGGCCACCGCGTAGACGACCACCCCGGCAACGATCGCGGCGGTCACCGACAGCGCCTGCCCGCCCAGTGACTCGCCCAGCAGCCCGTTGAGCAGGTGCCAGGCGGCGTAGGAGACCGCGCCGAGCAGGGCCGCGGCCACCGCCATCCGCAGCGCGGCCGCCAGCGTGCGTCCGCCCTCGATCCCGCCCAGGGCGCCGCGCAGGAGCCAGCCCTGGGCGATGGTCATCACCAGCGTGCCGGCCACGGTACCCAGGACGATCCCCGCGATGCCGAAGGGCTTGTAGAGGAGGAAGGCCACGACCGCGTTCACCACCATGTTCACCCCGGCCAGCGCCGTGGTCGCCCACGGGCGCTGGAGCGAGAAGAAGGTGCGCGAGAAGAGCAGGCTGATGCCCTGGAAGGGCAGCGAGATGGACCACCAGACCATGGCGGTCTTGACCAGGTCGGTCGCCCCGGTGCCAAACGCCCCGCGCTGGTAGATCAGCCGCGTGATCGGCTCGGCCAGCACGGCCATGATCACCGCGCTGGGGATGAGCAGCAGGCAGATCTGGCGGATGCCGTTGGCCATGGTGGCGCGCAGGTCGTCGGTGGCCCCGCGTGCGGCGAGCTTGGCCAGGGTGGGAAAGAGGATCGTGGCGATGGAGATCGAGAACAGCCCCTGCGGGAGCTGGTAGATCCGGAACGCCTTGTCGATCGCCGCCGGCGCCTGGTCGGAGACCAGCGTCCCGAACAGCGAGTTGATCAACAGGGACAGGTTGATCATCCCCAGCGCGATCGTCACGGGCAGCATCAGCTTGAGCACCTTGCGCACCTGTGGGTTGCGCCAGTCCAGGGCCACCGAGAAGTGGCCCCCCCGTCCGCGTAGCCAGGGCAACGGCAGCAGGAACTGCACCGCGGTGCCCACGAGCACGCCGACGGCGTAGGCGTAGACGCGGTCGGCCCCGTGGAACAGCGGGGTGAGACCCACGAGCGCCGCGATGATCACCAGGTTCCAGGCCGTGGGCGCCAGGGCGGGAACGCTGAAGTGCTCGAAGGAGTTGAGCATCCCCACGATCACCCCCGACAGGGCGAGCATCAGGACGATGGGGAACATCAGCCGGGTCAGGCCGATCGTGAGGTCGCGCAGCGCCGGGTCGTCGTCGAAGCCCGGGGCGAACAGGCT
Organism: Solirubrobacterales bacterium; assembly: GCA_038202855.1. GTDB lineage: Bacteria > Actinomycetota > Thermoleophilia > Solirubrobacterales > Thermoleophilaceae > JAAYBF01. Next base: position 3,128 of record JBBREO010000021.1, read on the forward strand.
CATGAGCGGCGCGGCGAAGATGATGAACAGGGCCGTGAGGGCGCCGAGGAGCAGCGTGATCAAGAAGAACAGGCTGGAGGCCACGTGGAAGGCCTCGCGCTTCTTGCCCTGCTCCAGCAGCTCGGTGAAGACGGGCACGAAGGCGCCCTGCAGCGCGGAGTCGGCGAACAGGGCCCGGATCAGGTTCGGCACCTGGAAGGCGATGGTGAACGCCGACATGGCGCCGCTCACCCCGAAGTAGCTCGCGGCCACCACCTCGCGCACCAGCCCCAGCACCCGGGAGAGGCCGGTGGCGATCGAGAAGAAGGCGGTGCTGCGGGCGAGCCGGCCGCTCCGCTGGCTCGACGTCTCCTCGGAAGTCTGGGGCCTCGCCTCAGAGGTCTGCTCAGGCACGGAGCGCTACACTACGCGGCCGCCGCCCGGGACATCCCGAGCGGCTTCTCTCTGACATGGCGAACATCCACTCACAGGTCAAGCGCAACCTGCGCACCGAGCGCGAGCGGGTCGAGAACCGGCGCTATTCATCGTCGGTGAAGACCTACTTCCGCCGCCTGGAGGCGGCCGCCGCGGCCGGCGACGCCGCCGCCGCCGAGGTCGAGTACCGCGCCCTGTCCTCCCGCATCGACCGCGCGGTCCGCACCGGCGTGTTCCACCGCAACGCGGGCGCCCGCAAGAAGTCCCGCGCCGCGCGGCTGCGCGCCTCGGCCTGAGCTTCAGCCCGCCGCGGCCAGCGGTGCGCGCACCCTGCGCATCGACCAGACCACGAAGCCCAGGATCGACAGCCCGGCGCCGAAGTCGGTGAAGATCGTCGCGTAGAAGAACGCGGGGATGTCGGGGCTGCCGTCCATGAAGTGGCCGATCGTGATCAGCCCGGTGAACGAGTAGGCGATCAGCGCTCCGTGGGCCTGGCGGTAGCGCCCGGCGGCGTACTGGCGGTAGCCCCAGATGCCGATGGCGGTGAGCAGCGGCCAGGTGAGGATGATCAGCACCTGGGTCACGCCGTTGGAGACCAGCGAGCTCCTGGGGTACTGGTCGACCTCGAAGAAGTTGTGGGTGTAGTGCGACAAGGTGGAGAGGACGCTGAAGGCCAGGATCACCTTCAGAGCCGTCAGTCCGCGTTGTTTAGCCGCTGTCATGGTTCCCGCCTCTCTAGATAGATCGCTCTAGCGGCAGAGTATGCCAGTTGCGCGGCCGGCCCAACCGTGTGAGGCTCGACCCGTGTTCGGCAGGGGCGCTAGGTCTCTCCTCGTGGCTGCCCTGGTGCTCGGCGGCGCGGCGCCCACCGCGGGCGCCGACATCGACCGCTCGGTGACCGCCGGCGGGCTGCGGGCGACGGCTTCCCCCGCCCCCTGGCACCTCGAGTTCGTCCACGGCTCCAGCGCGGTGCTGAGCGAGCGGCCCGAGACGGGGCTGGGCCCGAGCGGGACGCTGGGCTTCGCCACCGCGGCCGGCTGGTGGCACGCCACCCGCGTCATCTCCGAGCGCCGCGAGGGGGCCGACTACGCCGCCGAGCTGGCTACCACCGATCCGCTCGGCCGCACGATGGGGGTGCGCCTGGGTCCCGACTCCGAAGGCGTCGTGCGCGTCCAGGCCGCGGTGCGCGGGGCCGCTACCGATGACGTGACGCGGACGGGGATCGCGTTCGCCGCCCGCGGCGGGGAGCGCTACCTGGGGTTCGGCGAGCGCTCGGACAAGGTCGACCAGCGCGGTTCCACGGTGGAGAACTACGTGGCCGAGGGGCCCTATCAGCCCGAGGAGAACGCCCTCATCCAGGCCTTCGTGCCCGCGCCGGGATTCCACCCGCGTTCCGATGCCACCTACTTCCCGGTCCCCTGGCTGCTCTCGACCGCCGGCTACGGCGTGCTCGTGGACAACGACGAGGCCAGCTACTTCCGTCTGGCGAGCGATCGCCCGGACGCCTGGAGCGTGGAGGTGGACTCCACTCGGATGTCGCTGCGCGTCTTCGACGGCCCCCGGCCCGCCGACGCCCTGCGCCGCATGACCGCGCGCACCGGGCGCCAGCCGCGCGCGGCGGCGCCGTTCTACTTCGGCCCGTGGATACAGCCGCGCGACGACGACAGCGTGGCGACGCTGGCCAAGGCCGACGCGCCGGCCTCGGTGGCCCAGACCTACACCCACTACCTCCCATGCGGCGATCAGCGCGGTCGCGACGAGGCGGCACGCACGCGGTCCCTTCACGGGGCCGGCATGGCCGTTACCACCTACTTCAATCCCATGATCTGCACGGGCTATGCGCCCGTCTACGACGAGGCGCGGGCCAGGCGCGCGCTCACGCGCAATCAGCTGGACCAGCCCTACGAGTACCGCTACACCGGTTCGTCGCAGTTCCTCGTGGGCCAATTCGACTTCTCGTCCGCCGCGGGCGTGGACATCTTCTCGCGACTGCTCGGCGAGGCCGTGGGGGCGGGCTATGACGGGTGGATGGAGGACTTCGGCGAGTACACCCCGGCCGACTCCCGGTCCGAGGACGCAGCCCCGGGGCGGTGATGCACAACCGCTATCCGCGCCTCTACCACGGCGCGGCCTACCGCTACTCGCGCACGGCCCCGCGGCCGCTGGCCCGCTTCAACCGGTCCGGTTGGACGGGGACCGCCGCGGTGTCCCAGATCGTCTGGGGCGGCGACCCGACGACCGACTGGGGCTTCGACGGGCTCCAGTCCGCCGTGCGCAACGGGTTGTCGATGGGCCTCTCCGGGGTGAGCCTGTGGGGCTCGGACGTGGGTGGCTACTTCTCGCTGCTCGGCCGCCACCTCACGCCAGAGCTGCTCGTGCGCTGGATCCAGGTCGGGGCCGTCTCGGGAGTCATGCGCACGCAGGCCAACGGCTTCTCGATCCCCGACGCGGGCCGCCGCCCCCAGATCTACGACCCCGAGGTGCTGCCGTTCTGGCGCCGCTACGCGAAGCTGCGCACGCAGCTGTACCCCTACCTCGCCGCGGCACAGGCGGTCTATGACCGCACCGGGCTGCCGATCATGCGCCACCTGGCGCTGGACTATCCGGGCGACCCCGCGGCGACCGCACGCGACGACGAGTTCGGCTTCGGCCCCGACCTCCTCGCCGCCCCGGTGCTCGGCCCGGGCGAGCGGACGCGGTCGGTGCACCTGCCCGCCGGGCGCTGGGTCGATTTGTGGCGTTCGGCGTTCTTCCGCTCGGACGGCTCGCTGAACCTTCGGCGCAGTCGGGTCCTGCGGGGGCCCGCCGAGGTACAGCTGCCCGCGCCACTGGGGGATCTGCCCCTGCTCGTACGCGTCGGGGCCGTGCTGCCGCTGCTACCCGCCGACGTGGACACGCTCGCGCCCTACGGAGAGGCGCGCGGGCTGGTTCACCTGGCCGACCGGGAGCGCCGCCGGACGCTGCTGGCCTTTCCGCGTGGGCGCTCGCGCTCCGCCTTGGGACCGGGAGAGGCACTGTCCTCGCGCGAGGGCCGGCGCTCGTGGCGGCTCGGGGTGCGCGGGCGCGTGCGGCGCCTGTACGCGCTGCAGGCGTCGCTCGGCACGCTGCGCCGGCGCCTGCGCCCCTGCGCAGTGCGGCTGGGGCGCCGGAAGCTGGCGCACCGGCTGTGGCGCTACGACCGCGCCACGCGGGTCCTCCGGGTGCGTTTTCGTACCCGGCGGGGTGCGATCCGGGTGCAGGGACACTGCCGGCGCCCGCGGCGGCGCTGACCGGCGGCCCCAGCAGGCACGGCCAAGCGCTCAGCCCGCTGCGCGCGCCAGCGTCAGGGTGACCGCGGTGTCCTCGTCCAGGGTGCCGCCGCCGCGGAGGTCCAGCTCCAGGTCGGCGAACCGGCACAGCGCGCGCTCGACCGTGTCGCGGTCGGCCTTTCGTGCCAGGGCGATCGCCTTCTTGGCCCTCCAGGGGGGCATCCTCATCTGCGAAGTCATCTCCTTCTCGGACACTCCGGCGTCGACCATCGCGAGCACCCGATGCACCTCGCGCAACCGGCCCACCACGGGGTAGACCAACCGGCTGGCGCTCTCGCGCACGCCGAGCTCCTCGGCCAGGGCGAGGGTGGTGCGCAGATCCCCGGCCACGACGGCGTCGGCCAGGTCGTAGACCTTCGGCGGCGTCTCCCCCGCCGCCAGCTCCTCCACGTCCTCGGGCGTGATCTCGGTGGCCGGGTGCACGGCGAGCGCCAGCTTCTCCAGCTCGCGGGCCAGGCGCTGCTGGCCCGGGCCCACAGTGGCCACCAGCTCCTTGGCCGCCTCGGAGCCGATGCGCACACCGGCCTCCGCGGCCCGGGCGCTCACCCAGCGCGGCATCTCCCACGGCTTGGGGGCGGCGTGCTCGCGCACCTCGCCTCCGGCCCCCTCCACGGCGGCGACCAGCCCCTTCAGTGGCTTGCCGCGCACGAGCAGGATCAGCACCGTTTCGGGCGGCATCGCGGCCAGCGCGTCGATCAGCGGACCGAGCTCGGCCGCCTTCCAAGCCGCCACGTCCTCGGCAAGGAGGTAGCGGGTGCCGGTGGCGAACGTGAGCGCGGCCAGGCCCGCGGCAAGTTCGTCGGGGCTCGCGGTGCGGGCGTCGAAGACCTCGAGCGCCCCGGGCCCCTGCTCCTCTTCGGCGCGGCGGCGCACGCGCGTGCGCCACTCGTCGATCTTGGCGTCGTCCTCGCCGTGGATGAGGTAGACGGGGTTGAGGTCGGCCACCGGGCCATCCTAGGCGGGCCGCGCGACGCCATCAGTGCTCGCTCTCCACGCTGAGTCCTCCGTCGGTAGCGAGCTGGAGGCGGACCGTGCCGTCGCGGTCGGTGCGGTAGGTCCGCACGTGCGCCCGGCGCAGGGCGGCGATCGTCGAGGCGCTTGGGTGGCCGTATGAGTTGCCTTTCCCGACCTCGATTCCGGCGATCCGCGGTCGCAGGCGCTCGAGCAGCCGGGGCAGGCCCGGGTCGGCGCTGCCGTGGTGGGAGACCTTCATCGCCTCGACCGGCGGGAGGTCGTACTGGGCGAGGGCGTCGGACTCCGCGTCGCCGGACAGGAACAGATCGAAGCCGCCGTAGGAGACCACGACCGGGATCGCGCGCGGGTTGGGGTCCTCGGGCGGCGGGCCGGGCGGCCGCGGGGGTGGCCCGTACACGCGCAGGATCAGCGGTCCGGCGCGCAGCACCTGTCCCGGCTGGGGCGTGACCACGCGCGCGCCGTGGGCGCGGGCGGTGCTCACCATCCGCCAGAAGCTGCCGTCGTGGGTCCCGTCGCCGTTCTGGAGCAGCGTGCCGATCGGGTAGCTCTCGGCCACGGCCTGGAGACCGCCGTGGTGGTCGCGCGACTGGTGGGTGGCCACGACCAGCGCCAGGCGGCGCACGCCGGCGCGACGCAGGAGTCGGGTCACGCCGCCCTCGGGCGGTCCGCCGTCGAAGAGCACGGCCACGTCGCCGGGCGCCTGGATCAGCGTGGCGTCGCCTTGGCCGATGTCGAGGAGGGAGACCGTGAGCCGGTCGGGGGGCGACGGCGCGGCCGTGAGTTGGAACAGCCCGAGCGCCAGCGCCACGCCGGCCGCGCAGACGACCGCGACACGGGTGTTGGGCGTGGCTCGCCGCCAGCGACCCGCTGCGGGAGCGAGATCGACCCCGCCGGCGATGCGGCGCACCCCAAGCGTGGCCGCGCCGATCAGGACATAGGCCAGCGCCACCGCCCCGCGCGAGCCGAGCGGGAGCCCCAGCTGCCCGCCGGGCATGCCCGCGAGGTCCGTGGCGACCGTCGAGAGCGCCCCCAGGGCGGGGGCCAGCGGGAGGCCGGTCAGCTCGATCAGCGGGCCGGCCGGCGGCCCGAGCTGACCCAGCGCCGCCCGCGTCATGCCCAGCCACATGATCGGCGCCACCAGCGGCAGGGCGAGCACGTTGGCGGGCAGCCCGGCGACCGCCACCGTGCCGAAGTGGTGCCCCATCAGCGGGGCGGTGGCGACCGTGGCGGCGATCGTGATCGCTATCCCCTCGGCCAGGACCCGCGGCAGGACGCCGAGCGACGCGCGCAGGGGCGGTGCGAGCAGGAGGATGCCTGCCACCGCGGCGAAGGACAGCTGCCAACCGGGATCGCCGACCGCGCGCGGGTTGAGCCCCAGGGTCACGCACGCGGCCAGCAGCAGCGTGTACCAGCGCGAAGCGGGTCGGGAAGCCCCCAGCGCGAGCAGCGATGCGGCGCCCATCACCCCGGCGCGTTGCAGCGATGGGCCCGCACCGGCGAGCGGCACGTAGATGGCGATCAGCGTCACCATGGCCGCCAGGCGCGCCCGCGGTCCCGCCCCGAGCGCCGCGAGAAGCGGCAGGGCGAGCGCGCCGAGCAGCATCACGTTCTGACCGCTGACGGCGAGCACGTGGGCGAGGCCGGATGCCTTGAAGTCGTCGCGCACGGTCTGCTCGATGCGCTCGTCCCGGCCCAGGACCATGCCGTCGGCCAGCGCCGCGGCGGGCGGCGGCAGTCCGTGGGCGACGGCCCGCTCGGCGCGGTCGCGAGCGCGGTCGATCGCGCCGACGAGACCGCCGCGCCGGCGGCCGGTCGCGCGCAGCGTGAGCGCCCCCACCTCGCCGGCGAGCCCGCGCCGGCGTTGGTAGGCCGCGACGTCGAAGGACGCGCCTGGCCGCCGCCGGGGGTGGCGGAAGGAGCCCGCGAGGCCGACTTCCAGACCCGTTCCGGCGCCGGGGGGCAGATGCTGCTCTCGTCCCACCCGGATCAGCACCTTGGCCCCGCGGGCGGTCCCCGAGGTCATCTTCGCCTCGACGCTGGCGCCGAAGGCACCAGGGCGAGGGGGACCGAGCAGGTAGGCCCGACCCGCCACTCGATCGCCGGGGCGTAGGTGCGCCCCGGGCGCGTCGATGGCCGCGATCCGCTGGCCGGCCACCAGGCCGCCGACCACGAACAGGACGCTGCCGATGAGCCCGGCGCGCGGAGCCCGTAGCGCGGTGAGGAGCGCCAGTAGGGCAAGCGCGCCCACCAACGAGGAGTCCGGCGATGCCCACGGACCGAGGGGACGGGACGACGCGGCCCGCGCTCCCCCGGTGGCCAAGCCGCCCGCCAGGGCGGCGAGCGCCAGATGGCGCGGGCGGCGCGCCGCGGCAGTACCGGCCGCCGAGGCAACCGACGAGGCGACCCGTGCGCTCGTGGCCGCCAGGGCGGCCGGCCCGCTCACCCTCACGGCGACAGCGCTTCCTTCAGGGCCTGGAAGCGCTTCTCGCCGATGCCATCCACCTCCTGCAGCTGCTCGAGCGACCGGAAGCCGCCGTGCCGGGTTCGGTAGTCGACGATGCGTTTGGCCAGCGTCGGCCCGATCCCGTCGAGGCCGTCGAGCTGCTCGACCGTCGCGCTGCCCAGGCTCACCTTCGCCGCACCGACCGCGCCGCCGGCCGTCCCGCCACCCCCGGGACCGCCCGCTCCTGCCGCGGCAGCGCCCGGCACCCCGGGGCCGGGCACCACCACCTGCTGGCCGTCCGCCACCTTCGCCGCGAGGTTGATCGCTGAGAGGTTTGCCTTGGGCCTCGCGCCACCCGCTCTCTGGATGGCGGCCGCCACCCGGGTCCCACCCGGCAGCCGGTACAGCCCGGGCCGCCGAACCGCTCCGGCCACGTGCACGTAGGCACCCGGGGTCGCCGCACCGCTCCGGTCCGAGCTCTCTTCCACCCGCACCGGCGGCGCGGACGTCGGTGCCGTCCCGCGCTGGCCCAGCGCGCGTGCACCCAGGAAGACGACCACGGCCGCAGCCACCGCCCACGCCACCATCTGCCACTTGCCCTGTTCGGCCACACCGACGACGCTAGGTCGCGGCAGGTCACAGGAGGGCGCGCCCGGTGACGATTCGCGCCGGCGAGCGTGACGAGGCAGCGACGCCTTAGCGCACCTCGAAGCCCAGCGCCGACTCGGGCTCGACGTCCTCTCGCTCCACGCGCTCCACCCGCGCGCCGCTGGGACCATGCCCGCAGAAGTCGACCACCGCCTGTACGGCCTCCTCGCTGCCCTCGACATGGGTCTCCACCGTTCCGTCGGAGCGATTTCGCACCCACCCCGAGGCCCCGGCCGACTCGGCCTCCTGACGCACGGAGTCGCGGAAGAAGACTCCCTGCACCTCCCCATGGACGACCAGCCGGACGGCGCTCACGGCACGCCGTCCGCGATCACGGTCCGGGCCAGGCGCCCGAACGCGCGTATCGCCTGCTCGAGATCGCGCTCGGGCGTGTCCTCCACCGGCGAGTGGCTGATCCCGTCGATCGAGGAGGCGAACACCATCGCGGTAGGTACTACCCGGGCGAGCTCGGACGCATCGTGCAGCGCTCCGCTGGGAAGCTCGCGGGCCACCCGGGTCTCGGCAGCGCAGGCGCCCAGCGCGGCGCCGACGAGCCCGGGGTGGAAGCGCACCGGGTCGATCCGCCAGATCGCCTCCGCCTCGAAGGTGCATGCGCCCGCCTCGGCGCTCTCGATGGCCAGCCGGCGCGCGGTCTGGAGCATGTCCGCCAGGCCGGCGCGATCGAGGTGGCGCTGATCTATCAGCACGTCCGCGGCGCCCGGCACGGCCGTCGCGATGCCCGGCGAGAAGTCGGCCCGACCCGCCGTGCACACACCCCCGTACCGGCGGGCGACCGCGGGCAGGCTGGCGATCGTGCGTGCGGCGGCCACGCCGGCGTCGCTTCGCGTCTCCATCGGCGTGGAACCGGCGTGCGCGGCGTGTCCGCGGAAGAGCGCCCGCCACCGCTCCACCCCGAAGGTGCCCACCACCGCCGCACAGGGCAGGCCCTCGGCCTCGAGCACCGGCCCCTGTTCGATGTGGAGCTCCAGGTAGGCGGCCAGGCGGTCACGGCGGCCCTCTCCTGCTCCCCCCATGGCGTCGACGTCGACCCCGTGCTCGGCCAGGGCGTCCGCCAGGGCCACGCCGTCGGCGTCGCGCAGCCCACGCACCTCGGTGGGCTCCAGGCTGCCCGCGAAGGCAGAGCTGCCCAGCAGGCTGCGCCCGAAGCGCGCGCCCTCCTCGTCGGCCCAGTCCACCAGCGCCACGGTTCGCTCCGGCTCGCCGGCGGCGACCGTCACCCGCAGCACCTCCAGCGCGGCGAACACCCCGAGCGCTCCGTCCAGCCAGCCGCCGTGTGGGACAGAGTCGGTGTGCGAGCCCACCACCACCGTCTCGGACGATCGCCCCGCGAGGACGGCCCACAGGTTTCCGGCCGAGTCGACCTCCACCTGCACCGGCAGCTCCTCCAGGCGCTCGCGCAGGAAGCGGCGTCCGCGCTCCCACTCCTCGGTCCAGCACACGCGCCGCGCGCCCTCGGGGCCGCCCGTCAGCTCGTGCAGCCCGCGCAGGTCGGCGATCACGCGGCGCGGGTCCAAGAGAGGTCAGCCCCGGCGCAGCGGCTGGGCCAGGCAGTGGGGGCCGCCGCCGCCCATGGTGAACGGCCACAGGTCGGGGTCGTAGACGGTGAGGCCCATCGCCCGCAGCCGGGCGTTCAGCGAAGCCGCCGCGCGGGTCGAGATCACCCGGTCCTCTCCGAGCGACATCACGTTGGCCCCCAGCGCGAACGCGTCGCGGTAGCTCACCTCGAGCAGCTCCAGTCCGAGCCCCTGGAGCCAGTCGGACAGCCCCGGCGGCGCCGCCTCGGCGCAGATCACCGCCAGGCCGGGGGCGACCACGCAGACGATCACGTCGATGTGCACGAAGTGGGGGTCGAACGTCTGCAGCCGCACCTCCCACCCTCCTTCCTCCAGCCACGCGGCCACCTGGCGCGCGGCCGGCTCCTGCGTGCGCTCCTCGCAGTGGCCGATCAACGCCACGCCCGGCGCGGGCAGCACCAGGTCGCCTCCCTCGAAGGCGGCGGCCGTGACCTTGTGGGCCAGCGGGATGCCGGCCTGCGCGTAGAAGTCGAGCACCGGCGCGTACTCGCCCCGGCGCCACCACTGGTGCATCTGCGTGACGATCGGCCCGTCGGGCCCCCACACGCTCGAGTCGCGCGCGAACACCTGGTACGGCAGCACGGGCTCGGCGGGAAGGCGGTGGACGTTCACCCCGGCGTCCTCGTAGGCGGCCACCATCTCGGCGTGCGCGCGCGCGGCGTCGCCGGGCGCGAGCTGTCGCTCCCCCGCCAGCGCTGCCTTGGAGATCGCGCTCGTGGGCAGCCACTCGAAGTGCTCGGGTGGGCCGACGAGGACGTCGATCAGCGGCGAGGTCTCGTCGCTGATCAGCGCTCGCTCACCACCCTCACCGTCTTCAACCCACGGTCGCTCGCCCCGCGCAGGCTGCCGCCCAGGTCCAGCGTGGTGTGGATGTAGTCTAGCGTCTCCTGGGTCAGCCGCTCGCCGGGCAGCACGTTGGGGATCCCGGGTGGGTAGGCGGCCAGTGACTCCGCGGCGATCCGCCCGGCCGCGTCGGCCACCACCACCGCCTCCTGGGGGCCGAGGAACGCCTCCCGCGGCGACATCGCCAGCTCGCCCCAGGGCGGCGCCGGCGCGAACTCCTCGCGGGTGCGGTCGCCGCGATCGCCCAGCGAGTCGACCGCGTCGCCCAGGGCGGCCAGCAACCGCCGGCCCTGCGGGCGCGCGTCCTCGGCCATGCCGAACACACCAACCATCACGTTCTCCCCCGCCAGCTCCATGAACACCTGGCTGCGCTCACGCAGCGTGGCCGCCAGCTCGTAGCCGCTGGCGCCCGTGCCGCGCACGTCGATGGCCAGCCGCAGCGGGTCGTAGGCGTGCACGCCGGGGGAGCCGGCCATCGCCTCGTCGAGCACGTCCAGGCCATCGATCTCGCGCACCGCGGCGCGCACCTCGGCCATCGCGACCAGGGTCTCGTCCAGCAGGTCGCGCCCGCGCGTGACGGCCAGCCGCCGGGCGGCGTCGAGCGACGCGAACAGCAGCGAGCTGGGGCTGGTCGACTCGACCAGGGTGACCGCCCGGTCCATCAGGCTGTCGTCCACGCGATCGCCGAAGCCGAGGTGGACCATCGCCGACTGGGTGAGCGATCCGACGATCTTGTGCGTGCTCGACACGACGATGTCGGCGCCGCAGGCCAGCGCCGGGGCGGGCAGCCGTTCGTGGAAGGTCAGATGCGCCCCCCAGGCCTCGTCCACCACCAGCGGCACGCCGTGGGCGTGGGCCACCTCGGCCAGCCCGGCGACGTCGGCCACGGCGCCGAAGTAGGTCGGCGACACCGCGGTGGCGCCGACGGCGTCGGGAACGGCGGCGAGCGCGCGGTCCAGCGCGTCGGGGGCCAGGCAGTGGGCGATGCCCAGCTCGGGGTCCACCTCGGGGGCGACGAAGTAGGGGGTCAGGCCGGCCAGGATGCAGCCGTCGACGGTGCTCGAATGCGCATTTCGCTGCACCACCACCCGGTCGCCGGCGTGGGCCAGGGCCAGCAGCGCCACGTGGTTGGCCTGCGACGCACCGTTGATCAGGAACCAGGTTCGCTTCGCGCCCCAGGCCTCGGCCGCCAGGGCCTGGGCCTGCTGGAACGGGGTGGGCTCGTCTCCCACGTCCACCCCGTAGGTGAGCGCGGGGATGTCGAGCTCCAGGGCCGCCTTGCCGATCGCCTCGCGCAGCTCGGGATCGGCTGCCGCCCCGCCCTTGTGGCCGGGCACGTACAGGCGCTCGGGATCGAGCCCGGCGTGCGCGCGGAGAGCCTCGAGGTAGGGGGCGCGGGACTGGTCCGTCACTCCCCCTCGTAGTAGTCGACGGCGTCGGAGCGGCGGAACAGGTGCCGCTCCCCGTTGGGGAATACGCCGATCTTGTCGCTGTCGGGGTATGCGGTCGCCGCCACCTCGGCCACGTTGGAGAACATCAGCACGCGCGCCGTGTCCTCGCCCGCGTTGCGGATGCCGTGGGCGCCTTCCGGCCCGCGCGGGAAGAAGACGAGCTGCGAAGCAGCGAGCGTCTCGGTGCCCTCGGGGTGGCGCACCTCGACGGTGCCGGCCAGCACCAGCAGCCACTCTTCTTCGGCGTACTCGTAGTGGTAGGGGCACACGGCCTGGCCGGGCGGGAGCTCATAGACCGTCACCCCCGTGATCGCCGCGCCCAACTCGGGGCCGGGGCGAAAGGTTCCGGCGCGAAAGCCCTCGGGGTCCTCGTCGTCGTAGGCGAACTCCGGATGGGCGAGGTCGAGGGGACGCACGGGCCTCACTTCACCACGAAGTTCACCAGTCGGCCCGGCACGACCACCGTCTTCATGATCTCGCGCCCGTCCAACCGCGCCTCCAGGCGTTCCGAGGCGCGCGCCAAGCGCTCCTGCTCGTCGGACTCCACGCCGGCCGGTGCGTCCACGCGGTCGATCAGCTTGCCGTTCACCTGCACGATCAGCTCGAAGGTCTCCGAGGCGAGCAGCGCGGGGTCGGCCTCCGGCCACGGCTGCTCCCAGACGCGCTCGCCGGTCAGCTGCTCGTAGATCTCTGAGCCGAGATGGGGAGCGAAGGGGAAGATCAGCGAGGCGGCGGTGGCCACCGCGAAGCGGGCGTGCGAAGGGTCGACGGCGTCGCGGTCGCGGTAGAGGTCGTTGACCACCTCGATCACCGCGGCGATCGAGGTGTGGGTGGCGAAGCGCTCGCCCAGGTCGCGCGTGACCTTGTCGATCGCCCAGTGGGCCTTGCGCACGAGCGCCGAAGGGTCACCGGCCGGCTCGATCGGTCCCTGCTCCATGCCGTCGGCGGCCCGCCACAGCCGCGAGAGGAAGCGGTGGATGCCCTCGATCCCCTCGTCGGACCAGTCGCCGCCCTCGGCCGGGTGGCCGACGTAGAGGATGTAGCAGCGCGCGGTGTCGGCTCCGTGGGAGTCGACTAGGTCGCGCGGCGAGACCACGTTGCCCTTCGACTTGGACATCTTGGCTCCGTCGCGGGTGACCATCCCCTGCGTGAACAGCCGCGCGAAGGGCTCCTGCACCCCGACCAGGTCGAGGTCGGCCAGCGCCTTCACGAAGAAGCGCGCGTACATCAGGTGCAGGATCGCGTGCTCCACGCCACCGATGTACTGGTCGACCGGCATCCACATGTCCGCCGCGGCGCGGTCCCAGGGGGCCTGGTCGTTGCGCGCGTCGGTGTAGCGCAGGAAGTACCAGGAGGAGTCGACGAAGGTGTCCATCGTGTCGGTCTCGCGCCGGGCGGGACCACCACAGGTGGGACAGGTGGTGTTCACCCACTCCTCGGCCGCCGCGAGCGGCGAGCGCCCCTTGGGCGCGTAGTCCTCCACGTCGGGGAGCTCCACCGGGAGCTGGTCGTCGGGCACGGCGACGATGCCGTCGGTCGGGCAGTGCACGACGGGGATCGGGCAGCCCCAGTAGCGCTGGCGCGAGAGCAGCCAGTCGCGCAGGCGGTAGTTCACCGCCGGCTCGCCGCGCCCCTCGGCGCCCAGCCACTCGATGATCTCGGCCAAGGCCTCGCGGTTGGGGCGGCCGGTGAAGGGGCCGGAGTCGACCAGCGGCCCGTCGCCCGCGTAGGGCAGCTCCCCACCGTCCACCACGCGACGGATCTCGAGACCGTGCTTGACGGCGAACTCGTGGTCGCGCTCGTCGTGGGCGGGCACGGCCATGATCGCGCCGGTGCCGTACTCCATCAGCACGTAGTCGGCCACGTACATCGGGATGGCCTCGCCGTTGACCGGGTTGGTCACCGTCGCGCCCAGGGCCACGCCGGTCTTCTCTTTGTCCTCGGCGCCGCGCTCCTCGGCCGACTCGGTCAGCGCGCGGCGCACGTACTCGTCCACCTCGGGCGAGTCGCTGAGGCGCGTGACGTCTGGGTGCTCGGGGGCCATGACAAAGAACGTCGCCCCCCACAGGGTGTCCGGCCGTGTGGTGAAGACCTCGTAGTCGGTGTCCAGGGCGACGCAGTTGAAGCTGACCCTGGCGCCCTCGGATCGCCCGATCCAGTTGCGCTGCATCGTCTTCACGTGCGCCGGCCAGTCGATCGTCTCCAGGTCCTCGAGCAGGCGGTCGGCGTACTGGAGGATGGAGAAGAACCACTGCTCCAGGTCGCGCTTCTCCACCACCGTCCCGCAGCGCTCGCAGCGCCCGTCGATCACCTGCTCGTTGGCCAGCACGGTGGCGTCCTTGGGGCACCAGTTCACGGCCGCCTCCTTGCGGTAGGCCAAGCCGGCCTCGAAGAGGCGCAGGAACAGCCACTGGGTCCAGCGGTAGTAGGAGGGCTCGTGGGTGCCGAACTCGCGCGACCAGTCGATCGATATCCCCCACGAGCGGAACTGGCGCTGGAACTCGGCGATCGAGGACTCGGTGGACTCGCGCGGGTGCTGGCCCGTGCGGATGGCGTGGTTCTCGGCGGGCAGGCCGAAGGCGTCGTAGCCGAGCGGGTGGAGCACCTTGTGGCCGTTGCGGCGGCGGAAGTGGGCGATCGCGTCGCCGACCGAATAGACCTTCAGGTGCCCGATGTGAGGTTCCCCGGACGGGTAGGGCAGCATCTCGAGCACGTAGGAGGCCTCGCGCCCGTCGTCCTCGTTGGAGACCTCCCAGGTGCGCTCGCGCGCCCACAGCTGCTGCCAGCGGGGCTCGATCTGCTTGGGCTCGTAGCGGTCGCTCACCGACGAGAGAATAGGCTGGGTCGATGTCCGAGCGAGCGCGACGGCGCCCGCACCCGCGCGCGATCCGCTGCTTCTGCCGGGGCCTCCTGGCACAATTGCCCTCGGGATGAGCGAAAGCCGATCACGCGCATCCGACCTGGCCGCGCAGCAGGTCGAGCAGATCGTGTCCGCCGCCCAGGACGCGGCCGACCACATCCGCGAGGAGGCCGAGAGCGAGCGCAAGGAGCTGCGCGAGCAGGGCCAGCGCGATGCCGAGCGGATGCGCGAGAAGGCCCGCGCCGAGATCGAGGCCGCTCGTCAGAAGGCCCACGACCGCGCCGAGGCCGAGCTCAACGAGGCCCGCAAGCAGGCCGTGATGCTGGGCCAGGACGCGCGCCGCGAGGCCGAAACGATGGTCGGCGACGCCAAGAAGGAGTCCGAGCAGGTGCGCGAGCAGACCCGTCGCGCGGTCGAAGGACGGGTCGCCGGCGCCGAGAAGGCGGCAGCCCAGGTTCTGTTGGAGGCCGAGACGCTGTCGGGCGGACTGCACCAGCTGGGCCGGGCGCTGGGCGATCAGGCCGACCGCATCCTGCGCGACGTCCAGGCCGCGCACCGCCGGATGCAAGCCGACCTGCGGGTGGAGTCGGGCGACGATCTGCCGGCCACCTCCTCTGCCCGCCCGCGCGAGCCGGCTGGGCAGCGGGAGGGACCCGCCAACCGTGAGACCGCGGGCGCGCGCCGTGCCGCGGGCGAGGTGCCCGCGCCCGCCCGGGGACGCACCAACCCGTTCGACGAGCTCGAGGTGCCGGGCTGGTCGTCGGGCGGGCGCTCGTAGGTCCCGCGCTAGCGGTTGACCAACCGCGTGGCGGTGGCCTTGAAGACCGCCACCGCCCGCACCCCGGGGGCCAGCGCGAGCCCGGCCGCCGCCGCGCCGGTCAGCTCGGCCGCCATCGGCTGGGGCCCCAGAAGGCCCACCCTCACCCGGTTGCCGACCGTGGTGACCGACGTGACCTCCACGCCCAGCCGGTTGCGCGCGGAATCCTCGTGCCTGGCGGCCTCGCGCTCGAGGGTCACCTCCCACGGGTGGACGGTGGCGGCAACGGGGCCTGTCGCCTCGTCCGTGCTGGCCACCGAGCCGCCGCCCTCGAGGTCGACTCTGGTCAGGTCTCCGTCGCGCCCGGCCGTGCCAAGCAGGACGACGGCGCCAGTCAGGTCGGCCACGAACGCCGACCGGGGACGGGCAGCCAGCTCGCTGGCCGTGCCGGTCTGGACGATCGCGCCCGACGCGAGCACCGCGATCCGGTCGGCCAGCAACGCGGCCTGCTCGAAGTCGTGGGTCACGACCACAGTGGGCACCCGCGCCGTGCCGATCAGCTCCAGCAGCTCGCGGCTCGCCCGCGACCGCGTGGAGGCGTCGAGCGCCGACAGCGGCTCGTCGAGCAGCAGGACGGCGGGATCGCGCGCCAGCGCCCGCGCCAACGCCACGCGCTGGCGCTCCCCGCCCGAGAGGGTGGCCGGCCGGGCATCGGCCCGGTCGAGGAGGTCGAAGCGCTCCAGCAGCTCGTGCGCCCGGCGGCGGCGTTCGGCCCGCCCGCTCCCGGCCAGACCGTAGGCCACGTTGCGCCACGCGCTCAGGTGCCCGAACAGCGCGTAGTCCTGGAACAGGAAGCCGACCCGTCGCCGGTCGGGAGGCAGGTCGACACCGCCGGCGGTGTCCAGCCACAGCTGGTCGCCGCAGCGCACCACGCCGTATTGGGGGCGCAAGAGCCCCGCCGCCACGCGCAGCAGCGTGCTCTTGCCCGCGCCCGACGGGCCGACGAGCGCCAGGCACTCGCCGCCCGGGACCGCGAGCGCCGCATCCAGGTCGAAGTCGCCCAGCCGAGCGCGGGCATCAAGCGCGAGCATCGCCCAGTACCCGGCCCCCGCCGGCCGGCTTGACCGCGAGCAGGATCGCGCCGCTCACCGCCACCAGCACGGCGGACAGGGCCAGAGCGCCCGTGAAGTCGTCGGCGAAGCGCCCATAGATGGCCAGCGGCGCGGTCTGGGTCACGCCACCCAGGCTGCCGGCGAACACCAGTGTCGCGCCGAACTCGCCCAGCGCCCTCCCCCAGGCCAGCGCTCCGCCGGCCACCAGACCCGCCCGCGCGCCGGGCAGGCCGACTCGCGCGAAGGTGCGGGCGTCCCCGGCTCCGAGGGTCCGAGAGGCCTCGATCACGGTGGGGTCCAGCGCCGTGAAGGCCGCGAGCGCCTGACGGATGTAGAAGGGGCTGGCCACGAAGACGAGCGCCACCACCACGCCGGCGGTCTGGAACACGAGCTCGACTCCGGCCCGGTCCAGGGCCGGTCCGAGCAGGCCCCTGGGGCCCAGCGCGGCCAGCAGGCCGATGCCGGCCACGGCGGGTGGGACCACTAGCGGCAGCTCGACCAGCGTGATTGCCAGCGTCCGACCGCGGAAGGAGCGGGTGGCCAGCAGCCACGCCGTGGGCGTGCCGAGCGCGACGATCACCGCCAACGCGACGAGGGTCACGCGCAGGCTCAGCACTAGCGCCTCGACCGATCCCTGGTCGTCCAGGCTCGCGACTAGGCGGCCGGGCCCCACGTCCAGGAAGATCGCCACCAGGGGCAGCGCCAGGAAGGTCAGCACCACCGCCAGGGCCGCCGTCAGCAGGGCGGTGAAGGCTGCGCCCCGACTCACTTGGGGGCTGGTTCGAACCCGGCCCGCAGCAGCGCCTTCTGCCCCTGCCCGCCCCGCAGCCCGCGGACGAAGGCACGGGCCTGCGTGGGCTGCTTGGCGCCCCGGACAACGGCCGCCCCGTAACGCACGTCGGGCTGCAGCGCCTTGGGCAGCTCGATGGACCGCACCCGTCCGCGGGTGGCGACGACGTCGGTCACGTAGACGAAGCCGGCGTCGGCCGCGCCCTGGCCGAGCTTGCCCACCACGCCCGCGACATCGGGCTCGTTCGAGCGCACGTTGGCCAGGATGGCCTTGGACTCCCCGGCGGGCAGGCGACCCAGGACCTCGCGCGTGTAGGAGCCGACGGGAACGCCGGGGGCGCCCACGGCAAGCTTGATCCCGTGGGGGGCAAGGTCGGCGAGCGAGCGCACCCGCGCGCCGTGGGCGGGCACGGCGAGTACCAGCCGGTTGCCGGCGAAGACCACGGGGCGCCCCACCAGCCCCTCCCGGTGGAGCTGATCGGGGAGCTTGGTGTTGGCCGCCGCGAACACGTCGGGCCGGACACCCTGCCGGATCTGGGCGGCCAGCTCGTCCGAGCCGGCGAAGCTGAACCGCGCCTGCGCGGAACGGAAGTCGCCCCCGTAGGCGGTGAACGCGCGCTTGAGCGAGGTGGCCGCCGAGACGGTCAGGCGGGGCTTGGACCCGGCGCCGCCGTTGTCGTTCGCGCCGCATCCGGCAGCCCCGCCGACCAGCAGAGCGAGGGCGGTCGCGGCCGCCGCTGGGCGCGTCTTCACCGCCCTCCGCGCTCCACCATCACCGAGGTGGCCTTGACCGCCGCCGTGGCCGGGACCCCCGGGGCCAGGCCGAGCTCCTCGACCGAGTCGCGCGTGACCGCCGCGGTGACCCGATGGGGGCCGGCCTCGATCTCCACCAGGGCCATCACGCCGTCGACCTCGACGGAGGTCACGACGCCAGGGAAACGGTTGCGGGCCGACAGCGCGTCCCCGACCCGATGGCGGGTCGGCCGCTCGCTGAGTCGCTCCACCTCGGCGGCCGGCACGCGGCGCCGGTTGGCGCCGTCGCGGACGGTGGCGACCTTGCCGGTGGCGTCCCAGCGACGCAGCGTGTCGGCGCTGACCCCGATCGCCTTGGCCGCCTCGCCGAGCAGCAGCCCGTCGCTCTCCGCTTCCTTCATTGCCTAAGCATTACATAGGCAACCGGGAGGGGAGGCAGTGGAGCTGAGGGGGCTCGAACCCCTGACCTCCGCCATGCCATGGCGGCGCTCTTCCAGCTGAGCTACAGCCCCAAGGAGTAATCAGCGGCACAGTGTAACGCCGCTCGCCGGGCGTCCCCCTACTCCACGACCCGCTTCGGCGCGTCCCCCCACAGGTGGTCCAGCCGGTAGAACTCGCGCGCCTGGGGCGTGAACACGTGCAGGACCACATCGAGGTAGTCGAGCAGGATCCAGCGTGCCTCGGTCGCGCCCTCCGAGCGGCGCGGAAGCAGCGCATCGTGGTCCTTGAGCTCGCGGTAGACGGCATCGTGGATCGCCTTGGTCTGACGCTCGGTGTTGCCTGTGCACACCACGAAGAAGTCCGTGTAGCCGACCATGCCGCGCAGGTCGACCACGACCAGGTCGATCGCCTTGCGGTCCGAGGCGATCGCCGCGATCCGGTCCGCTAGCGCCTCGGAGTCCTGCTGCGGCGCCTGGTCCGCGCGGACCGGCTGCTGGTCGCTCACGGCCGGCCCACCTCGGCGCGGTAGAGGCCGTCGCGGGCGATCGCCTGCTCGACCGCGTCCGGAACCAGGTAGTGCACCGGGCGACCTTCGGCCAGGCGCTCGCGCACCAAGGTGGAGGAGATGTCGATCCGGGGCATGTCGAAGAAACCGATCGTCGCGTTGCCGTCGAGCGCATCGAGTCGCCTGAGCACCGCCTCGCGCTCCATCCCCTCGCGAGCGGCCACGGCCACCTCGGCCAGCGACAGCACCTTCTCGGGCTCGCGCCACGAGCCGAGATTGGCGGCCTGATCGGCGCCCAAGATCAGGCTCAGCTCGTCACCCGGCGACTCCTCGGCCAGCGCGCCCAGGGTGTCGGCGGTATAGGACTGCCCCTTGCGCTCGATCTCCGTCGCCGAGACCGACAGCCAGTCCGTTCTCTCCGCGGCCAGCCGGCACAGCTCGAGGCGCACCTCGGGCCCCGGCTCGGGCTCGATCTCGCGATGCGGCGCGCGCCCCATGGGCATCATGGTCACCTCGTCGAGCTCCAGCTGCCAGCGAGCCTCCTGCGCGCAGATGAGGTGTCCCATGTGCGGCGGGTTGAAGGCACCCCCGAAGATTCCGCGTCGCAGGGTGGGCTACTCCCTCACCTGGCCGGAGCCCTCGACGACGAACTTGTAGGAGGTGAGCTCGCGCACCCCGATCGGCCCGCGGGCGTGGAGCTTCTGGGTCGAGTTGCCGATCTCGGCACCCATCCCGAACACCCCTCCGTCGGTGAAGCGCGTGGAGGCGTTCACGTACACGCAGGCTGCGTCCACGGCGGTGGTGAAAGCACGCGCGGACTCGGTCGACTCCGTGATGATCGCCTCGGAGTGGCCTGACCCGTAGCGGTTCACGTGGTCGATCGCCTCGGCCGTCGAGTCGACCACCTTCACAGCCAGGATCAGGGCGTGGTACTCGGTCGCCCAGTCCTCCTCGGTGGCCTCGATCAGCGAGTCGCCCAGGCCGCCGGCTGCGGCACGGGCGCGGCCGTCCACCCGCAGCTCGACCCCCGACTCACGCAGGGCCGAGAGCGCGCGGGGCAGGAAGGCGGCAGCGGAGTCGGCGTGCACCAGCAGCGTCTCGGCGGCGTTGCAGACGCTCGGGCGCTGTACCTTGGCGTTGACGGTGATCGCCAGCGCGTCGTCGAGGTCTGCCTCGGCGTCCACGTACACGTGGCAGTTGCCCGCGGCGGCGTACATGACGGGCACCGTGGCGTGCTCCTTCAGCGCCGCCTTCAGGCCCTCGCCGCCGCGCGGGATGATCAGGTCGACCACCCCGTCCTGGGTGGCCAGCTGGCGCAGCTCGTCGCGATCACCACCGGCCACCAGCGAGATCGCCGCCGGCGGGATGCCGGCCGCGGCCACTGCCGCGGCGGCCACCTGGGCCAGCGCGGCGTTGGAGTGGGCGGCCATGGAGGAGCCGCGCAGCACGATGGCGTTGCCCGACTTCAGGCACAGCGCCGAGCAGTCGATGGTCACGTTCGGCCGCGCCTCGTAGACCACGGCCACGACCCCCAGCGGCACGCGCACGCGCCGCACGTCGAGGCCGTTGGCAAGCCGGTGCCCGTCGAGCGTCTCGCCGACCGGGTCGGGCAGCGCCGCGATCGTGCGCACATCGGAGGCGATGCCCGCCAGCCGGCGCTCGTCGAGCATCAGCCGATCGAGCAGGGAGGCGTCGAGCCCGTCGGCGCGGCCTGCGTCCATGTCGCGCTGGTTGGCTTCGAGGATCTCGCCGGCGCGCTCGTCCAGGGCGCCGGCCATGGCGTGCAGCGCCGCCGTGCGCGTGGCCCCGTCCGTGCGGACCAGCACCCGCGCGGCGTCGCGCGCGGCCAGGCAGACGTCGTCGACAGGGGGTGCGGTCGCGGCCACGGTGACCCCTAGGGTAACGCGCCGCCTACGCGTCTCGGACGTCAGGCCGGGGCGGCCATGGCCGCGCGATCACGGGCCAACAGGTCGAAGGAGAGCCCGACGATCAGCAGCGCGTTGACCGGGTGGAAGGCGCCCACGTCGGGGTGGTCGAAGCTGCCGATCGCCGCCTGGATCGTGACCAGCACGAACAGCACGGCCGCCATGCCGATGTCACGCCGGTTGCGCGTGGAAGGGATGGCGATCGAGGCGATCAGGATGATCAGGGACAAGAGGTGCAGGATGTTGCCGAGCATCTTGTGGGGCTCGTAGTCGTGCGACTCGACGAATACGCCGCGGCCGGCCAGGTAGAACTGCACGAACACGCCGATCAGGAAGACGATCACCAGGCCGAGGTGGATGCGACGGCCGGTGTCTACGGGACCCGCGGGAGGGGCGGCGGCGGATGACATGCGGCCAAGCTACACGCCCCGGCGGTCGTGCCTACTCGAACACGAAGTAGTCGCGGTGGATCGCCTCGTCGGCCGCCCGCGGCAGCAGCGCCAGGATGTCGGCCGACTTCATTCCCTTGACCCGCCGCAGCTCGGAGGCGGAGTAGTTGACGATCCCCTTGCCGATCGGACCGTCGGGCGCCTCGGCGGCCTGCACGGCCACCGCATCCCCGGCATCGAAGTGTCCGGCGACGTCGGTCACCCCCACCGGGAGCAGGCTCGTCCCGCGCTCGCGCAACGCCCGCTCGGCGCCCGCGTCGACGGTCAGGACGCCGTGGGTGGGCTTGGCGTACTTGAGCCACAGCTTGAAGGACGAAACGCGTCCGGCCTGGGGATGGAAGCGCGTGCCCGCGGCGCCGGCGCCCAGAGCGGCGCGCACGCTCTCGGGGTTCGTCCCGTTGGCGATCACCGCCGGTATCCCGGCCGCCGTGGCCATCTCCGCGGCCACCACCTTTGAGCGCATGCCGCCCGACCCCAGCGGCGAGGCCGAATAGCCGATGTCGAGCCCCTCGAGCTCCTCGAAGGCGCGCACGTCGGTGACGGGCCGGGCCTCCGGGTCGACCGCGGGATCGGCGGTGTAGAGGCCGTCGGTGTCGGTGAGGAGAACGAGCTGGTCGGCCCCCAGCAGGATCGCCACCTGCGCGGCCAGGAAGTCGTTGTCGCCGAAGGAGATCTCGTCGGTGGCGGTGGTGTCGTTCTCGTTGATCACGGGGACGACCCGCCAGTCCAGGAGCTTTCGCAGGGTGTGGCGGGCGTTCACGTAGTGGCTGCGGGCGGACATGTCGAAGAACGTGAGCAGCACCTGGGCGCTCGGCACCCCGTGGCCGGCCAGCTGCTCGTCGTAGACCCGGTATAGGGGGCCCTGGCCCACCGCCGATGCCGCCTGCAGCTCGGCCATCGAGGCAGGCCGCGCGGCTAGCTCCATCAGCCGCATGCCACGCGCGATCGCGCCCGAGGTGACCATCACGACCGAGTCGCCGGCGCCGTGGCGCGCGGCCACCTCCTCGCAGAGCGGGGCGATCACCTCCATCCGCACCTCGCCGCGGGCGTCGGCGACGATGCTGGACCCGAGCTTGACTACGACACTGGCCACGGACCAGAGAGTACGGCCGAAACCGACGGCCCTACTCGGTGGCCCCGCTGGTCAGGCGGAACTTGCCGTCCTCCTTGCGCAGCCGGAAGACCTGCGGGCGGCGCAGCTGCTCGACCTGGAGCACGGCGGTGACCGTGGCCTTGTCGCCGTCGATCTTGGTCTTGTCGAACTTCACGACCTTGTACTTCTGCTGGAGGCGCAGGGTGTCGATCTGGCGCTCGCACTGGCTCTCCGCCCCCTTGCCCGTGGCCAGGGTTATCTGCTCCAGGTACGAGCGGGTGACCAAGTCGTGGCAGAAGGTCTTGCCGTCGCGGTTGTTGACCGCCTTGGCGAAGTCCTTGACCACGCCCTGGGCCTGCTTCGCGGGATCCTCTCCCGCCCCGCACGCGCTCACCACGCCGGTGAGGGCCAGTGCTCCGACGACGGCGAGGCGGGCTGGCATCGCGGCTCAGCGTAGCGGGGCGCCGGGGTCCAGCTCGAAGACCACACCGGCGATCTCGACGTCGTCTCCGGCATGGAAGCCGGCGGCCTCCAGGGCCTTGATCACGCCCATGGAGCGGAGCCGATCCTCCAGGTAGCGCAGCGACTCGTCGTTCTCCAGGTCGTGGCGCTGGAAGAGCCGCTCCACCCGCGTGCCCTCGACCCGGTAGGCCCCCGTTGGGGTGCGCGTGACCTGGACCGCGTCCTCGGCCCCGGGGCGAAACACACGGTGGGTGGCCGCGACCTCGAGCGTCTCGTCGGAGGCGCTCGGCCCGGGCTCGGTCGGAACGTTGCGCACCAGCGCCCCTCGCAGGGTGTCCACCCCCTCGCCGGTGGCGGCCGAGGTGGCGATCACGTCGATCACCGCGTCGCCCAGGCGCCGCCGCCACTCCTCGACCTGCTCGGCCACCAGGTCGGGCGTGACGAGATCGGCCTTGGACAGACACAGCAGCCGGGGCAGTTCCGCGAGGCCGTGCCCGTGCTCGGCCAGCTCGGCCTCGACGGTGGCGTGGTTTGTCACCGGGTCGGAGCCGTCCACGGGCGCGAGGTCGAGCACGTGCACCAGCAGCCGGCAGCGCTCCACGTGGGCCAAGAACTCGTGGCCCAGCCCGGCGCCGGCGCTGGCACCCTCGATCAGGCCGGGGATGTCGGCCACGACGAGCTGGCGCTCGTCGGCCTCGATGGCCCCCAGCACGGGCTGCACGGTCGTGAACGGGTAGTTGGCCACCTTCGGCCGGGCGGCGGTCATCCGTCCCAGCAGCGAGCTCTTGCCGGCGTTGGGCAGGCCCACCAGGCCGGCGTCGGCCAGCAGCCGCAGGCTCAGGGTGAGCTTGCCCTCCTCGCCGGGGAGGCCGCGCTCGGCCATCCGGGGCGTCTGGCGCGTGGAGGAGGCAAACGACTTGTTGCCGTGCCCGCCCATCCCGCCCCGGGCCACGACGGCGCGCTGGCCCGGCTCGACCAGGTCCCAGCGCACGCCCCGCTCGTCGTCCTCGGCCACCGTGCCCGGCGGGATCCGGACTTCCAGCGCGTCGGCGCTCACGCCGTGGCGCTGGCTGCCCTCGCCGTGGCCACCCCGCTGGGCCCGCAGGTGCCCGCCGAGGTGGAACTCGGCCAGGTCGCGCTTGGACGCGTCGCAGACCAGCACCACGTCGCCGCCGCGCCCGCCGTCGCCGCCGTCGGGCCCACCCTTGGGCACGTGCGCCTCGCGCCGAAACGAGACCGCGCCGTCACCACCGGCGCCGCCGCGCACGTGGATGGTGGCGTGGTCGTGAAACAAGAAGGTTCCGCTTCGCTGCTGGTTGTTGGTTCCGCTTCGCTGCTGGTTCTGCTCAGCGAGCCAACCAGCTATCTAGCTGACCAACAACCAACAACCGGCGGGCGCTACTCGGCCGGATCGACCGAGATCGTCCTACCCCGATGCCCGCTCTTGAACTGCACCGTGCCCGGGCGCGTGGCGAAGATCGTGTCGTCCTTGCCAATGCCCACGCCCTCACCGGGACGGAAGCGGGTGCCGCGCTGGCGCACGATGATCTCGCCGCCGGTCACCGCCTGGCCGGCGAAGACCTTCACGCCCAGCCGCTGGGCGTTGGAGTCGCGCCCGTTGCGGGAGGAGCCGAGCCCCTTCTTATGAGCCATGGGACATCGCTCCGATCTCCAGCCGGGTGAGGTCCGAGCGGTGCCCGTAGCGGACCTTGTAGCCGCGCTTGGGCTTGAACTTCAGACCGTGGATCTTCTTGCCGCGCTCGTGGCCGGTGACGGTGGCCTCCACCTTCACCTTGGCCAGGTCGTCGCCCGCGAACACGGCGTCGTCGCCGTCGCCGCGAAAGAGCAGCGGCTCGAGGGAGACCTTGGTCCCCGCTTCATCGGGCATGCGGTCCACGAGCAGGGAGTCACCCCGCTGGACGCGGTACTGCTTGCCGCCTACTTTGACGATTGCGTACATGACAGAAAGAGGGCGCCCCAGGGGAGCGCCGAATCGCGATCTTAGCGAACCCCGGGTCGGTTCACTCGCTGCTCGCGCCCTCGGCGCGGCGGCGACCGCGGCCGCCCCGGCGGCCGCGACGGCGCGGCTTGGGGCCGTCATCGTCCCCGTCGGACTGGCCGTTTGCGCTCTGGACCCGTGCGCGCGGAGCGTCGATCACGTCGGCGCCCTCCACGAGCACGGCCGAGGCCGCTGAGCGGCCCACGTCCTCGATCCGCACCAGGGTCTTCTTGCCCACGAGCTTGCCGGCGCCGGCCACCGAGATCACGTAGCCGTCGAACTTGGCCACGGCGTCGTCCTCGGCGTACATGTGCGGCTCGACGATCGTGACCAGCACCTCCTCGCCCTCGCGGAAGGGCAGGGCGCGCTCCTCGACCTCGTCGCTGGAGCCCTCGAGCACCACCGAGAAGTGGTCGATCGGCAGGCCCTCCGAGCCCTCGAAGTGGAAATGCTTGCCCGTCTCGGCCTCGATCTCCAGCAGCGGCCGGCCGGGTCCGCCGGCCAAGAGCTCGGCCACGCGCGGGTGGATCCGCACCAGGAACGCCTGGGCGGCCGGGCGCTCGGCAGCCAGCTCGAGCAGCCGCCGCTCCACCTGGATGGCCACCGTCTCCTCCGAGAGCACCACGCCCTCGCCCTCGCAGGTGGGGCAGGTCTTGGTGAGGATCTCGCGCACGCCCTCGGTCACGTTCTGGCGCGTCATCTCCACCAGGCCCAGCGGCGAGATCTCCACCACGTAGGTCTTGGTCCGGTCCTCGTCCAGGGCCTTGCGCAGCACCTTGAGCACCGCGTCGCGGTTGCGCGCACGGCTCATGTCGATGAAGTCGATGACGATGATTCCGCCGATGTCGCGCAGCCGCAGCTGGCGAACCACCTCGTCGGCGGCCTCGAGGTTGGTCTTGGTGATCGTGTCCTCGAGCCGAGCGCCCTTGCCGCGGCCGGTGAACGAGCCCGAGTTGATGTCGATCACCGTGCCGGCCTCGGCGTAGTCGATGATCAGGTAGCCGCCGGAGGGCAGGTCCACGCGCTTGTGCAGCGTCGAGCGGATCTCCTTGTCGATCCCGAAGCGCTCGAACAGCGGTCGCTTGCGCTCCTCGTAGAGCTCGAGGCGCTCGAGCAGCTCGGGGGCGGTGCGCGAGAAGAAGGACTTCAGCCGGTGGTGCTGGCCCGGGTCGTCGACGACCGCGCACTCGAACTGCTTGGAGAAGATGTCGCGCACCACGCGTACGGACAGGTCGGCCTCCTGGAAGACCATCGCCGGCGCCTCGGTCTCCTGCGAGCGCTGGAGCAGCACGTCGTGGAGCTTGTGCAGATACTTGATCTCGCGCTCGAAGTCGGCCCGCTTGGCGCCCTGTGCGGCGGTACGGATGATCGCCCCGCCCTCTCCCAGCTCCAGGCCCTTGGACTGCTTGCGCAGCCGCTCGCGCTCCTTGTCGTCCAAGCGCCGGGACACCCCGACGCCCTCTCCGTCGGGCACATAGACCAGGTAACGGCCCGCGATCGAGAGCTGCATGGAAAGCCGCGGCCCCTTGGTCTTGAGCGGGTCCTTGATCGCCTGGACCAGGATCTCCTGGCCCGGCTTGAGCAGCTCGGAGATGCGCTTGCCCTTGCCGCCGGTGCGCCCGCGGCGGGCCACCTCGACGCCGGGGATGACCACGTCGTCGGCGTGCAGGAAGCCGTTCTTCTCGAAGCCGATGTCCACGAACGCGGCCTCGAGGCCGGGCAGCACGTTGTCGACCTTGCCCTTGTAGACGTTGCCGACTATCGAGCGCGAGCCGCGCCGCTCGATGTAGAGTTCGCCGACCCGCCAGTTGGGGTTGTCGTTGCCGCCCTGCTTCGAGCGGGTCTTGCTGTTTGCGCCGGCCTCAGCGGGGGGCGTGCCCTCCGCCTCGAGGATCGCGACTCGGGTTTCGCCACGGTCGGCCGTGACGAGTACTTGCTTTCTCAAAGATTCCTCTCATAAGGCTCACAGAGCCAGTTCCCGACCCTTGCCAAAAGCCGTCTCGCGCGCCTGCGCGTGGATCGACTGAAGGAGGCCAAGGGCCATGAAGGTGACGATCACCGAGGAGCCGCCATAACTCATGAGCGGCAGGGTGACCCCGGTGATGGGCATGATTCCAATCGTCATGCCCACGTTGATGAATACCTGGTGCATGAACATCGCGGTGATTCCGGCCGCGACCAAAGTCCCATAGAGGTTCTTCGACACGGTGAGGATGCGCAGACAGCGCCAGATCAGTAAGGCGTATAGGGATAAGACTAGAGCGGCGCCCATGAAGCCGAACTCCTCGCCCACCACGCTGAACACGAAGTCGGTGTGGTGCTCGGGCAGGAAGTCCAACCGGGTCTGGGTCGCCTGGTCTCCGCGGCCGGTCTTTCCCCCGGCCCCGACGGCCACCAGCGACTGCGACTGCTGGTAGCCCTGCTCGGCCGGGTTCTCCTGGGGATTGACGAAGGCCGTGAGGCGATCCATCTGGTAGGGCTTGAGCAACTGCACGCCCATGGCCGGCGCCGCCACCATGACGGTCACGATGGCCACCGCCGCTATGGCGCCCAGGGCCGCGAAATGGGTCCACTTGGTGCCCGCCACGAACAGGATGGCGAGCGCGATGCTCATGTAGACGAGCCCCGACCCGAGGTCGGGCTGGGCGACGACCAGCATCGCGGGGAACAGCGCCAGCAGCATGATCCTGCTGGTGGTCTCCTTCTCCTGAAGCCTCCGCATGCGGTCGACCACGAAGGCCGACAGGGCGAGGATCAGCAGCACCTTGCCCAACTCGGAGGTCTGAAGCTGGAAGAAGGGGAGCGCGATCGCCCGCTTGGACCCGCGCGCCACCGATCCGGTGGCGTAGACCACCACGATCAGGCCGATCAGCAGGCCGTACAGCCCGGCTTTCCACTCGCGTAGGCGCGAGTAGTCGACGCGAGAGATCAGCAGCATCAGCACGAGCCCGATGGCGCCGAAGGCGACCTGGCGAATCACGAAGAAGTGGGGATCGCCCGGGATGTCGGCCTGGGTGGCCTGGGTGATGGTGTAGACGCTGCAGCCCATCAGGCCGAGCGCGGCCAGCAGCAGAAGGGGGTCCAGGCCGCCGGTGAGGCGCGCCGGACCGGCGGCGTCGCGAAAGCGCGTGACCGAGGTGCCGTAGGGGGCGGCGTGCATCAGCGGTCCACCCTATAGGCGACGGCAGGCGGCTCGGGAACGGGACGCATCAGTTGGGAGCCGATCCACCCTGCACGGGGCCGTTCTGGCTGACCCCGAACAGCTGGGCCAGGATCTTGCGCGCCGCCGGGGCGGCCGTCTCGGCGCCGAAGCCGCCCTGCTCGAAGGTCACCGCGACCACGTACTTGGGGCTCGGATAGGGGGCCAGCGCCACGTACCAGGACTGGTCGGCGCGGGCTCCGCCCTTCTGGGCGGTTCCGGTCTTGCCCGCCACCGGGATCTTGAAGCCCTTGAACACGGTTGCGGAGGTGCCGCCCGGGTCGCTGGCCGCGGAGCGCAGCCCGTCCAGGATGGCCTGGCGGAACTCGGGCTTGACGCCGGAGTTGCGCTTGGGGGGCGCCTCGAGCTCCTGCAGCGGGCGGCCGCTGGAGTCCTCGATCCGCTGGCCCAGCCGCGGGCGCACGATCTTGCCGCCGTTGGCGACCGACGCGTAGGCCACCGCCATCTGGAGCGGATCGGCGGCCAGGTCGCCCTGGCCGACGGAGAAGTTCACGTTGTCGCCCACCGACCACGGCCGATCGAGGAAGCCGCACTTGCCCTCGGCGATCTGCTGGGGCGTGGGCTTGAGCTTCTTCACGCAGCGCTGGTAGTGGCGGAAGCCCTTGTTGCGGTAGCTCGGGCTGGGGATCAGCCCCTTGGCCTCACCCGGGAGGTCGATTCCCGTCTTGCGGCCGATGCCCAGGCGGTGCGCCCACTTCTGGATCAGGAGCCCGTCGCCGTGACCGTTGGCCTCCTGGCCCAACCGGTAGAAGAAGACGTCGCTGGACACCGACAGCGCCTTTCGCAGCGCCACCGGCCCGTTCACCGCGCCGCCGGCGTTCTTGAAGGTCTGGGCCCCCACCTTGAGCGAGCCGCCGTCGTACTGCACCGTGTCGGGGGTGATCAGGCCCCCCATGAGCGAGGCCGAGGCGGTGATGAGCTTGAACGTCGAGCCGGTGGGATAGGCGCTCTGGATCGCGCGGTTGACGATCGGCTCGCCGTTCTCCTTGGAGGTGAGCCGCTTGTAGTCGGATGGGCGCAGCACCTTCGAGAACTGGTTGGGGTCGAAGGACGGCGAGCTGCCCAAGCCGAGGACCGAGCCGTCGTTCACGTTCATGACCACGAAGGCGCCGGCGGCGCCGCCCAGGGCGGCCTGGCCGGCCTTCTGCACGTCCAGGTCCAGCGACAGCCGCAGCTGGCGGCCCTGCTGGGGCCGGACGTTTCGCAGCTGCCCGCGCAGGTTGCCCAGGGCGTCCACCTGCACGCGACTGGCGCCGTTGCGGCCGCGCAGGAAGCGGTCGTACTGGTACTCGATGCCCGACTGGCCGACCCGGTCGCCCAACCCCACGCCGCGGTAGCGGTCGTCGCCCTTCTGCTCCTTGGTGATCTCGCCCACGGTCCCGAACAGGTGGGCCCCGATCTGGTGGTGGGGGTATTCGCGCAGGAACACCTGCTCCACGGTCACGCCGGGGAATTCCTCCTGGTGCTCGAACAGGTAGTAGACGAGCTGGGAGGGCACGTCCTGCTTCACCGTGGCCGGCGAGTAGGGAAGCGCCTTGAGCTGGCGGTCCACCGACTTCTGGATCCGGCCGGCGGGCAGGCTGAGCACCCGCCCGAGCCGGTTGTAGAGCCGGTGCCGTCCGGCGCCGTCCTTGGGGAGCTTGTCCGGGGTCACCCGCACGGCCAGGCCGGTGCGGTTGTTCACCAGCACCTTGCCATTGCGGTCCACGATCTCGCCGCGCGGGGCCTGCACCTTGATCTCGCGCACGCGGTTGTCGTTGGCCTCGGCCCGGTACTTGTCGCCCGAGAGCACCTGCAGGTACCACAGCCGGAAGAAGATCAGCGCGAAGGCCATCAGCGCCACGCCGCCCACCACGGCCACGCGCAGGGCCAGCTGCGGGGTCAGCGAGGGGCGCCGGCCGTCGTCGTCCATGTACATCAGCCGGCCACCCCTCAGACCTCCAGGCCGCGCAACCCGAGCGGACCGGTCTCGCGCGGCTTGCGCCGCCGGCGCCGGGCGTCCATCGGGTCGACGGCCAGAACGGGGCGCAGGATGCGCCGGCAGAGCCAGAAGACGGGCAGGCAGATGATCACGTTCAGCGCCGTGGTCACCAGCATCTCGCGGAACACGAGCGGGCTGACCGATGCCCCCACGTCGAGCATGAAGGAGACGGCGCCGAAGGCCAGCGTCCAGCCCAGCGTGGCGGCGATCGCGACCGGGATCGGCAGAAGGCCGTGCGCGGGGTCGCGCACCTCGCGGTAGCGGCCCACCCAGTAGCCGACGGCGGTGAGGACCAGCGAGGAGAGACCCATGGTCCCCCCCACGAGCAGGTCGAGGAAGAGCCCCGTGCCGAAGCCCATCGCCGCGCCGGGGACGCTGCCGGCGTAGATGGCCACGGCGGCGACGACCAGGGGGATCAGATCCGGCGTGGCGCCGAAGAAGCGCATGGCGCCGAGGCCGGAGAGCTGCAGGATCACGGCCACGAGACCGATCGCGCCGGCGCGCAGGAGGGCTCCGGGGGTCGGGGTCACGGCGTCGCGATCCCCGCCTGGTCGCCCGGCGGCTGGCCGCGGGAGGTGAGCACCTGGACGAAGTCCACCCGCCGCAGGTCGGCGAACGGCTTGATGTGGACGCGCTGGTAGAGCTCCACCTCGGCGAGGTCGACCTTGCTCACGCGCCCGATCGGGATCCCGCGCGGGAACAGCGACTCCACGCCCGACGAGCGAAAGCCCGACGTGACCACGGTCGTGCCCTCGGTCACGCGCCGCTTCTTCTGGACGAAGTCCAGCAGCAGGTCGTCGGGCTTGCCCACCTCGGGCTTGACGATTCCGCCCGCACCAGGTCTGGAGCCAGCCGCAGCAGGGCGGCCACCGGCAGCCCCACCACGCAGTTGTAGTCGCCCTGGATCCGCTCCACCAGCGCGGCCCCGCGCCCCTGGATCGCGTAGCCGCCGGCGCGACCCTTCCATTCCCCGGTAGAGAGATACCAGTCGACGTCTCTCTTGCCCAGGTCGCGAAAGCGCACCTTGGCGCTGTCCACCGCCGTCCTCTCGGCCCCGTCCTCGACCAGCATGCTCGCGGCCCGACAGCCTCTAGGAAGGCACGGGCCTCGGTCTCACCGGCGGGCTTGCCCAGCACCTCGCCCTCGGCTGCGACCGCCGTGTCCGCTCCCAGCACTCGCTCGCCGGACACGGCCCTGGCCTTGAGCAGCGCGTTGTCGAGCACGAGCCGCTCGGGATCTCCCCCGCGCCGCTCCTGTACGTCGGGCACGCAGACCGTGACGTCCACCCCGAGCTGCTCCGGGATCGCGCGGCGCTGGGGCGAAGCCGAGGCCAGGACCAGGATGCCTGGGCTGGACCGTACATCCTTGTCCGATCCAGAAGGGCTCATCGCACGGCCAGGGC
>JBBREO010000022.1:0-34005 GCA_038202855.1 Solirubrobacterales bacterium
CCGCTCGCGCTCGTCCGGGGCCATCGTGTAGCCGTGCTCGGCCTCGGGGTAGCGGCGTGCGCGCACGTCCTCGGCGTAGGCGGTCACGCCGTCGATCATGTTCTGGCGCACGTTGGCGTAGCGCTTCACGAACCGGGCCGCGTGGCCGTCGTAGATGCCCAGCAGGTCGTGGAACACGAGTACCTGGCCGTCGGTGTCCGGCCCGGCGCCGATGCCGATCACCGGGATCTCCAGCCGCGGCATCAGCTCGGCGGTGAGGTCGCTGGGGATGGCCTCGAACACGATCGAGAAGCAGCCCGCCTCCTGGAGCCCGAGGGCGTCCTCGGCCACCTCGAGCGCCCGCTCGGCCGTCCGCCCCTGCGAGCGGTAGCCGCCCAGGGCGGTGGCGGTCTGGGGGGTGAGTCCAACGTGGCCCATCACCGGGATGCCGGCGTCGACGATCGCCTTGGCGCGCTGCACCGAGCTGCCACCGCGCTCGAGCTTGACCGCGTCGCAGCCCGCCTCCTTGACGAAACGCTGGGCCGTGGCCACGGCCTGCTCGTCGGAGACCTCGTAGGAGCCGAAGGGCAGGTCGCCCACCAGCATCGGAGTCTGCAACCCGCGGCGCACCGCGGCGGCCAGCATCAGCATCTCGTCGACCGACACCGGCACCGTGCTGGGGTAGCCGAGCACCGTCATCGCGCCGCTGTCGCCGACCAGGACCACATCCACGCCGGCCTCCTCGGCCACTTGGGCGCTGGGGAAGTCATAGGCGGTGACCATGGCGATCGGCTCGCCCAGCGCCTTCTTGCCGGCCAGGGCGGACAGGGTCACGGGCTTGCCCTTGGCGGGCGGGGCGGAGGCTGTGGGGCGGGCGCTCATGCCAGCAGCTCCGAGACCGCGTCGTCGATCGTCACGATGTCGTTCGACGCGTTCACGTGCACCACGCGCGGCTCGTAGGCGTCGAGCTCGACCTCGTCGTACTCCGCGTAGGACACGACGATCACCTTGTCGCCGGTGTGCACCAGCCGGGCAGCGGCGCCGTTGACCTGCATGTCGCCCGAGCCGCGCACGCCGCAGATGGTGTAGGTCTCGAAGCGCGCGCCGTTGTCGATGTCGAGCACGTGCACCTGCTCGTGCTCGCGGATGTCGGCGGCCTCCAGCAGATCGGGGTCGATGGTGATCGAGCCGACGTAGTTGAGATCGCTGCCGGTGAGCGTCGCTCGGTGGATCTTGGACTTGAGCATCGTTCGTCTCATGGGGTGCGAGTCCCTCCCAGGACCGTGTTGTCGATCAGCCGGGCTCGGCCCACGCGGGCCGCGACGGCGAGGAGAGTCGAGCCGTTCACGTGCTCGACGGGTGAGAGATCTGCCGCGGAGCGCAGCTCCAGGTACTCGGGCTCGACCCCGGCGCGCTCCAGCTCGGCGCGGGCAGCGGCCAGCACCGGCTCGGGGGAGCGCTCGCCGGAGGCGACCACCGACTCCGCGGCGTCCAGGGCGCGTGACAGGCCGAGGGCACGCTGGCGGTCGGCGGCCTCGAGGTAGGCGTTGCGTGAGCTCATGGCCAGGCCGTCTGCCTCGCGCACCGTGGGCCGGACCTCGATCCGGGCGGGCACGTCGAGGTCGCGGGCCATGCGCTGGATGACCAGCGCCTGCTGGGCGTCCTTCTGGCCGAAGTAGGCGGCGTCGGGGCCGACCACGTTCAGCAGCTTGGCCACCACGGTTGTCACGCCGGCGAAGTGCTCGGCGCCGCGGCGCTCCGGGTCGCCGTCGAGGACGTCGGTCAGGCCGCTGACGGTCACCGTGGTGGCGAACCCGTCCGGGTACACCTCGGCGGCGGAGGGGGCGAACAGCAGGTCGATGCCCTCGGCCTCGGCCAGGGCGGCGTCGCGGGCCTCGTCGCGCGGGTAGGAGGCGAGGTCCTCGGACGGCCCGAACTGGCTCGGGTTGACGAACAGGGAGACCACCACCACGTCGTTCTCGGCGCGGGCGGCGCGCATGAGCGACAGATGGCCCTCGTGGAAGGAGCCCATGGTGGGGACGAGGCCCACGGTTCGACCGCCCGCGCGCAGGTCGTCCAGCCCAGCGCGCAGCTCACCGACCGTGCGCAGCGTTCTCACGCCGATCCCTTCGCCAAGGCCGCCGTCTGGTCGACCATGGCGTCGAAGAGGGCCAGAAGCTCGGGCGCAGTCTCGGCCACTGCGGCGCGTTGGTGGATCACCGTCTCGCGATCCCCACGGGCCACCGGCCCGGTCAGGGCCCGGTCGGGGCCCAGCCGCTCCCAGTTCTCCACCGTGCTGCGAACCAGAGGCGCGAGCAACGTCCGAGCCTGGTCGGGGGCCAGTCCGGCCCCGCCGGCCACCCGCTCGGCTGCGTGCTCGAGGGTGACCAGGAAGTTCGAGGCGATCGAGGCGGCCGCGTGGTAGGCGGCCCGCCTGTCGTCGGCCAGCTCGAAGGGGATCATGCCCAGGGTCAGGGCGATCTCACGGGCGGTATCGAGCGCAGCCGGCGAGGAGCCCGCCACCGCGCAGCCCGCGCCGAGGAAGTGCCGGGGGCTCTCGTCGCCGGAGAAGGTCTGGAGGGGATGGAGCGAGAAGTGCTCAGAGCCCGCGGGGGCCAGCACGGACAGCGGACTTGCTCCGCTCGTATGACCGACCAGCGGAGCGGCGCCGCTTGCGGCCTCTGCGGCCGCGTGGAGCTCGGCGTCGGGCACGCACAGCAGCACCGCGTCGGCCTTGGGGACGGTCTCCCCGCGCCCGAACGGGCCCGCCACGCCGAAGCGCGCCTGGGTCAATGCGGCCGCCAGGGCGCGACCGACGCGGCCGGGGCCCACGAGGCTGATGCGCTGGGGGGTGTAGGGCTGACCTGGATCCATCGTCTACCGGCCCGGAGCCGGACGTCAGTCGAGTTGGGGTGAGTGGCGAGCTGGTCCACTCCCTGGCGGGTAGCGGCCTGCTGCGAGCAAGGATATCGCTCAATCGGCGGTTTTCCATAACGCGGGGCCACAAACCCCCGCGGCCGGTCGTAGGCTCGCTGCCGATGGGCCGTTCCGCCGACCAGCGCAGGGAGGATCTGGTTGCCTCGTATCGCGAGGCGCGCGACTGCGTGAAGTGCGCCCTCTCCCAGGGCCGCACCCAGGTCGTCTTCGGCGCCGGGAACGCCGACGCCGATCTGATGTTCGTAGGAGAGGCCCCGGGCTTTCACGAGGACCAGCAGGGCGTTCCGTTCGTCGGCCGGGCCGGGAAGCTGCTCGACGAGCTGCTGGCCGAGCAGGGGTTGGCCCGCGAGTCCGTCTTCATCGCCAACACGCTCCTCTGCCGGCCGCCGGAGAACCGCGACCCCCAGCCGGAGGAGATCGAGACCTGCCGGCCCTACCTCGAGCGCAAGGTCGAGCTGATCGAGCCGAAGGTGATCTGCACCCTCGGCAACTTCGCCACCAAGCTGCTCACCGGCTCGCAACAGGGGATCACGCGCGTGCACGGGGTGCCCCAGGAGCGCGAGATGGGTGGGCGCGCGGTGAAGCTGTTCCCGATCTTCCATCCCGCCGCGGCGCTGCGTACCCCCGCGGTGAAGGATCAGCTGCGTGAGGACTTCGCAAAGCTGCCCGCGCTGCTGGCCGAGCCCACCCCCGAGCCGGTGGGAGTCGAGGAGGTGCCCCGGGCCGACCAGCTCGGGCTGTTCGGTTAGAGCGGTCAGACTTCCGGGGCCATGACCCTGGAGACCGACAGCGCCGAGCGGACCGAGGCCGCGGGGGCCGATCTGGCCGCGACGCTGGCGCCGGGCGACGTGGTGCTGGTGGAGGGAGAGCTGGGCAGCGGCAAGACGACCTTCGTGCGCGGCGCCGCGCGGGCCCTGGGCGTAGAGGGACCGGTGACCAGCCCCACCTTCACCATCGGCCAGGTGCTCGCGGGCCGGATCGAGGTCGCCCACCTGGACCTGTACCGGCTCGCGGACCTGTCCGGCGAAGATCCCGCGCTGCTCGACGACTACCTGACCCCGGAGCGGATCGCCTTCGTGGAGTGGCCCGGAGTCGGTGAGGCGGCCATAACGCGGGTCAGGGCGCGGGTGCGGCTCGAGCACGCCGGCGGCGACCGGCGCCGGATCTGGATCGACCAGCCGTGAACATCCTCGGCCTGGACACCTCCACGGCGGCCAGCGCGGCCGCGGTCCTGCGCTCCGACGGGGAGGGCTTCGCGCGCGATCCCGGCCCCGAGGCGGTGGGCGGGCGTCGGGCGCACTCCCGCGAGCTGCTCCCCGCGGCCGCCGCGGCGCTGGAGGACGCCGGAATCAGCTGGAGCGAGCTGGACGCCGTCGCCGTCGGCGTGGGCCCCGGGGCCTTCACCGGCCTCAGGATCGGCCTGGCCACGGCGCACGGGCTCGCGGCCGCCAACGCCCTCGAGCTGCGGCCCGTCTTCTCGCTGGCCGCCCTGGCCGCGGGCATCGAAGCCCCGCGGCGGCTGCCGGTGATCGACGCCGGGCGCGGCGAGGTGTTCGCCGCGCTGTACGAGGAGGAGACGGAGGTCTGGGGGCCGTGGGCGGCCGCGCCCGAGGCCGTGGCGGAGCGCGTGGCGGCCTCAGGAGCAGACCCGCTGGCCTCGGGGAATGGGTCGTTACGATTCGTGCAGGCTCTCGAGGCGGGCGGCGTGCGGGTCGCTCCGCCGGGAGATCGTGGACACGTCTTGAGCGCGCTCGCCATCTGCCGGCTGGCTGTCGACACTCCGCCCTCGCCACCTGAGGCCGTGCTTCCCCTGTACCTGCGCGAGCCGGACGTCCAGCCCCAGTGAACGAACCCCTCCACATCAGACGGCTCACCTACGCCGACCTGCCCCAGGTGATCGCGGTCGAGCGGCGCGCCTTCGGGACGCCATGGTCGCTGGCCATGTTCGTGCTCGAGCTGTCCAAGCCGTCGGGAATCTGCCTGGCCGCCACGCGGGCCGATCGCCTCGTCGGCTACCTCATCTGCTCGCGCTACGACACGATCTGGCACGTGATGAACGTGGCCGTGGACGACCGGCTGCGCCGCCAGGGCATCGCCACCGCCCTGCTCGAGCATCTGTTTGGCACCGCGGACGGTCCCGGCGAGCAGTACACGCTCGAGGTGCGCACCTCCAACACGGAGGCCATCCGCCTGTACGAGGGCTTCGGATTCCGCGACGCCGGCCGCCGCCGTGGCTACTACCACGACAACCGCGAGGACGCCGTGATCATGTGGCGCACCGCGGACCGCGCTGGAGCGGGCGGGAGCGGAGACGCCGCCGGCTCGCGCCGGGCCGCGCGCGCGTGATCCTGGCGCTGGAGACCAGCTGCGACGACACCTGCGCCGCTGTGGTGACCACGGACGGCCAGATCAGGTCGAATGCCATCTCCTCCCAGGGCCTGCTGCACTCGCGCTACGGCGGCGTGGTGCCCGAGGTGGCGTCGCGCCGCCACCTGGAGCTCATCGACGCGGTGACCGCCGACGCGCTGGAGTCGGCCGGCGCCGGGCTGGACGACGTGGAGACGATCGCGGTGACCCGCGGTCCCGGGCTGATCGGAGCGCTGCTGGTGGGAGTCTCCACGGCGAAGGGGATGGCCGCCGCTCGCCGGCTGCCGCTCGTGCCCGTCGACCACCTGCACGGCCACGTGGTGGCCGCCACCCTGGGGGAGGATCCGATCGAGCCGCCTTACGTCTGCCTGGTGGCCAGCGGCGGTCACACGTTCCTGGCTCGGGTGGACGAGCCCAGCTCGTACCGGATCCTCGGCCAGACCCTCGACGACGCCGCCGGCGAGGCGTTCGACAAGGGCGCCCGGCTGCTGGGGCTGGGCTATCCCGGCGGACCCGCGCTCGACAGGCTGGCCGCCGACGGCGATCCCGATGCCTTCGACTTTCCCCGATCGGCCCCGGGAGGCAACCTCGACTTCTCCTTCAGCGGGGTCAAGACCGCGCTGCTGTACGCCACCCGGGACCTGGGCGAGGAGGAGACCAAGGGGCGCAGGGCCGACCTGGCCGCCTCCTACCAACGGGCGATCGTGGCCGCCCTGGTGGCCCGGACGGCGCAGGCGGTGGGCCGCGAGGGAGTCGCACGGCTGGCCATCGGCGGCGGAGTGGCCGCCAACAGCGAGTTGCGCCGGAGCCTGGAGGATCTCGCGCAGGACCTGGGGATCCGGGTATGGGTGCCGCCGCATGAGCTGTGCACCGACAACGCCGCGATGATCGGCGCTGCCGCCCGCTTCACCGCGCCGCTGGTCTACCCGGACTACCTGACCCTCGACGCGGCGGCGCGGCTGTGACGCGCGTGACCTTCTACGGAAAGGCCGGCTGCCACCTGTGCGAGGAGGCCTACACCGAGCTCGAGGCGGTCCGCCGGGACACGCCGCTCGAGCTCGAGGTGATCGACGTCTCGCTCGATCCGGTGCTCCACCGGCGCTACGGCGAGCGCATCCCCGTGCTCGCCGTGGACGGTCACGAGGCGCTGGAGCTGGGCTTCGACGCCGATTCGATCAGGGCCGCGCTCAGTAGAGTGGGCACGTGAGCTTCGGCGACCACATGGCCGCACCGCCGGCGCCCGAGGCGGGCGCGCCGGAGCGGCTCTCCATCGGCGTCGCCGCACGGCTCTCGCGCTACCTCCAGGTGCTCACCCAGGCCAAGAAGATGGGCAAGGACACCATCTCCTCGCAGGAGCTGGCCGACTACACGCACGTCAACTCCACCCAGATCCGCCGCGACCTGTCCGGCTTCGGCAAGTTCGGCAAGCGGGGGGTGGGCTACAACGTCGACGCGCTGGTCTCGCAGATCCGCAAGATCCTGCGCACCAGCGGGCAGCACAACATCGCACTGTTCGGGGCGGGCCACCTGGGCCAGGCGATCGCGGGGTCGAACATCTTCGCCGACCACGGCTTCCGCGTGGTGGCCCTGTTCGACACCGATCCGGAGAAGATCGGCATGGACGTGGGGGAGAGCCTGACCGTGCGCTCGTTCGCCGATCTGCCCACGGTGGTACAGCAGGACGAGATCGTGGTCGGCGTGATCGCGGTACCCACCGATGCCGCCCAGAGGGTGGCCGACGACCTGGTGCAGGCGGGCGTGAAGATCATCTTCAACTACTCCGAGGCCCTGCTCCAGGTACCGCCCGAGGTGACTGTGCACGCCTCCTCGCCGGCGGTCGACCTGCTGTACGCGCTCTACTTCTACCTGGCCTGAGATGCTCGACATGGCGCGCGCCCGCGAGGTCTTCGAGGCCTCCGAGGACTTCACCGTCGGCCTGGAGGAGGAGTTCGGCATCCTCGACCCCACCTCGCTGGACCTGGTCCCCCGCTTCGACGAGCTGCAACAGGCGGCCGAGGCCGATCCGGTGCTGGCCGAGGCGGTGGCGGGCGAGCTGCTCGAGTCCGAGATCGAGATCCGATCGGGACGGGGCTCGAACTTCGCCGACGCGATCGAGCGCCAGCGCCGCGCCCGCTCGGCGCTGTTCGCCCTCGCCGCACGCCACGACGCCCGCCTGTCGGCGACCGGCACCCACCCCTGGAGCCCGTGGCAGGAACAGCGGATCATCGACACCGACCACTACCGGCGCCTGAACAGGGACCTGGGCTACGTGGCCTGGCGCAACAACACCTTCAGCCTGCACGTGCACGTGGGCATCCGCGGCGCCGACCGCGCGCTGGCCGTGTGCGATCGCCTGCGCCCGGTGCTGCCCGAGCTGCTGGCCCTGTCGGCCAACTCGGTGTTCCTGGACGGGCGCGACTCGGGCCTGCAGTCGGCGCGGTCGCAGATCTTCACCAAGAGCTTTCCCCGCTGCGGTATTCCCGAGGCCTTCGGCGGCTTCGACGCCTGGGCCGACTACGTGAACCTGTTGCTGCGTACCGACTCGATCGTGGAGAACACCCAGCTGTGGTGGAGCGTGCGCCCGCACCACTCCTTCGGCACGGTCGAGGTCCGGATCTGCGACGCCCAGTCCAGCGCCGAGGAGTCCACCGCGCTGGCCGCGATGATCGTCGCCTGCGTGGCCCAGTCGGCGATCGACCACGACGAGGGCGTGCCCGTGGAGCACCACCCGGGGCGGCTGATCGAGGAGAACTTCTGGCGCGCCATCCGCTACGGAATGGAGGGCACGATGATCGACCTGGGCCGGCGCCAAGTCTTCCCGGCCGCGGCCATCGGCGATCGGCTGATGGCCTGGACGGCGCCCGCCCGAGCCAGCCTGCGGATCCAGCCCGACCTGCCCGAGCCAAACGGCGCGCGACGTCAGCGGGCCGCGCTGGCCGATGGTGCAACGATCTCCGACGTCTTCGCCGCCGAGGTGGCCACCACCGGGCGCACCTACGCCGGCGGCGAAGTGGCCGAGCCCGCGACACGGAGGTAGGAATGAGCGCCCAAGGACCCGAGCCCACCGAAGAGGAGATGCGCGCCGCGCTCGAGGAGCAGATGCGCAACATCCGCGTGGAGGACGTGGTGCTGCAGACCACGGCCACGCTGATCAACCTCGCCGGCCGCCGCCTGGGCCTGACCGCCGAGCCCGGCGAGGACGCATCCGGGGAGGTGGACCTCCAGCAGGCCAAGCTGGCGATCGACGGCGCCCGCGCGCTGTCGCCGCTGTGCCCGCCCGAGCAGGCCGAACCGATTCGCCAGGCGCTCTCACAGCTGCAGATGGCCTTCGCCCAGCTCACCCAGGCCCCGGGTGGCGCCGGGGTGGAGGGTGCACCGTCGGGCCCGCCGCCAACGGCCGGCGGCGAGCCTCCGGCGGACGCCCCGGCCGACGAGGACGAGGAGCGGGCCAAGGCGCGCTCCAAGCTCTGGACGCCGCCCGGAACTTGAGCGAGCCGGCCGTCGGCATATTCGGCGGCTCCGGGCTCTACCAGCTGCTCGACGACGTCGAGGAGGTGGCCCTCGACACGCCCTACGGACCGCCGTCGGCGCGGATCCGGGTCGGCGAGATCGAGGGGACGCCGGTGGCGTTCATGCCCCGCCACGGCGACGACCACTCGCTGCCCCCGCACCGGATCAACTACCGGGCCAACGTCTGGGCCATGAAGCAGGTCGGGGTGCGGCGGCTGCTCGGGCCCTCCGCGTGCGGGTCGCTGCGTCCCGAGCTGGAGCCGGGGACCTTCGTGGTCTGCGACCAGTTCGTGGACCGGACCAGCGGCCGCGAGGACACCTTCTACGACGGTCCGCAGACCATCCACGTCGCCGGCGCCGAGCCCTACTGCGCAGACCTGCGCACCACGCTGGTGCGGGCCGCGACCGAGCTCGACATCCCGGTCGTCGACGGCGGCACGGTCGTGGTCATCCAGGGGCCCCGCTTCTCCACGCGCGCCGAGTCACGCTGGTTCTCCCAGGCCGGCTGGGACGTGGTCAACATGACCCAGTACCCCGAGGCGTGGCTGGCCCGCGAGCTCGAGCTCTGTTACGCCAACATCTCCCTGGTGACCGACTACGACGCCGGTCTGGAGGGCAGATCCGACGTCCCCGCGGTCTCCACGGAGGAGGCAATCCGCGTCTTTGGCGACAACCTCGATAAGCTGCGCGCGCTTCTGTTCCGGGCGGTGCCGACGATCGGGCCTCAGCCGGACGACTCCTGCGCAACGGCTCTGGCCAGCGCGATCGTCCACTAGGCACGAGTAAGGGGTCGCGGCCCCCGGTCCCCGCCCGCAGCGATCCAACCAAAGGACTTCTCTCTTGACCAGCTTCCTGACCGACTACGGGATCATCGTCGCGCTCGTCTGTGCGGGCGCCGCGGTGGTCTACGGCCTCCTCACCGCGCGCTGGCTGCTGGCCAAGTCGCCCGGCAACCAGGAGATGCAGGACATCTCCAAGGCAGTCCAGGAGGGCGCTAGCGCCTACCTGACCCGCCAGTACCAGATCATCGGCGTGGTGGCCGTGATCCTGGCCATCGTGCTCGCCATCGCGCTCGACGTGAAGACCGCGATCGGCTTCATCATCGGCGGCACCTTCTCGGGCGCGGCCGGGTTCATCGGCATGAACGTGTCCGTGCGCGCCAACGCCCGCGTGGCCGAGACGGCCCGCGGCGGCGTGGCCGCGGCCCTCGAGGTGGCCTTCAAGGGCGGCGCCATCACGGGCATGCTCGTGGCCGGGCTCGCTCTGCTGGGCGTGGCCGGCTACTACGGCGTGCTGCTGCTCTCCGGGGTACAGGAGAAGGACGCCATCGACGCGCTCGTGGGCCTGGGCTTCGGCGGCTCGCTGATCTCGGTCTTCGCCCGTCTGGGCGGCGGCATCTTCACCAAGGCCGCGGACGTGGGCGCCGACATCGTCGGCAAGATCGAGGCCGGCATCCCCGAGGACGACCCGCGCAACCCCGCGGTGATCGCCGACAACGTGGGCGACAACGTGGGCGACTGCGCCGGCATGGCCGCCGACCTGTTCGAGACCTACGCCGTCACCGCCGTGGCCGTGATGCTGCTCGGCGTGCTGACCTTCAACGAGATCGGCGCCGTGTCGGTCTACCCGCTGGTCATCGGCGGCGTGTCGATCATCGCCTCGATCATCGGAACCTTCGCCGTGCGCAGCCGCGCCGGCAACGTCGAGCGCGCGCTGTACCAGGGCCTGATCGTGTCCGGCGGGTTGGCCGCCATCGCCTTCCTGCCCATCTCGCTGTGGCTCATGAACGACCTGCACTTCAAGAGCGGTGCCTCCAAGCTGATCACGGGCGGCGGCAACACCGCGGCCAGCGGCTTCGAGTTCTGGCTCTGCTCGCTGATCGGGATCGCCATCACGGCGTTCCTGTTCGTGATCACCGACTACTACACCTCGACCCGCTTCAACCCGGTCAAGAGCACCGCGCGTGCCTCCCAGACCGGTCACGCCACCAACATCATCCAGGGACTGGCCCAGGGCTTCCAGTCCACGGCCGCCCCCGCGATCGTGCTGGCGCTGGGCATCCTGGCCGCCAACGAGCTGGCCGGCATCTACGGCATCGGCGTGGCCGTGATGGCGCAGCTGTCGCTCACCGGCCTGATCGTGGCCCTGGACGCCTTCGGCCCGATCACCGACAACGCCGGCGGCATCGCCGAGATGGCCGAGCTGCCCCAGGAGGTCCGCGACATCACGGACCCGCTGGACGCGGTGGGCAACACCACCAAGGCGGTCACCAAGGGCTACGCGATCGGCTCGGCCGTGCTCGCCGCCCTGGTCCTGTTCGCGGCCTTCGTGGAGGAGCTGCGCGCCGAGGCCAGCAAGGACGGAAAAGCGCTCGCCGGCTTCGACATCTCCCAACCCGAGGTGCTGATCGGCCTGCTGGTCGGCGGCATGATGGTGTTCCTGTTCGTGGCCCTCTCGATCGAGTCGGTCGGGCGCGCCGGCGGGCTCGTGGTGGAGGAGGTGCGGCGCCAGTTCAAGGCCAAGCCCGGGATCATGGACTACACCGAAAAGCCGGACTACAAGCAGTGCGTCTCGATCGTGACCGCCGCAGCGCAAAAGGAGATGATCGCCCCGGCGCTCATCCCGATCGTGGTCACCGTCGTGGTCGGACTGCTGTCCTACCAGGCGCTCGGCGGCCTGCTGATCGGCGTGATCATCGTCGGCTTCTTCACCGCGGTCTCCATGACCGCGGGTGGCGGGGCGTGGGACAACGCCAAGAAGCTGATCGAGGACGGCGAATTCGGCGGCAAGGGCTCCGAGGCGCACGAGGCCTCGATCACCGGCGACACCGTCGGCGACCCCTACAAGGACACGGCCGGACCGGCCATCAACCCGATGATCAAGGTGGCCAACATCGTGGCCATCCTCATAGTGCCGTTCTTGGTCTGAGGTGGTGAACGGG
This sequence comes from Solirubrobacterales bacterium, assembly GCA_038202855.1. Taxonomy (GTDB): domain Bacteria; phylum Actinomycetota; class Thermoleophilia; order Solirubrobacterales; family Thermoleophilaceae; genus JAAYBF01. The sequence goes on from JBBREO010000022.1 coordinate 11,735, forward strand.
GTCCCGGCTTTGCCGGGGCCCGCTCCTCGTCTCCGGCCCTGGGTAGGTTGAGGATCTGATGGCCGAGCGGCGCCCCAAATCAGCGGGCCTGGAGCGGGTCCTGGGCACCGGGGCTCTGTTCGCGTCGGCCTACGGGAACGTCGGCTCGTCGCTCTACTACGCGCTCGGCCTCGTGGCCAGCTTCGCGCTTGGCATGACGCCCGTGGTCTTCGTGATCGCCGGGCTGATCTTCGCGGCCACTGCCGCCTCCTACGCCGAGGCCACGACGATGTACCCCGAGGCCGGTGGCTCGTCCTCGTTCGCGCGCCGGGCCTTCAACGAGTTCTGGTCCTTCTTCGCGGCTTGGGGCCAGATGCTCACCTACATCATCACGGTCTCAATCTCGGCCTTCTTCGTGCCGCACTACCTGGCCGTGTTCTGGGCTCCCCTGGGCGAGTCGCCGGGCGACATCGTCGGCGGCATCGTCGTGGTGGTGCTGCTCGGATTGGTGAACATCCGGGGGGCCAAGGAGTCCACCGGCGTGAACGTGTTCTTCGCGGTGGCCGACTTCATCACCCAGGTCGTGCTGGTGGTGGTCGGGTTCGTGCTGGTGTTCTCGCCCGACATCCTGCTCAACAACGTCGACCTCGGCGTCACGCCCTCGTGGCGGGACTTCTTCGTGGCGATCCCGGTCGCGATGCTGGCCTACACGGGCATCGAGACCGTCTCCAACCTGGCCGAGGAGGCGCGCGACTACGGCAAGACCATCCCGCGCGGGATCGGAGGGGTGGTGATCGCGGTCGCCGTCATCTACGCCTTCCTGCCCGCGGTGGCCCTGTCGGCGATGCCGGTCAAGAACGGTCAGACCCTGCTGGCTCTGCCCAAGGAGCAGGGCGGCTTCTTCGACGACCCGGTCCTGGGCGTGGTCAAGAACATCGACCTCGGGGTGCTCCAGCACCCGGCCGAGATCTACGTTGGCGTGCTCGCGGCGAGCATCCTGTTCATCGCCACCAACGCGGGCATGATCGGCGTCTCGCGCCTGACCTACTCCATGGGCCAGTACCGCCAGCTGCCCGACCGGCTGCGCCAGCTGCACCCCCGCTACCGCACGCCCTACGTGGCCATCCTGATCTTCGGCGGCATCGCGTGCCTCACGATCCTGCCCGGCCAGGCCGACTTCCTGGGAAAGATCTATGCGTTCGGGGCGATGCTCTCCTTCACCGTGGCGCACGTGTCGGTGATCGCGCTGCGGATGAGCCAGCCCGAGGCCGATCGGCCCTACCGGATCCCGGGCAACGTGGCTTTCCGCGGCCGCCAGCTGCCGCTGCTCTCGATCATCGGCGGTCTGAGCACCGGGGTGTCCTTCGTGGTGCTCTCAGTACTCAACATCGAGGTCCTGAGCTCGGGGCTGATCTGGCTGGCCCTGGGCCTGACCGGCTATGTGCTGTACCGGCGCAGCCAGAAGCTCAGCCTGACCCAGACCACCAAGGTCGTGATACCCCAGCCGATCGTCGAGCACGAGGTGGAGTACGAGTCGATCCTGGTCGCGTTCGAGGACGGCCAGTACTCGGGCGAGGCCGTGGCCATGGCCGTCCGGCTCGCGGCCCGCCGGCGCCGCGGTATCCACGTGCTCGTGACGGTGACCGTGCCGGCCAACGCGCCGATCGACGCCGACGTCCCGGAGGCGGAGTCCAAGGCCCAGGAGGCGATCGACCAGGCCCGCGTGTACGGCGGCCGGAGAGTCACCGGCCACCTCGAGAAGGTCCGCGCCGGCGGCGCGGGACGGCGGATCGTGAGCGAGGCCAAGGAGATCCACGCCGCGGCCATAGTCATGCCGATGCCGGCCAAGAAGGCGGGCTCCTCGGTGTTCGGGCGAACGCTGGAGACCGTCCTGGCCGAGCGCCCCTGCCGTGTGATCATCGACTCGTCGCTGGGCATGCCCGAGGAGGACCAGGCCGCGGCCTAGACTCCCCGCGGTGGATCGCGCTCTCACCGCCTCGTCGCGCACGCTGCATGCGCTGCTCTGCCTGATCGGCGTGCTGATGGTGGTCTCCACGCTCCTCCGCGGCGGCGGCCCCCTCGCGCTCGGCGTGGTGATGGGACTCCTGCTCGTCGCGCTGGGTGCCGCGCGGCTGTGGATGACCTCTCGGGCTCGCCCGGGTCAGCCCAGGTGAGCGCCGCCGAGCCCGGCAACGGCCCGCGCGTCGGGTTGCGCCGCGGCAACGAGGCCGAGGCGCGGCTGGCCCGCAGCCTCGGAGAGCCGGCGCTGTTCGCGATCGCGCTGAGCGCCATCGGGTCCTCTATCTACTACGTGCTCGGCGTCGTGGCCGGCGAGGCGCAGGGGCTCACTCCGGTGGTCTTCGCCGTGGGCGCCCTCTTCTTCGTGCTCACGATGCTCTCCTACGTCGAGGGCAACTCGATGCATCCCGAGCGCGGCGGGGCCGCGGTGTTCGCCCGGTACGCGTTCAACGAGCTGTGGAGCTTCATAGCGGGCTGGGCGATCCTGCTCGACTTCCTGATCGTGATGGCCATCGGGGCCTTCGCGGTGTCGCATTACCTGGCCGCGTTCTGGGGCGGCGCGGATGGCGGCGTGTCCGCCACGGTGATATCGGCCGCGACTATCGGCTACGTCGCGTGGACGAACTACAGGGGCATCTCGGCGGCCCGGTTCCGAGTGGTGCTTCGCCTGACCCTCGTCTCGATTGCGGTCTTCGTGGCGCTGGTGGTGATCGGGACGATCCAGCTGTTCGACGTGTCGCTGATCACCGACTCGATCGACATCGGCGGCGGGCGCCCGGCGCTGGACGACCTGCTGTTCGCCATGGTCATCGCCACCGTGGCCTGCACCGGCATCGAGGCGGCCTCGGGGCTGGCGGGCGAGGTGAAGGTGGGCCGGTCCGGCCTCAGGCGCGTGGTCGTGGTCGGAGCGGTAGCGGTGCTGGTGCTCTACGTGGGGGTCTCACTGGTGGCCGTGATGGCCCTGCCCGTGGGCCAAGGCGGGACGGACCTGGGCGCGACGTTCGTCGAGGCGCCCGTGCTGGGTGTGGTGTCCGAGTTCACCCCAGCGTGGCTGGGCGAGGTGTCGCGCTACGTGGTCGGCGGCGTGGGCGCCCTGGTGCTGATCCAGGCGGTCAACGGCCAGATGCTCGGCATCGGGCGCCTGGCCTACTCGCTGGGCACCCACCGCCAGATCCCCAGCCTGCTCTCGCGGCTGGATTCCAAGCACTCGACCCCCTACGTGACGATCGCGATCGCGTCGGTGCTGGCCTTCGGGCTCACCCTCTCCGGGGACGTGGAGTTCCTGGCCGGGATCTTCGCCTTCGGCGCGATGTTGGCGCTCACCCTGGCCCACCTGTCGGTGATCGTCCTGCGCTTCCGCGAGCCCGACCGGCCGCGGCCCTTCCGGGTCCCGCTGAGCGTGAACGTGGGCGGTGGCTCGATCCCGCTGCCCTCGGCGCTGGGCGCGTTGCTGGGGGGAAGCGCGTGGATCACGGTCATCATTCTCCACCAGGGCGCGCGGATCGCCGGCGGGATCTGGATGGTCGGGGGGATCCTGTTGTACGTCGTCTACCGGCGCAGCAGCGGCAAGCCGCTGACCAAGCGCTTCACCATCCCCGAGGCGGCGCTGCGCGAGGCCAAGGAGATCGAGTACGGCAGCATCCTGGTGCCGATCCTGGGCCGCGAGCTGGACGACGACATCGTCGGCACCGCTGGCCGCCTGGCCGCCGACGAGGCCGACGAGGGGGAGGGCGGAGCGGTGCTCGAGGCGCTGTACGTGTTCGAGATCCCCATGTCCCTGCCCCTCGACGCGCGTGTGGCGCCCGAGCGCGTGGACGCGGCCCGGCGCGCGCGCGCGCGCGCCAAGGGGGTGGGGGAGGAGTACGACGGGGTGGAGGTGGCCACCGCGATGGTCCGCGGCCGGGCCACCGGGGCGGCGATCGTGGCCGAGGCCCGCCGGCGCGGGGTGGAGGCGATCGTGCTCGCCGCCGAGGCCCCGAGCCGGGTGCGCGGCGGGGCCGTGCTGGGAGGGCGCAGCCGCTCGGAGGAACGCTTCGCGGGGGACACCACCCGCTACGTGGTGGAGAAGGCGCCGTGCAAGGTGATCCTCACTGCCCCGCCCGCGGACGCCGACCCGCCCTCGGCGCCTGCCTCGACGCCCACGCCCGGGTAGGGCCGAGCCCCGGCGGCGCTATTGTCCCGCCCGTGTTCGTACTCATCGTCGGCTGCGGCCGCGTTGGATCCTCCATCGCCAAGTCGATGCTCGCCGAGGGCAACGAGGTATCCGTCCTGGACGAGAACCCCGAGGCAATCGCGCTGCTCAATCGCGGCCAGGACCAGAGCTGGGAGGATCTCGGTGGGTCCTTCACGGTCGGCACCGCCCTGGAGATCGACGCCCTGCTCGCGGCCGGCATCGAGAACGCCGATGCGTTCGTGGCCTCCACCGACGGGGACAACACCAACCTGGTGATCGCCCAGATCGCCCAGCGGCGCTTTGAGATCGGACGGGTCGTGGTTCGCGTCCTGGATCCGGGCCGGGCCAAGTGGTACGCCCGTCAGGGACTGCAGACGATCTGCCCCACCCAGACGGCGATCGAGCTGCTCGAGCGCGCCGTGCGCGGTGAGGACGAGCGCCGGACCTCGGGGGTCATGTGATCGGAGCTCTTCGATGTACGTCCTGATCGTCGGCGCCGGCAAGGTGGGCTGGAACCTGGCCCGCGAGCTGATCGACAAGGAGCACGAGGTCACGCTCGTCGAGCGCAGCCGCCGCCGCTACGAGGTGGTGGAGGAGGAGCTCGAGCACAACATCCAGTACGGCGATGGCACGGAGCTGTGGATCCTCGAGCGCGCCGGGATCGAGCGCGCCGATCTGGCGATCGCCGTGACCGGCGACGACGAGGACAACATCCTCATCTGCCAGATGGCCAAGGAGAAGTACGGAGTCGACCGGGTGGTGGCGCGCTGCAACAACCCGCGCAACCTGCAGCACTTCGAGCTCCTGGGCATCAAGCCGGCCGTGTCGGCCACCGACCTGATCATGCGGCTGATCGAGCACGAGGTGCCCAAGTACGGCCTCGTCCACCTGCTCGACCTCAAGGAGGAGCGGCTCGAGATCATCGAGATGGAGGTGGCCGAGGGCTCGCCCGCCGAGGGCGCCAGCGTCCAGGACCTGGGCCTGCCGGAGGGCTCGCTGGTCATCTCGATCCTGCGAGACGGCGGCGGCTTCGTGCCCACCGGCGAGTCGGTCGTCAAGGCCGGCGACGAGGTGCTGCTGGTGCTCGACATCGGACTCGAAGACGCCGTGACCGAGCGCTTCGCCGGCCGGACCCCCGCCACGTCGGGCTGAGTCGTCCCGGCCAGCGCCCGGGCGCTATCGTCCCAGGCCGTTTGGGGGATCGTCTAACGGCAAGACGCCTGGTTCTGGTCCAGGTAATCGGGGTTCGAATCCCTGTCCCCCAGTAGGGTCGTGGCCGCTCAGGCAGCCGTCTGCTCGGCCCAGTCGCGGTACAGCCGCGCGTAGGTGCCGCCCGCGTCGAGCAGTTCTTCGTGGGTGCCTTGCTCGACCACGCGGCCGTGCTCGAGCACCACGATCCGGCCGGCGTCGCGGATGGTGGAGAGGCGGTGCGCGATCACGATCGCGGTGCGCCCGGCCAGCAGGCGGCGAAGGCCGTGCTCGATCCTGGCCTCGGTGGCCACGTCCACGTTCGAGGTGGCCTCGTCCAGGATCAACACGCGCGGGTCGGCCGCGGCGGCGCGGGCGAAGGCCACGAGCTGGCGTTGCCCCGCCGACAGGTGGCCGCCGCGCTCGCCCACCTCCGTGTCGTATCCGTCCGGCAGCCGGGTGATGAACTCGTGCGCGCCCACGGCCCGCGCGGCGTCCTCGATCTCCTCGGGTGCGCCGTCCGGTCGCCCGAAGCCGATGTTCTCGCGGATAGTGCCCGAGAACAGGAAACCCTCCTGGGGCACGGTCCCGAGCTGTGAGCGCAGGGAGTGCTCGGTCACGTCGCGCAGGTCGTGTCCGTCGATCGTGATTCGGCCCGCGGTCGGGTCGTAGAAGCGCGCGACCAGCTTGGCAAGCGTCGACTTGCCCGCGCCCGTGGAGCCCACCAACGCGACGGTCTGACCGGGCGGCACGTGCAGGTTCACGTCGTGGAGCACAAGCTCCCCCGTGCCGTAGCCGAAGTCCACGCGCTCGAAGGAGATCTCGCCGCGCACCCGGGGCAGGTCGATCGCGTCGTCGGCGTCGCTCAGCTCGGGTCGCTCGTCCAGCAGGTCGAAGATCTTGTCCAGAGCGGCCATGCCGGCCTGGTAGGTGGTGTAGAGCTGGGAGAGCTGCTGGATCGGGTCGAAGAAGCTCTGCAGGTAGAAGACGAATGACGCGAGCACGCCGATGGTCACCGCCCCGTCGACGACCTGGTTGCCGCCGTAGACCAGGATCGCGGCCGTGGCCACGGCCGACAGCAGCTCGACCGAGGGGAAGTAGGCGGCGTTTAGGTTGACCGTGCGCATGTTCGCCACGCGGTTCTCGTCGTTGAGCTCCGCGAACTGGCGCTCGTGGCGGGGCTCCTGCCCGAACGCGCGCACGATCCGCACGCCGGAAAGCGTCTCCTGCAGGTAGGAGGTGACCACGGCGATCTTCTCGCGCGTGAGCCGGTAGGCGTCGGCGGAGGCGATCCGGAAGGCGATCGAGCCGATCGCCAGTATCGGGAAGACCAGGAATGTGACCAGGGCCAGGCCCGGGTCCATGGCCACGAGGATCGCCGCGGTGAACACCAGGGTGAGGGTGGAGGAGAACAGCGTGACGATGCCGTCGGAGACCAGCTGGTCCAGGGCCTGGACGTCGTTGGTGAGCCGGGAGATCAGTACGCCGGCCTTGTTGCGCTCGTAGAAGCCGATCGACAGCGATTGCAGGTGGGCGAAGATCCGCTTGCGCAGGTCCTGAAGCGCCCGCTGGCCGACCCAGCTGGTGAGGTATGTCTGCAGGTAGGTGGCACCGAAGTTCACCAGCGCGGCGCCCAGGAAGGCGAGCATGATCCAGGTGAGCGCGCCCGGGTCCTTGTCGTGGATGCCGGCGTCGATGGCCCGGCCGGCCAGGTAGGCGGGGGCGAGCGCCGCGCCGGTGGCAAGGATCAGCGCCACGAACATCACGATCACCCGGCCGCGGTAGGGGCGCAGCAGCGCCAGCAGCTTGCCGAGCTTCTTCGTACGACCGCGCTCGCCGCGCAGCGCGCTCCAGTTCGGACCGGTCAGCCTCACAGGCCCGCCACCTCGCGGCCCTCGTCGGCACGGGCGAGAAGCGCCGGGTCGGGGAGGCCGCGCTCGGCGATCTCGCGGTAGAGCCCGGATTCCTCGACCAGCTCGTCGTGGGTGCCGCGGGCGGCGATGCGGCCGTCCTCGAGCACGATCACCTCGTCGGCGAGCGCGATCGTCGACATCCGGTGGGCGATCACGAACGTCGTGCGCCCCTCCATCACCTCGCCCAGGGCCTGCTTGATCCGGTTCTCGGTCGTGGCGTCGACGCTGGAGGTGGCGTCGTCGAGGATCAGGATCCGGGGCGAGACCAGCAGCGCGCGGGCGATCGCCACGCGCTGGCGCTGGCCGCCCGACAGCGTCAGGCCGCGCTCGCCCACGAGCGTGTCGTAGCCGTCGGGCAGGTCCTCGATCAGCTCGGCCAGCCCGGCCCGCCGTGCCGCGTCCTCGATCTCCTCGGCGTCGGCGTCGGGCCGGGCGTAGGCGATGTTGTCGCGCAGCGGCGCGCTGAACAGGAAGGCGTCGTCGGAGACCAGGGCGATCTCCCGGCGAAGCGACCCCAGGTCCACGTCACGCACGTCCTCGCCGTCGATGCTCACGGTCCCCGCCGTCGCGTCGTACAGGCGCGGGATCAGCATGACCAGCGTGGTCTTGCCCGAGCCGGTGGCCCCGACCACGGCAACGGTGCGACCGGCAGGCACGTCGAGGTCGATCCCGCGCAGCACGGGTTCGCGAGAGTCCTCGGTCCGGTGCTCGCCCGACCGACGCTCGGGCTGCGCTCCAGCCGCGTCGTAGCCGAAGTTCACGGCCTTCATCTGCACCCGCCCGCCCCCAGGTGGCAGCGGCGGCGCGCCCTCCGGCGCGGTCAGTCGCGGTGCGCGGTCGAGGATCTCGAACACCCGCGCCCCCGAGGCGACGGCGCGCTGGGCCATCCCCAGTGACACGCCGAGCATCCGCATCGGACCGGTGAGCATGAGCACGTAGCCGTAGAAGGCCACGAAGTCGCCGGTGCTGATCGAGCCGGCGATCACCTGACGACCGCCGAAGATGATGATCGCCGCCAGACCCAGCTGGGGCAAAAAGCCGATGAACGGGTTGTAGAAAGCTCGCAGGCGGGTGGACACCATCGACTGGTCGAACACGCGCCGAACGGACTGGTCGAAGCGCCGCATCTGGCGCTGCTCCTGCGCGAAGGCCTTGACCACGCGCACGCCGCCCACGTTCTCCTCGGCGTCGGCGGTCAGCTCGGCGATGCGCTGCTGGACCTCCTGCGACGCCGGGCGGTTCAGGCGCCCGTAGCGGGCGGCCACCCAGATCACGAGGGGCATCGGCGCCAGCGCCACCGCGGCGAGCTCGGGGTTGACAGCGATCATCACGCCCGCGGCGATCACGATCGTGAGCAGCGACTGCATCATGAAGATGAGCCCGTAGCCCAGGAAGAAGCGCACCGACTGCAGGTCGACGGTGGAGCGCGACATCAACTGCCCCGTCTGCTGGGTGTCGAAGAACTCCAGCTCCAACGACTGGAGGTGGCGGTACATCAGGTTGCGCAGGTCGAACTCCACGCCAAGCGAGACGCGTCCGGCCACCAGCCGGCGCACCACGCTGAAGGCCAGCCGCAGCACTCCCGCAGCCAGCAGCGCACCGGCCAGCGGCCACAGCGAGTCGCCGCCGTGGCGGATGTCGTCGATCGTGCGCCCGACCAGGAAGGGCACGAGCACTCCGACTCCCATGGTCGCCGCCGCCAGAAGCAGCGAGCTGATCACGCCGCCGCGGTAGGGGGAGAGGAAGCCGAGCAGGCGGCGAAAGATCTTCACGGCTGGCTTGGGCTCCTCGTCACAAGGGCCTACTTTACTTAGTGAAGCATTGGCTGGTCACGGCGCGCGATGCTACGACTTCAAGCGCCCTTGAAGTCAAGGACCGGGTTTGATCAGCTTCCCCACGCTGTCGCGCCTGAAGTCGAAGATCCGCTTCAGGTCGCGCCGCACGAGCGGCATCGCCACCTCCCCGAGCGGCCACAGCGGGAGCGCGTAGCGCACGGTGTCGCGCATGATGGTCGCCTCTCCGCGCGCCTCGAAGGAGTGGGTGTGGTGCCAGAGTCGGTAGGGCCCGGCCATCTGACGGTCCACGAAGCGCACGCCCGGCTCCCAGTCGTCGATCTGGGTGAGCCAGTCGATCGACAGCCCGTGCAGTCGGAGCCGGTACTGGATGAGCGTTCCCGCGCGCATCTCGGTGGGGGCCTGGTCGACGACCGCGAAGCCCAGCAGCGGCGGGGTGATCCGCTCGAGGTTGCGCGCGTTGGCGAAGAAGGCGAACACCCGGTCGAGCGGGTGGGGGAGCAGTTGCTCGCGCTCGAGCCGGTGGATCCTCACGGCCGGGATACGTCCCCGGGGGACGCGTAGATCGCCGCAGGGGCGACGACGGCTCTCTCAGGCGACGGAGGTGAGCGGGCCGCAGCCCTCGACGTCCGCGGTCAGCTCGGCGGCGGCCTCAGGGGAGAGCCGGTCGCTGTCGACCAGGTGGTCGGTGAGCTCGTAGAGGCCGGCCAGCGCCTGCTCGGCGGCGGGGTCCTCGGCCAACGTGCGGCAGAAGAACAGGGCGTCGGCGGCCTCGCGGACCGTGTCCTGCTCCGCGGCGTGGAGTTTGCTCTGGGACAGGTCGCGCAGGGTCTTCATCACGCGCCCGTAGGCCTGTGTGCGTTCGCTGTTCACACCAACCACGTTAGCGGCGGCAGCAGCCGTCCCCGGTTTGGCGCGTTGCCGTCTGGATAACTATGAGCTGTGGGGGACGTGGACCGCCTGACCTGTGACGGGTGTGGCCGATCTTTTGGGACCATCGACGGCCCCGCCATGCTGGCCGCCCTCAAGGGCCCGTGTCCTGACTGCGGCGGCCAATTCCAGCTCGACGGCAAGCTGCCGGCCGATGCTCCGGCGGAGGTCCCCGCAGCAGAGGACGACCTGGCCAGTCCGAATGAGTTGAACCGCTAGGCGGCTCCCCCACCCCGTGACGGTTGGGGACACCGGCGACAGGGGGCGCTCTTGCCGGAGGCAGTGTTCTGGCGTACTAGCGGTATAGGGTGGCGCGGATCGCAGCATCCGCTCTGGGAGGCATGTGTTGAAGCAGAAGCGAGACCTTGCGCCGCTCACCGGCGCACTCTTCGTCGTGCTGGTGCGAGTGGCCTTCATCGGGCTGGGGGGCGATACGCCCCAAGGCGACGCGTCCGCGCGCAAGGTCGTGTCGTTCTACAGCGACCACGAGACCAAGGAGGTTCTGGGTGCGGTGCTACTCGCGCTGAGCACCGTGCCACTGCTGGCCTTCTCGGCTTTGCTTCGCGACAGGTCCGGCGCGGCACTAGAGCGACGCAGCGTGCTGCCGACGTTTGCGTTCGCGGGCGGCGTGCTGGCGGCAGCAGGGTTCGCGAGCGCGGCAGCGGTGCATTTCGCGCTCGCCGATTACGCCAAGGATCTGGATCCCTCCGCCGCCCAGGCACTCAATGCCCTCGACTCGGACTTCTTCCTCCCGTTCACCACTGGCTTGGCGGCGCTGGTGCTCGGCACATCGCTACTGGCCATTCGCACGCGGCTTCTGCCGCCGTGGCTCGGCTGGGTCGGCGTGCTGCTCTTCGTCGTGTTCTTCACGCCTATCGGCTTTATCGCCCTCGGCCTGTCCGGAATCTGGATCATCGTTGTGAGCGTCCTGCTCTTCCGCCGTGGCGAGACGGCAACGGCTGCGCCCCGCCCCGGGGGTCCGCCGATCGCGACCACGGACTAGCGGCAGCCAACCGTTCCCGCTGCTAATGGGAGTCCGACCGATAGCTCCGCCTGGATTCGAACCAGGGACCTCACCATTATGAGTGGTGCGCTCTAACCGCTGAGCTACGGAGCCGAAGGGGCGGCCGCGCCGCCGGGCCAAGCGTACCCGGGCCCGCGCGGTCAAGATGGCCGCGTGGCCGAGCCGGCGGACATGCTCATGGCGGTGCCCAACGTGAGCGCCGGTGGCGACGCCGCGCTCCTGGACCGGTTGGGCCGGTCCTTCGCGCCGGCGCACCTGCTGGACCTGCACGCCGATCCCGACCACGGCCGCTCCGTGTTCACCCTCGCCGCCCGCCAGGGCGTCCTGGCCCAGGCGCTGACCGAAGGCGCCAGGGCGGTGGTCGAGGCGGCCGACCTGCGCCGGCACGAGGGGCTTCACCCGCACGTGGGCGCGCTCGACGTGATGCCGGTGGTCTACCTCGACGAGGCCCGACGGGGTGCGGCGTGCGCCGAGGCGATCACCGCCGCGGCGCAGATCGGCGAGGACCTGGAGCTGCCGGTCTTCCTCTACGGCGAGCTGGCCACCGACCCCGCCCACCGCGAGCGCGCCGACCTGCGGCGGGGCGGCTGGCGCGCGCTGGCCCAGCGGATGGAGCGCGGCGAGCTGCGACCTGATTTCGGGCCGTCCCGGGTCCATCCGAGCGCGGGGGCGGTGCTGGCCGCCGCGCGCCCGCCGCTGGTGGCCTTCAACGTGAACCTGGCCGGCGATGACGTGGAGCTCGCCCGGCGGATCGCTGCCGAGATCCGCGAGTCGGCGCCGGGAGGGCTACCGGGGGTGCGGGCGATCGGGCTGATGCTCGAGCAGCGGGGCCGCGCGCAGGTTTCGACCAACGTGCACGACCACCACGCCACCCCCCTCGCCGAGGTGGTGGCTGCGGTCCGGCGTCGCGCCGAGGTGGCCGAGGCCGAGCTGGTGGGCCTGGCCCCGCGCGCCGCGCTGGACGGCTTTCCCGAGGACGTGGCGATCCGCGGCTTCGATCCCGATCGGCACCTGGTCGAGAACGCGTTACGCTCAATCGGCTGATGGCTCAGACCAAGAAGAAGCGCTCCCGCAAGCGCCGCGGGACCCCCGCGGGAACCGTCGATCGCCCCGCCGGCGGCAGCCGCTCGTCGCGGTCGAAGGCCAAGCAGGACCCGAAGGCGGCGGCGCGCGCCCGCCGCGCCGAGCGGCTCACCCGCGAGCCCACCTGGCGCGGGTCGGTGAACCGCGCCGCGATCGCGGCGGCCGTCTTCGGCGTGTTGGTGATCGTCGTCTTCAAGCGCCCGATCCCCGCGGCGGTGACCCTGGCTGCGGTCATGTTCGCGCTCTACATCCCGCTGGGTTACCTGACCGACCGCGCCGTCTACAACTTCCGCCAGCGAAAGCGCGGATAACCTGAGATGGCCATGCAGGTGCGCATGTTCACGGTCGGGCCGGTGCAGGAGAACTGCTTCGTGTTCAACCGCGAGGGGTCCGACCGCGCGCTGATCGTCGACCCCGGGGAGGACGCGCCGACGCTGTTGGCGGCGATCGACGAGGCGGGGCTCGAGCTCGACGGAATCCTGCTGACCCACACCCACTTCGACCACGTCGGGGCCGTGGCCCCGGTGGCCAGGGCCACGGGCGCCGAGGTGTGGGTGCCCGAGATCGAGAAGCAGGTGCTGACCGACATCAACGCCTACGTGCCCTGGCCCGGCTTCGGTCCGTTCGAGGACTGGGACGCGGAGCACACCGTCTCCGGCGGGGAGCGACTGGCGCTCGCCGGCTTCGACATCGACGTGCTGTTCACGCCGGGACACAGCCCTGGCCACGTGACCTTCTCGATCCCCGACGAGCAGATCGTGTTCTCGGGCGACGTGCTGTTCCAGGGCTCGGTCGGACGCGTCGACCTGCCCGGCGGCGACTGGGGAACCCTGCTCGAATCGATCCGCGGGCTGGTGGACACCCTGCCCGCCGAGACCCGGGTCTGCCCCGGGCACATGGGCGCCACCACGCTCGGCGCGGAGCGCGAGACAAACCCCTTCCTGGCCGAGCTGGCCCGCTAGCGCCGTGGCCGCGGGCAAGCTGCAGGCCCCGCGGGGGACCTTCGACGTGCTCCCCGAGGACGGCGAGCGCCGCCGGCATCTGCGGGTGCGCGCCGACGACCTTCTGGGGCGCGCCGGCTACGCGCCGTTCGAGTCGCCCGTGTTCGAGGACACAGAGGTGTTCGCCCGCGGAGTCGGGCAGTCGACCGACATCGTGCAGAAGGAGATGTTCACCTTCGAGGACAAGGGCGGGCGCTCGCTGACCCTGCGTCCCGAGAACACGGCCGGGGTGTGCCGCGCCTTCGTGGAGCACGGGATGCACAAGCTGCCCCAGCCGGTGAAGCTGCGCTACTGGGGGCCGTTCTTTCGCCACGAGGCGCCCCAGGCGGGCCGCTACCGCCAGTTCGCCCAGGTCGGGGCGGAGGCCCTGGGCTCCGACGATCCCTCGCTCGACGCCGAGCTGATCCTGCTGCTGGCCGAGCTGCTCGCCGACGCCGGCGTGGAGAGCCGGCTGCGGCTGTCCAGCCTGGGCAACGCCGACACGCGCGCGGCCTACGGGGAGGAGCTGCGGGCCTTCCTGCGCACGCGTGAGGACGAGCTCTCGCCCGAGGTGCGTGCCCGCATCGACGCCAACCCGCTGCGCGCCTTCGACTCCGATCACGCGGGCACGCGCGCGGTGATGGCCGACGCCCCGCTGCTGATCGACCGCCTCGATCCCGCCGACGCCGAGCACTTCGACACGGTGCGTGCTCTGCTCGATGACGCCGCCCAGCCCTACCACCTCGATCCCACCCTGGTGCGCGGCCTGGACTACTACACGCGGACGGTGTTCGAGTTCGACTCCCCTTCCCTGGGCGCCCAGAGCGGCGTGGGTGGGGGCGGGCGCTACGACGGGCTGGTGGAGCAGCTCGGCGGCCCGCCGACCCCCGGCGTGGGCTGGGCGGCCGGGATCGAGCGGATCCTGCTCGCCTCTCCCGAGCCCTCCGAGCGCCCAGCCTCGGCGCCGGTGGTCTTCGTGACGGTGCCCGCCCCCGAGCTTTCCAGGCGCGCCTTCGCGATCGTGCGCTCGCTGCGAAAGGCCGGCGCCCGGGCCGAGATGGAGCAGGCTGGTCGGTCCATGAAGGGCCAGCTCAAGCACGCGGATCGCCTGGGGGCCAGCCATGTGGTGATCGTCGGCGACCCGCTCGAGGTGAAGGAGATGGAGACCGGCGAGCAGAGGACGGCGGCCGGGCCCCAGGAGCTGCTGGACATGGTGCTGTCATGAGCACGCCCACCTTCGACAACCGCTACCGCACCCACTGGTGCGGCCTCCTCGGCCCCGGCGAGGTGGGCCAGGAGATCCGCGTGGCCGGCTGGGTGCACCGGCGCCGCGACCACGGAGGCCTGATCTTCATCGACCTGCGCGACCGCGAGGGGATCGTGCAGCTGGTCTTCCGGCCCGACGAGGCACCCGAGGCCCACGCCGCCGCCCACCGGCTGCGCCCCGAGCACGTGATCTCGGCCGTGGGCCCGCTCGGCGAGCGCGAACCGGGGGCCGTGAACCCCGAGCTGCCCACCGGGCAGGTGGAGCTCGACGTCTCCGGGTTCGACCTGCTTGCGAGCGCCCAGACGCCGCCGTTCCAGATCGACGAGGACCACCCCGTGGCCGAGGAGCTGCGGCTGCAGTACCGCTACCTGGATCTCCGCCGGGAGTGGATGGCCGCCTCGATCGCGCTGCGCCACCGCGTGGTGGCCACCATCCGGCGCCACCTCGAGGCCCAGGGCTTCCTGGACATCGAGACGCCGGTGCTCACCCGCTCCACGCCCGAGGGCGCGCGCGACTTCCTCGTGCCCAGCCGCGTGGCGCCGGGCTCCATGTACGCGCTGCCCCAGTCGCCGCAGATCTTCAAGCAGCTGCTGATGATCGGCGGCTTCGAGCGCTACTACCAGATCGCGCGCTGCTTTCGCGACGAGTCCTCGCGCGCCGATCGGCTCCCGGAGTTCACCCAGCTCGACGTGGAGCTGGCCTTCGTGGAGGAGGACGACGTGATCGCCACCGTCGACCCTCTGATCCGCGAGGTGCTGGCCGTGGGCGGGGTGACCGTGCCCGACCCGATCGAGCGGATGGGCTACGACGAGGCGCTGCTGCGCTACGGCAGCGACCGTCCCGACCGCCGGATCCCGATCGAGATCGCCGACCTGGGCGAAGTGTTCGCCCAGTCGGAGTTCAAGGTGTTCTCCGGGGCGCTGGCCTCGGGCGGCGTGGTGCGCGGCCTCGCTGCCGCGGGCGAGTTCCCGCGGCGGCGCTTTGACGAGCTCACCGAGCGCGCGCAGCGCTTCGGGGCAAAGGGCCTGGTGTGGGGGGTGGTCGAGGCCGATGGCACCCAAGCGGGCACGGGCTGGCGCTCGCCGGTGGCCAAGTTCCTCACCGAGGCCGAGATCGCGGGCCTGATCGAGGCGACCGGCGCTAAGGAGGGCGACGCCATCCTCGTGGTGGCCGACACCGCCGCCACCACCGCCCGCGTCCTGGGCGACCTGCGCCTGCAGGTAGGCGTGCCCGAGGAGCGCGACGACCTGCTGTGGGTGGTCGACTTCCCCATGTTCGAGTGGGACGAGGCCGACAAGCGCTGGGACCCGATGCACCACCCGTTCACGGCCCCGACGGGCGATCTCGACGGGGACCCGGGTAGCTGGCGCTCGCGCGGCTACGACCTGGTCTGGAACGGCGCGGAGATAGGCGGCGGATCGATTCGCATCAACACCCCCGAGGTGCAGCAGAGGGTGTTCGACGCGATCGGCCTGTCGGCCGAGCAGGCCCGAGAACGGTTCGGGTTCCTGCTCGAGGCGCTCACCTACGGCGCGCCGCCCCACGGGGGCGTGGCCTTCGGGATCGACCGCATCGTCGCGCTGCTCGCCGGCCGCGACACCATCCGTGACGTGATCGCCTTCCCCAAGACGGCCAGCGGCTTCGACCCGCTGACGGGCGCGCCGGCCCCGGTGGACGACGCCCAACTGCGTGATCTCGGACTCAAGCGCTGCTAGCGTCCGCAGCAGGCTCGAGCTTGTCCGCCAGCCGGCTCACCACGTTGAGCCAACACCAACGGGATGGGTGTCTGGACTCGGTGCGCACCAGGCGTTTTGCCGCCAGGTAATCACCGGAGGACGCCCAAGCTTGCATAAGCAGGCCCAACCCGGAGTCGGCAACGGCAAGCTGGAGCCCAAATGATCCCCTCGACTGGATCGGCATCGTGCCGATCCAGTAATCGGTGGGCTGCTACGTATCCTGCTCGGATGGCCGCAGGCACCAGCCTTGACGTCTCGGGGCTCGCAGACCACCTCGCCTACCCGCGGGGCCTCGGAGCGCTGGCGCGCTCCCCACACACCGGCGCGGCCGGCGGCGCCGCCTGTGGCGACCTGATCCGCGTCTCGGTGCGCGTGGCCGGCGACCGCGTGGCCGAGGTCGGCTTCGAGGCCGACGGGTGCGCTGCCGCCCGCGCGGCCGGCAGCGCGGTGGTGGAGCTCGTGGAGGGCCAGCACGTGCTGGGAGCGGCGCGGCTCACGCCGGCCGACGTCTCCGCCGAGCTGGGCGGGCTGGGCCCCGGCGCCATGCACGCCGCCGACCTGGCCGCCGACTCCCTGCACCGCGCGCTCGGCCTGGCCGCCCGCGACGGGTCGGTCCAACTGGCACCCTCGCGCGGGCGCACGCTGGTGGCCATGAGCGGCGGCGTGGACAGCGCGGCCGCCGCCCAGCTCGCCCTCGACGGTGGGGAGGAGGCGATCGCCGTGACGCTCGAGCTGTGGTCGGACCCTGCCACCGACGGCGAGCGCAGCTGCTGCTCGCCCCAAGCCGTCACGGGCGCCCGCGCCCTGGCCCACCGGATGGGCCTGGCCCACTTCACGCTCGACCTGCGCGAGCGCTTCCGCTCGGACGTGGTCGACGACTTCCTCGCCGGCTACGCAGGCGGGAGCACCCCGAATCCGTGCGTGCGCTGCAACGGCATGGTCCGCTTCGACGCCATGCTGGAGCTGGCCTCCGGCCTGGGCGCGCGGCGACTGGCCACCGGCCACTACGCCCGCATGGCCGACGACGGGCACGGGCTGCTGGTCCGCGCGGGTGCCGACCCGGCAAAGGACCAGAGCTACGTGCTGGCCCGCCTGGACGGGGACGAGCTGGCCCGGCTGCGCTTCCCGCTCGGGGAGATGGAGAAGCCCCACGTGCGCGAGCTGGCGGCCAGGGCCGGACTGTCGGTGGCCCGCAAGCCCGAGAGCCAGGACCTGTGCTTCTTGGCCGGCACCGGCTCGCGCGCCTTCATGCGCCGCCACGGCGGCGAGCGCGTGGAGGCGGCCGAGGCCGGGGGCGAGATCGTCGACCGCCGCGGCCGGATCCTCGGCCGCCACGGCGGCCACCACGGCTTCACCGTCGGCCAGCGACGGGGGATCGGCGTGGCCGCCTCCGAGCCGCTGTTCGTCCTGGCCAAGGACGCGAAGCGCAACCGGGTGGTCGTCGGCCCCCGCTCCGAGCTGGCGGCCGACCGCGTGACGATGGCTCCCGGCCTGCTGCACCGACCGGGCTGGCGCGCCGACTCCGTGCGGCTGCGCTACCACGCTCCCGCGGTGCCCTGCCGCCTGGAGTCCGACCCCTCGGCCGGCCCCCAGGAACGGATGAGCGCCCGCCTCGAGCGCCCGGTGGCGAGCGCCGCGCCGGGCCAGACGGCCTGCCTGATGGAGGGGGAGCTGGTGGTCGGGTGGGGGACCCTGCAGTCCGCGGTCAACGGTGCCCCGGGTGTCTGACCAGATCGAGCTGAGCGCGCCCCTGGACGGTGACTTCGCCACCGTCGTGCGCGTGATCGTGGGCGGCATCTCAGCCCAGGCCGATCTCGGCTTCGAGGAGATGGACGACCTCCAGTTGGCCATCGAGCGCCTGTACGCCGAGGCAGGTGGCCAGGAGCGCGTGACGCTCGACTTCGATCTGGCGCCCGGCTACGTGTGCGTGCGACTGGGACCTCTGCGCGAGCGCGGCCTGGCGGACGCGCTCCAGCGCGGACCCGTGGCCGGCGCGCTCACGCTCAAGCGCGTCCTGGACACACTCGTCGATTCCTACGGTGTAGAGGAGGCGGCCGACGGCCAGGTGTTCATCCGGATCGTGAAGCTGGTGAACGGGTGAGCGCGCCCGACACGGCTCGCGCCCGCGCGCGCGAAGTGGACCGCGAGCTGCTGCGGCGATTGCACGAGGAAGGCGACGTGACCGCCCGGGAGCAGCTGGTCCAGCGCCACCTCCCGCTCGTGCGGTCTCTGGCCCGCCGCTACGCCGGTCGCGGCGAGGCGCTGGAGGACATCGAGCAGGTGGGAGCAATCGGGCTGCTCAAGGCGATCGACCGCTTCGAGCTGGGCCGCGAGGTGTCCCTGGCCACCTACGCCACCCCCACGGTGGTGGGTGAGATCAAGCGCCACTTCCGCGACAAGGGCTGGGCGATCCGGGTACCCCGCGCCCTGCAGGAGCTCAACGCCCGCATGTCGGCCACCGTCGACCGGCTGACCTCTCGGCTGGGCCGCTCCCCGAGCGTGGCCGAGATCGCCTCCGAGCTGAAGGCCACGCCGGAGGAGGTGCTCGAGGCGCTGGAGGTGGGCACGGCCTACACCACCCTCTCGCTGTCGGCGGGGCCGAACTCCGAGGAGGACTCCGATCCGCTCGAGAGCCTCGGGGAAGAGGACGAGGAGTTCGCCCGCAGCGAGGACCGCGCGGCGCTGGCCCCGGCGATGGCCCACCTCCCCGCGCGTGAGCGCGAGATCCTGCGCATGCGATTCGAGGAGGGGATGCCCCAGACCCAGATCGCCGAGCGCGTCGGGCTGTCCCAGATGCACATCTCCCGGCTGATCCGCAAGGCGCTCGGCGCGATGCGCGACGAGCTGGCGTGAGGACGGGGCTCGCGCTCACCCTCGGCGTCCTCGGTCTGGTGGTCGCCGGGTGCAACTCGGGCCTGAGCGGAGATCGCGCCGATGCCCGCAAGGGCGGATCTGTGCTGGTGGGCCTGGCCAAGGCGCCGGCCTCGCTCGACCCCGCCGTGGCCGCCGACCAGACCGCGCTCCAGGCCGTGAGGCTGGCCTATACGCCGCCGCTGACCTATCGCCACGCCGGCGGGGGCCGCGGGACGGAGATCGTGCCCGCGCTGGCCGAGGGGATGCCCACCGTCTCGGCCGACTACCGGACGGTCCGCTTCACCTTTCGCCGCGGGCTGCGCTACTCCGACGGGCGTCGACTGCAGGCGGGCGACTTCGAGCTCGCGATCCGGCGGGCGCTCGTCCTGAATCCCCGCGCCCGCCGCGCGCTGGCCGGGGTGGTGGGCGTGCGGGATGCCCGCCACGACGTTGCCGGCATCACGACCGACCAGCGCACCCGCACGGTGCGAATCGACCTGGCAGCGCCCGATCCCAACTTCACCTCGGTGCTCGCCTCGACCTGGGCCGCGCCCGTCTCATCCGGCACGCCTACGCGGGATCTGTCCTCGGCGCCGCCGGCTGGCATAGGGCCCTATCGGGCCGTTCGCCGGAGGCGCGGCCAGGTCTACGCGTTCTCGCGCAGGCGGGGCTTTCGGCTGGCCAACGTGCCCGCGGGCAACGTCGACTCGGTCTCGGCGGTGGTGGTGCCGGAGCGGGCGCGCCGTACGGCCCTCGCGCTCCGCGGTCGCCTGGACCTGAGCGAGGGCGAGCCGCCGGCGCCCCGTTTGCCACAGATCCGATCGGAGGAGAAGCAGCGCTACCGCGAGTTCCCGACGCTGGCCAGCCGCTTCGTGTCCTTCGACCTCGGCCGCCGTCCCTTCGGCGACCAGGACATCCGCCGTGCAGTCGCCTTCGCCCTCGACCTACAGGCCGTGGCCCGCGCCGAGGAGGGCTTCATCAACCCCGCCTGCAACCTCATCCCGCCCCACGTTCCCGGGTACGTGCCCGCGGACCCGTGTCCGTACGGGCCCCGCGAGAACGATGCCGACCTGGTTCGCGCGGCCCAGCTCGTTCGCGGCTCGCCAGCGCGCAAGGCGCGGGTGGTGGTCGACGGCGGGCCGGGTCCTCGCGCGGGGGTGCTGGCCCGTTACGGCGTCCAGACGCTGCGCAAGATCGGCCTCCGCGCGCGGGTGGCTCGCACGCCCGCCCAGGCGCGCCGGGCTCAGCTCACCTTCGCCGAGCGGGATCCGGGCACACCGGAGCCGGGGCGCTACCTGGGCGTGGTCGACGACGCGGGGGTGCGCAGCGACGCCGGCGCCCTCGAACGCGACGCTCCCCTGGCCCGGAGCGCCCCCCGGTGGGCCGCCCTGGACAGGCGCGTGGTGCAGGGCGCCCTGGTGGCGCCGCTTGGGGTCGCCACCACCGGCGTGCTGCTCTCGGAGCGCCTGGACGCGGACAACTGCCTGACCTACAACCCGCTGTACGGGACCGACCTGGCCGCACTTTGTCTGCGTTGACGTGCAGGAGAAAGTGGAGTCTTCCGCGTAGAGGGGTACATTGACGCCGTTGGCGTGAACGTAAGCGCGCCAAGGACCGGAGGAGAGGGTTTGATGAGACAGCTAGGGAAGGTTGGGGCCACCGTCAGCGTGGCGGTCGCCATGGGAGCGGGCTTCAGCGCCTGCGGCAGCGGCAGCGGCAGCGACTCCTCCGGCGGTGGAGGCAAGGCAGGTGGGTCGATCTCGGTGGGCACCGTCGGCCCCGACTCCTACGACCCCGCGCTCTTCCAGACCATCCAGGCCGTGCAACCCCTGCACCTGGTCTACACGGGCTTGACCACCTACCCGCCCAGTGAGGGCAAGGCCGGCGGTCAGGTGGTCTCCGGGCTGGCCGAGCTGCCCAAGCTGTCCAACGGCGGCAAGACCTATACCTACACGCTCAAGAAGGGCATCAAGTACTCCGACGGCACGCCGGTCAAGGCGAGCGACTACGAGTACGCCGTGAAGCGCATCGTCGCCCTGAAGGGCGCGTACAGCTCCTTCTTCACCGGCATCAAGGGCGCCGCGGACTTCCAGAAGAAGCCGAGCCCCAAGCGCGACATCCCGGGCATCGTGACCGACGACAAGACGGGCAAGATCGTCGTGAACCTCGACGCCGCGGACAGCAAGTTCACCTACGCCAACTCCGAGCCCTACGCAGCGCCCACGCCGGCCAAGAACACGCCCTTCAAGGATCAGAGCAAGAACCCGCCGATCGGCGCCGGGCCCTACACCATCAAGGTGGTCGACCCTACCCGCAAGTTCGTGCTCACCCAGGACAAGAAGTTCAGCGTGCCCGGCATCGCCAAGGGCAAGGTGGCGAAGATCACCGGCGTCGTGACCAACAGCGTCGAGCGGATGACCCAGGACACGATCAGCGGCAAGCTCGACTTCATGACCGAGGACCCGACGGGCAACCTGCTGCCCCAGGTGAGGCAGAAGTACAAGGACCGGATCCGCGAGGACTCCAATCCGCCCAACACCTACTACTTCTTCCTCAACGTCACGCAAAAGCCGTTCGACAAGCTGGAGGCGCGCCAGGCCGTCAACTACGCGATCGACTCGAACGCCCTGGTGCGGGTGTTCGGTGGCCGGCTCGAGCCCGGGTGCACGTTCCTGCCGCCGGCGCTGGTCGGCTTCAAGAAGTACGACTGCCCCTACGGCGATCCGAAGAAGGGCCCCGACCTGAACAAGGCCAAGCAGCTGGTGCAGAAGTCGGGCACCAAGGGCACCACGGTCACCGTGTGGACCAACAACAAGGCTCCACGCGACAAGATCGCCGCCTACTACGCCGACGTTCTTAGCCAAATCGGCTACAAGGCGAAGATCAAGACCCTGGACCAGCAGGTGTACTTCGACCGGGTCGGGACCAAGTCCTCGAAGGCCCAGACCGGCTTCACGGACTGGTTCCAGGACTTCCCCAACCCGGCCGACTTCTTCCAGCCGCTGCTCAGCGGCGAGTCGCTGCAGTCCACCCCAACGAGCAACCAGGGCTTCGTGAACGACGCCACCCTGAACAAGAAGATCAAGGACCTGACCGAGACGCCCAAGAAGCTGGAGGACGTGGCCAGTCAGTGGGGCGACCTCGACCAGTACGTGATCAAGGACAAGGCCTACATCGTGCCCTACGGCTACGAGAAGTCCACCTCGTTCTTCTCCGAGCGGATGAACTTCAAGGACTGTGCCGGAGTGCATCCCGTGTGGAAGAACGACTGGACTCAGTTCTGCCTGAAGTAGGAGAAACCGCGGCGGCGGGGGGGGGCCCCCCGGGGCCCCC
>JBBREO010000023.1:0-31508 GCA_038202855.1 Solirubrobacterales bacterium
GCTGCCGCTGGCCGACCGCGCCCGCTACATGGGCCGCGCGGCGCAGGTGGTGCTCGACCGCCTCGACGAGCTGAGCGAGCTGCTCAGCCGCGAGCAGGGCAAGCCGCGCACCGAGGCCTACACGATGGAGCTGCTGCCCACCGTGGACTCGCTGCGCTGGATCGCGAAGGAGGGCCCATCGATCCTCGGCGGCGAGGGCGTGCCCCTGCCCGCCTTCCTCGGGCGCAAGCGCGCGCGGCATACCTTCGAGCCGCTCGGCGTGGTGGGTGTGATCGCGCCCTGGAACTACCCCTGGTCGATCCCCTTCGGCGAGGTTGCGATCGCCCTGATGTGCGGGAACGGCGTGGTGCTGAAGCCCGCGGAGCTGACGCCGCTGATCGGCCAGCGCATCCAGGACGTGTTCGAGCGCGCCGGCGTGCCGCAGGGTCTGGTGCGGGCGGTGCACGGCGGCGGCGAGGTGGGCGCGGCGCTGGTGGAGTCGAGCGCGGCCAAGATCTTCTTCACCGGCTCGGTCGACACCGGCCGCGGCGTGGGCACGGCGTGCGCCGAGCGCCTGAAGGGCGCGGTGCTCGAGCTGGGCGGCAAGGACCCGATGATCGTCTGCCGCGACGCGCAGCTGGCCAACGCGGTGTCGGGCTGCGTCTGGGGCGGCTTCGCGAACGCCGGCCAGACCTGCTCGGGCATCGAGCGCGTGTACGTGGCCCGCGAGCTGGCCGAGCGCTTCGTGAGCGGCGTGGTGAAGGGAGCCCGTGAGCTCACGCTGGGCGACCCGCTCGACTGGGACACCGAAATCGGCCCGATGGCCTCGCGCCGGCAGTTCGAGACCGTCTGCGAGCTGGTAGATGACGCGGTGGAGGCCGGCGCCACGCTGCACTGCGGCGGGCCGGCCGCGGTGCCCGGCTACGAGGCCGCCGACTTCTTCGCCCCGGCCGTGCTCACCGGCGTGACGCACGACATGCGCATCATGCAGGAGGAGGTCTTCGGCCCGGTGGTGCCGATCGTGGAGGTCGAGGACGAGGAGGAGGCCATCCGCCTGGCCAACGACTCGCGCTTCGGGCTCGGCGCCTCGATCTGGACGGCCGACCGCGACCGCGGCGAGCTCATGGCACGACGGCTCGAGGCCGGGATGGTCTGGCTGAACGACCACATGTACTCGCACGGAGCGTGCTCATGTGCGTGGGGCGGCGTCAAGGAGTCGGGCCTCGGCCGCGCGCACTCGCGCTTCGGCTTCTACGAGTGCCTGAACGTCAAGCTCGTGACCTGGCAGCCGCCGGGCACGCGCGACTTCTGGTGGCATCCCTACGACGAGACGCTGAGCGCAGCCGTGCGCTCGGCGGTGCAGCTGCTCTACGGCCGCGACGCCGACAAGCCGCGCGCGCTGCGCGAGGGTGCGCTGCCGCTGGCGCGCCTGCTGCGGCGCACCCTGCGGCCGCGTTAGGCGGCGCGCGCGGCCGGCACCAGCCGCAGCCGGTCCGGCAGGAACGGGATCACCGCTCGCTTCACGTACTCCGCCCCGCCGGCCACCAGCGCGCGGCGAACCGGCAGCGGCGGCAACGCCGAGAAGCCGTAGCCCTCGCGGATGCGGTCGGGCAGCAGCGCGACCGTGATGAAGTTCACCGTCTCCAATAGCGGGCGCGCCACCCACGGCACGGGTGGCTCCAGCACGATCGAGCGCGCCCTCTCGCGCGCCCACGGCGTCACCTCGAGCCGATCGCCGTCGAGCAGCTCGCGCCGGTAGGCCTCCAGGTCCGCGACCGTCGCGGGCATGTCGGCGTCGCGCAGCCCGAACAGGCGGCCCACCTGCTTGTAGTCCTCCCAGTAGGCGGCCTCCTCGGCCGCCGACAGCGCACCGACGTAGCGGCGGTAGACGACGAGCGCCGAGTCCACCAGCGTGAACAGCACCCACATCAGCAGCTCGGGATCGTCGGCCGCGTACGGCGTGCCGGCCGGGTAGGGGCCGGCCGCCTCCCTCAGGCGGCCGCGCACCCGCCGGTGCATGGCGCGGACGCGAGCGCTCACGCGGTCGGCGTCCGCGCGCGAGCCGAAGCCGATCGTGCTCATCACCTCCGCCGTTCGCGCCAGGCGGTCGTAGGGCTCGTCAATGGCGGTGGAGTGCGCCAGCAGGCCGGACACGGCCAGCGGGTGCGCGGCCTGCATCAGCAGCGCGCGCGGCCCCGACAGCGCCAGCGCCCGCTCGCGGTGGATCCTGCGCAGCATCGAGTCGTCTGAGAAGTAGCCGGCCATCAGACCAGCAGCCGGCCGCCGCTCACGAGCGGCTCGCCGTCCACCGTCAGCTCCGGCTTCAGGATCACGCAGTCGATGTGCACGGGCACCTTGACCACGCCCCCGAACCCGGCCGAGGCGCCAAACGCCACGTGGATCGTGCCGAGCACCTTCTCGTCCTCGAGCACGTTGCCGGTGATGATCGCGCGGTCGTTGGCGCCCACGCCCAGCTCGGCCACGTTCTCGCCGCCGTGCGCGGAGAGCATCTCGTAGAGCTGTCCCCCGGCGTCGCCCGTCGCGGAGGTCAGCCGGCCGCACTCGATGGTCAGCTCGACCGGCTCGTCCATCAGCCCGATGTCCGCGATCGAGCCGTCCACCACCAGCGTGCCCTCAGCGCGGTCCTCGAGCGGCGCGATGAAGCCCTCGCCCGGAGGCAGGTTGCCGAACGCGCGCGGGCCGGTCAGGCGGCCGTCGTCGGGGATGCCCTCACGGCCCTCCAGCGAGAGCGTCAGGTCGCTGCCGTTCGGGCACGTGATGCGCGCCTCGGAGCCTGCGTCGAGGCGCGCGGCGATCGCGTGGGTGAGGCGCTCCAGCTCGTCCATGTCCACACTCATTACGCGCGCCAGCATCTCCTCGGTCACGCCGGGCAGCGTGGCGATGCGCGCGCCGGCCTCCGTGGCGCGCCTGCGGGCCTCGGAGTGGGAGATCGACCTGGCCGTCGGCGCCAGCACCACGTCGGCCGCCGCCATCGCCGCGCTGATCGGCGCGGCGGGGTCCTCGCCGTTGGTCTCGCGCTCCGTCATCAGCGCCAGCACGGAGTCGGCGCCGGCGCGCTCGCCCTCGTCGCGGAGCCTGATGCCGAGCTCGTGCGTGGTCGGGTCGCAGACGACGAGGAGGCTCTCGCCGGCGGACACGCCCAGCGAGTCGCGCACGATGGTGCGGGCGGCTGTGTCGAGGTCGCTCAACCGGCGGGAGACTAGCCCCAGGCCGCCGTAGACTTGCCGGCATGCGAGCGCGGTACCTGGCGCTGGTGGGGCTTGTCGCCTTCTCCGCCTGGAGCGCCGCTGCCGGCGCGGCCGCTCCGAGGCGCGGCCAGGACTACGTCGGCACGCTGACGGGAGGCGGCACGATCTCGTTCGGCGTTTCGGACGACGGGCGGCGCGCCTTCGGAATCCGCGTGGCCGGCGTGCCCGGGGCGTGCCAGGGCGAGGCCGCCTACCTCGACTGGAGCCTCGGGCCCGCGCGGATCTCAGCGAGGGGCGCCTTCCGCTTGAGGGTCGTGGCCAGCTTGTCGCCCTCGATACGCGGCTTCTTCTTGTCGGGCGGCCGCGCCCGCGGGAGCAGCTCGTACTTCGACCGAGGCGACTGCCGCGCGTCGGCCCGCTGGAGCGCTCGGGCCATCCGGCGGCCGCGGGGAGGCGGGCGCATGTTCGCGGCCACCGGGACCGTGACGCTGAACCCGGGGGGCATGGCCGAGCTCCCGAATGGATCCTTGCTGGTAGCCGACGGACTCGGCGACTCGACCAGCGCCAGCAATGCCATCCGGCGCCTGTTGCCGAACGGACGGCTCGTGACCGTGGCCGGCTCGGCCCATCCGGGTGCCGGCGGCGACGGTGGGCCGGCCACGGCAGCCCAGCTGAACGGTCCACAGGACGTCGCGGTCGCGGCTGACGGCTCCTACCTGATCGCGGACACGAACAACCACTGCGTCCGCGCCGTCGGCGTGGACGGGCTCATCCGCACGGTGGCCGGACGCTGCGGCACTCCTGGCGCGTTCTCCGGCGACGGCGGAGCGGCCGTCGCGGCCTCGCTCGACTACCCCCTCGCCGTCGCGTGGCGCCCGGGAGGCGGCTTCTTCGTGGCGGACTTCGGCAACGATCGCGTGCGCGAGGTGCTCGGCGACGGGAGCATCCACACCGTCGCGGGCAACGGCAGCTCGGGCTTCAGCGGAGACGGCGGCCCGGCGACCGCCGCGCAGCTCGCCCGGACCTCGGATGTCGAGGTGGACGCCGCCGGCCGGCTGCTCATCGCGGACGAGGACAACGAAAGGGTCAGGCGGGTGGCCGCCGACGGCTCGATCGCCACGGTGGCCGGCAGCGGACCGCCCGGGAGAGGCGCGGCCGGGTTCGCGGGCGACGGCGGCCTTGCGACCGCGGCCCGCCTGAGCTCTCCCAGCGGGCTGGCCGCCACCCCGGACGGTGGCTTCCTCATCGCCGACTCCTGGAACGGACGCATTCGAAAGGTAAGCGCGGCCGGCCAGATCACCACGGTCGCGGGCGGCGGCGAGGCGATCGGGGGCGTCCGCCCGGGGAGCACCGATCTGGCCATTCCGCGGCACGTCGCCCTTACGCGCGGCGGCTTTGCGGTGAGCGATGCCGAGGGCGTGCGGCTGGCCGAGCGCCGGCCGTCCAGGCTCCTGGTGGACCTGCGCCGGCGAACCGACGGCCTGGGGCTGGCGGCGGACCTGCGCGGGAGCCACCGGCGGCGCGCTCGGATCCGCGTGGCCACCAGCGCGCGCTGCCGCCTGACGCTTCAGGTCACGCGCGGGGGCCACAGTTTTGTCCGGGTGCGGCGGGCGGTGCGTGCGGGCGACACCGTCCTGCGGCTGCCCCACCGCCTACGCCGCGGGCGCTATCGCATCATGGTCTCAGGCAGGTCCGCGGGCCGGGTGTCCACGAGCATCGGCTACCTGTCGGTGCGCTAGAGCGGCCTGCGTAGACTGATCGGCATGCCGGCCCAGGCCTACGCGGGCAAGGAATGCGTCTGCCAGCTCCGCAGGGGGATCTGCGATCAGAGCTGCGTTCAGGGCATGCTCGACACGCCCTTCTACATCGCCTGCCTGAAGCTGTCGGGGCGACGCTGCCTGGTGGTGGGCGGCGGCGAGATCGGGCTCGAGAAGGTGGAGGGCCTGCTGGCCTGCGACGGCAATGTGACGCTGGTGGCGCCCGACGCGATCGAGCCGCTGCACGAGCTGGCCGAGGAGGGCTCGATCAATTGGGAGCGCCGTGAGTACCGGTCTGAAGACCTGGAGGGCACCTTCATGGTGATCGCCTCGACCGACGACACCGACGTGAACATCAGGGTCTACGAGGACGCCGAGCGCCGGGCGATGCTCGTGAACATCGTGGACGTGCCGCCGCTCTGCAACTTCATCCTGCCCGCGATCGTGCGCACCGGCCCGCTGGCGATCGCCATCTCCACCGCCGGCGCCTCACCCGCGCTTGCGAAGCGGATCAAGGCGGAGATCGCCGAGGAGTACGGGGAGCCCTACGCGCGGCTGGCGATCCTGCTGAACGAGGTGCGCGGCTGGGCCAAGGGCACGCTGCCCACCTACCAGGACCGCAAGGTCTTCTTCGAGTCGATCGTGAACGGCCAACCTGACCCGGTGGAGCTGCTGCGCCGGGGAGATGAGCAGGCCGTCCGCGACCTGATCGGCGCGGCCCAGCAGTCGCAGGCCTCTGTCTGACGAGCTCTCCCACCTCGACGACGCGGGGTCGGCCCGCATGGTCGACGTGGGCGAGAAGCGGGTGAGCGACCGCCGCGCGGTGGCGCGCGCCATCGTGACGCTGTCGCCGGAGACGGCGGAAGCGGTGCGCCGCGGCGACGCCCCGAAGGGCGACGTGATCGGCACCGCGCGCATCGCCGGAATCCAGGCCGCCAAGCGCACGGCCGAGCTGATCCCGCTCTGCCACCCGCTGCCGCTCTCGTTCGTGGACGTCCGCGCGGAGATCGGCGACGACCGCGTCACGCTGACCGCGGAGGCGCGCACGAGCGCCCAGACCGGCGTGGAGATGGAGGCGATGACGGCGGCCTCGGTGGCCGCGCTGACCGTCTACGACATGGTCAAGGGCATCGAGCGCGGCGTGAGCGTCGGGCCGGTGGAGCTGCTCGAGAAGACGGGCGGCAAGCAGGACTGGAAGCGCTAGTGCGCGCCGCCGTGCTCACCGTGTCCAGCTCGCTAGCCAGGGGCGAGGGAGATGACCGCTCGGGCCAGCAGCTGCAGGAGCTCTGCGAGACCGCCGGGCTCGAAGTGATCCGCGAGCTGGTGGCCGACGACCGCGAGGCGATCGCCGCCGCGCTGAGGCGCTTCGCCGACGACGAGGACGCCCGCTTCGTGTTCACCACGGGCGGCACCGGGCTCACGCACGACGACGTGACCCCCGAGGCCACGCGCGACGTGATCGAGCGCGAGGCCCCCGGCTGGGCGGAGTCGATCCGCGCCGACTCGCGCGACCACACGCCGCTCGGGATCCTCACGCGCGGGGTGTCAGGCGTGCGCGGACGGACGCTGATCGTGAACTTCCCCGGCAACCCGAAGGCGATCGGGCAGTCCTGGCCCGTGGTCGAGCCGACCCTCAAACACGCGGCGGAGACCCTGGAGCGGGCCTGAGGCCCTTCTCCTCGAGCTCCCGCAGCGCGCCCTGCGACTTCTCCAGCCCGTCCAGGTCCATCCCGGCCAGCACGCCGGGCTCCTTCGTGAACTGCACGTCGCCGTACTCCACGATCTCCACGCTGTTGCCCCAGGGGTCGAGGAAGCGCAGTCCGCGGGTGGACACGATCTCGCCGCCCGCCTCCTCCAGGGCGCGCCGCACGGCCTCGCGGTCGTCCACCACCAGGCCGAAGTGGCGCCCGCGGTCGGGCGGGCCGTCGCGGCCCTCGGAGAGGGCCAGGAACTGGTCGCCGAGGTCGACGAACGCCATGCCCGGCACCCGGCCGCGCAGCCGAAGCTCGAAAATCCGGCCGTAGAACGCGAGGGCCTCATCGAGGTCTCCCACCTCGAGGGCCACGTGGTTGATGCCGACGGGCCGCGCCACCGGGCCAGCATAGGCTTCGGCGCGATGCCCGCGATCGAGCTCGACCGCCTCGAGCGGCACTACGGCGAGCGGGTCGCGCTCGCCGGCGTCAGCGTGTCCGTGCAGGAGGGCCAGACGCTGGCGGTGCTGGGCGCAAACGGCGCCGGCAAGACCACCCTGCTGCGCGTGCTGGCGGGCCTGCTGCGCCCGCACGGCGGCGCCGCGCGCGTGCTCGGGGCCGAGCTGCCGAAGGAGACCTGGAAGGTGCACGGCAAGGTGGGCTACCTGGGGCACGAGCCGCTGCTCTACCGCGAGCTGACGGGGCGCGAGAACCTGACCTACCACGCGCGCCTGCACGGTGTGAACGGCGCGCGGGTAGCCGAGGCGCTGGCCTCGGTGGGCATGGAGCGCCGCGCCGACGAGCCGCTGCGCGACCTCTCGCGCGGCATGGTGCAGCGACTGGCCGCCGCCCGGGCCGTGCTTCACGAGCCGCCGCTGCTGCTGCTCGACGAGCCGCGCGCGGGACTCGACCCGGCCGCCGCGGAGCTGCTCGAGCCGCTGATCGGCCGCGCGAGCGGGCGCACGCGCGTGCTGGTGACCCACGACGTGGAGTGGGCGCTTCACGAGGCCGACGTGGCGCTCGGCCTGCGCGGCGGCCGGCAGGAGTTCGCCGGGCCACCACCGCCGGCCGACCGCGTGCGGGAGCTCTACCGGTGATCGGCGCCGCGGTCACGATCCTGCGCAAGGACCTGCGCATCGAGTGGCGGACCAAGGAGTCGGTCCCCGCGATGACGCTGTTCACGGTCACCTGCTTCGTGCTGTTCCACTTCGGCCTCGACCGGAACGCGCTCGACGGCCAGCTCGCGTCAGGCGTGCTGTGGGTGACGCTGCTGCTGGCCGCGGTGATCGGCGTGACGCGCCTGTTCGCCGCCGAGCGCGAGCAGGGCGGGATCGACGGCCTGCTGCTGGCGCCGATCGACCGCACGGCGCTGTTCCTGGCGAAGGGCGCGGCGCTGTTCCTGTTCCTGCTCGCGCTAGAGCTGGTCGCGGTGCCGGCCTTCGGGCTGCTGCTGCTGGGCCCGGACCTGCTCGGCGGCCTACCGCAGCTGATCGCGATCCTGCTGCTGGCCGATCTGGGCCTCGCCGCCGTGGGCGCGCTGACCGCCGCGCTGGCCGCGGAGACGCGCGCGCGGGAGCTGATCGTGCCCCTGCTCCTGCTGCCGCTGCTGGTCCCGCTGCTGATCGCCGCGGCCCGCGCCAGCGAGCCGCTGATGCGCGTCTCGGCCTCGTCTGAGGATCTGGGTCGCTGGCTGGGGCTGCTCGCCCTTTACGATGTTGTGTTCATCCTCCTGTCGATCGCTGTTTTCGACTACCTCCTCGAGGACTGATGTATTCCAGGGCCTTCAAACCGCTCTCCATAGCCACGGTCGTGACCACCGCCACCGCGCTCGCGCTGGTGTTCTTCTACGCGCCCCTGGACGCCGACCAGGGCTTCGTCCAGAAGATCTTCTACATCCACGTGCCGATGGCGATCGTGGCGCTGTGCGGCTTCGTGGCCGGCGGCATCATGGCCATCAAGCACCTGCGCACCGGCGACCGCAGCTGGGACATGCGCTCCTATGTGGCCATCCACCTGTCGATCATCCTCGGCGTCGGCGTGCTCGTGACCGGGGCGATCTGGGCCAAGGCGTCGTGGGGCCACTGGTGGGTCTGGGACGAGCCTGTGCTCGTCTCGTTCCTCGTCGTCTTCCTCCTCTACTGCGTCTACTACCCGCTGCGCTTCTCGATCGAGGACCCCGACCGCCAGGCGCGCTACTCGTCGGTGTTCGCGATCGCCGCGGGCGCCTTCGTGCCGCTCAACTTCATGGCCGTGCGGATGGCGCAGGGACTCGTTCACCCGCGCGTGCTCTCCCAGACCGGCGGCAACCTGCCGGGCGAGATGAGGCTGACATTCCTCGTCTGCGTGCTTGCGATGGCGCTCCTGTTCGTGACGCTCTGGAAGCTCGAGCTGACGGCGAAGAACGCCTCGATGCAGCTCAAGCGGATCCGCAGAAAGCTCCTGGCGGAGGCAGATGCCCGCGCTGCCGCTTGACGAGGCCGGCAAGTACGTCGCCGGCGCGTACGTGGTGTTCCTGACGCTGATCGTGGTCTACGTGGCCATCATCGGAGCGAAGGTGGCACGCATCGACCGCGAGCTGGCCGAGCTCGCCGAGCTGATCGATGAGCGGCCCTCATGAGCACTGGAGAGCTGCTGCTGCTGGGCGCCTCGCACAAAACGGCGCCGCTCGAGCTGCGCGAGCGTTTGGCGCTGCCCGAGGGCCGCGCCACGCGCGTGCTCGAGGAGCTCACGAGCCACGACTCGATCCACGAGGCGGTCGCGCTGTTCACCTGCAACCGCACCGAGCTGCACCTCGTAGCCGCCGACGCGGTGGAGGCCGAGAACGCCGCGCTCACGATCCTCTCCCGCCAGGCCGGCATCCGGCCCACCGAGCTGCTCGGCTCGATCTACTCGAAGCGAGGCACCGAGGCGGTGCGCCACCTGTTCGCGGTCGCTGGCGGCCTCGACTCGATGATCGTCGGCGAGGCCGAGATCCAGGGCCAGGTCAAGCGCGCCTACGAGCTCGCGCTGAAGGCCGGCGTCACCGGGCCGGTGTCGAACCGGCTGTTCCGCGACGCGCTGGCCACCGGCAAGCGCGTGCGCGCCGAGACCGAGATCGGGCGCTCGCACGTGACGGTCTCGTCCGTCGCGGTGTCCCTGGCGGGCGACTTCCTCGGCGGCGAGCTGGCCTCCCGGCGCGTGCTGGTGATCGGCGCCGGCGAGAACGCCGAGCTGGCGGCCCGCGCGCTGCGCGAGCGCGGGGTCGACACGGTCTTCATCGCCAACCGCCGCTACGACCGCGCGCTCGGGCTTGCCAAGCGCTTCGGCGGCGAGGCGGTGGCCTTCGACGACCTGCCCGGCCAGCTCGAGCGGGCCGACATCGTGGTCAGCTCCACCGGCGCGCCCCACCAGATCCTCGGGCGCGAGGAGCTCGAGCTGGTAGCCGAGCGCCGCCCCGGGCGTCCGCTCGTGCTGATCGACCTGGCCGTGCCGCGCGACATCGACCCCGAGGTAGCCGGCTGCCCCGGCGTGGCCCTCTACGACATGGACGACCTGCAGCGCACCGTCGCGCACAACATGGGCGGGCGCGAGGCCGAGGCCGGCCGCGCCCGGCAGCTCGTGGACGAGGAGGTGGCCTCCTTCGAGCGCTGGCTCCAGAGCCTCGACGTCGTGCCCACGATCGCCGCTCTCCGCGAGCACGGCGAGCAGGTGGTGGCGCACGTGCTGCGCGAGAACGAGTCGCGCTGGGAGACGCTCTCCGACGCCGACCGCAAGCGCGTCGAGGCGCTCGCCCGCTCCGTGGTGGGCCGGCTGCTGCACGAGCCCACGCTGCGGCTGAAGGACTCCGTCGGCGACGACGTCTCCTACCGCTACGTGCACGCGCTGCGGGAGCTGTTCGGGCTGCCGGGAGACGACGAGCCCGCGGCCGAGGTCACGGAGCTCGAACCGCACCGGGCGCGCCGCCGCCGCTCTTCTTGACGCTGCGGCTGGGCACGCGCGGGAGCGCGCTGGCGCTGGCCCAGGCGAGCTGGGTGGCCGAGCGCCTGGCCGAGGACGTCGAGCTCGTGGAGATCACCACCTCCGGCGACCGCGGCGAGGGGCCGGGCGACAAGTCGCGCTTCGTCAAGGAGATCGAGGAGGCGCTGCTGCGCGAGGAGATCGACCTGGCGGTGCACTCGGCCAAGGACGTGCCGGGCGAGCTGCCCGGCGGGCTGTCGATCGTGGGAGTGCCCGAGCGAGCGGACGCGCGCGACGCGCTGTGCGGCGCGGCCTCGCTCGACTCGCTGCCCGAGGGCGCGGTCGTGGGCACGGGCTCGCTGCGCCGCCGCGCGCAGCTCGCGGCCCTGCGTCCCGACCTCGACGTGCGCGACCTGCGCGGCAACGTGGACACGCGGCTGCGCAAGCTGGTCGACGAGGGGTACGACGCGCTGGTGCTGGCGAGCGCCGGGCTGGCGCGCCTCGGCCGGGGCGCTGAGGGTGTGCCCATCCCGGAGTCCTCGCTAGTCCCCGCAGCCGGCCAGGGCTGCCTGGCGCTCGAGGCCCGCACCGAGGACGCGCGCGCCGCAGACGCGGCCGCAGCGGTCACCGACCAGGTCGCCTTGACCACCCTCACGGCCGAGCGCGCCGTGGTGGTCGCGCTGGACGCGAGCTGCCACACGCCTGTTGGCGCCCACGCGGTGCTCGACGCCGAAAAGCGGCTGCAAATGACCGCCTTCGTCGGGATGCCGGAC
The DNA here is from genome assembly GCA_038202855.1 of Solirubrobacterales bacterium. Lineage (GTDB taxonomy): Bacteria > Actinomycetota > Thermoleophilia > Solirubrobacterales > Thermoleophilaceae > JAAYBF01. The sequence continues at coordinate 11,346 of JBBREO010000023.1, forward strand.
GGCAGCCACTGGATCCGCGACGAGCTCGACGCCGACGCGGCCGACCCCGCCGCCGCGGGCAGCGAGATCGCGGGCCGGCTGCTGGCGGCCGGGGCGGCCGAGCTGCTCGCCGCCATCGAGACGGCAAGCCCGCCCGGATAGCGTTCGGGCGGTGGCCGACGGCATCGTCTACCTGGTTGGTGCGGGCCCGGGCGACCCCGGGCTGATGACCGCGCGCTCGCTCGAGCTGATCGCGAGTGCCGACGCGATCCTCCACGACCGGCTGATTCCCCCCGGCGCGCTCGGCGGCGCGCGCCCCGACGCGGAGCTCGTCTACGTGGGCAAGGAGCCGGGCCGCCCGGCGATGGAGCAGGAGGAGATCAACCGGCTGCTGGTGGACCTGGGTGGACAAGGCAAGGCGGTGGTTCGGCTGAAGGGCGGCGACCCGTTCGTGTTCGGCCGCGGCGGCGAGGAAGCCGCGGCGCTGGCGCAGGCGGGCGTCGCGTTCGAGGTGGTGCCGGGCGTGACGGCGGGCGTGGCCGCTCCCGCCTACGCGGGCATCCCGGTGACCCACCGCGACGCGGCCTCGGCCGTCGCGTTCGTGACCGGCCACGAGGACCCCGCGAAGCCGGAGTCGGCGCTCGACTGGGACGCGCTGGCGCGCTTTCCCGGCACGCTCGTCATGTACATGGGCGTGAAGAACCTGCCGCTGATCACCAAGCGGCTGACCGAGGCGGGCCGCGGTGCCGACGAGCCCGCCGCGGTGATCGCGCGCGGCACGCTGCCCGGCCAGCAAACCGTCACGGGCACGCTCGGCGACATAGCGGAGCGCGTGGCCGGCGCGGAGCTGCGACCGCCGGCCATCACGCTGGTGGGACCCGTGGCGGGCCTGCGCGACACGCTCGCCTGGCTCGAGCGCCGGCCGCTGCAGGGAAAGGTCGTGGCGGTCACGCGAGCGCGAGCGCAGGCCAGCGGTCTGGCCGCGCGGCTGGCCGCGCTCGGCGCCGAGGTGCTCGAGACCCCGGCCATCCGCATCGAGCCGCGAGCCGTGACGCTGCCCGGGCTCGGCGGCTACGCGCTCGCGTGCTTCACGAGCCCCAACGGCGTGCGGATCTTCTTCGACGCGCTGGAGACGGACGCCCGCGAGCTGGCCGGAGTGACTGTGGCGGCCATCGGCCCCGGCACCGCCGCCGAGCTGCGGCGACACGGCGTGCGCGCCGACGTGGTGCCGGAGCGCTCGATCGCCGAAGCGCTGGTGGAGGCGCTCGAGCCGGTCGCGGTGGAGGGCAGACGGGTGCTCGTGGCGCGCGCGTCCGAGGCGCGCGACGTATTGCCGGGCGCGCTGCGCGAGCGCGGCGCCGAGGTGGACGTGCTGGCGCTCTACGACACCGTGGTCGAGCCGCTGCCCGATGAGGCCCTCAAGGCCCTGGCGCGCGCGGACTACGTGACCTTCACCTCCAGCTCCACCGTGCGGTTCTTCCTCGAAGGCGGCGGCAGCGTGCCGGCCGGCGCGCGCGTGGTCTCGATCGGGCCCGTGACGAGCGACACGGCGCGCGAGCAGGGACTGGCCGTGCACGTGGAGGCCGAGCGCCACGACATCGACGGCCTTGTGGACGCGCTGGTAAAGGACGCGCGCGCATGATCGTCACCCTGCTCACCGACTACGGCCGCGACGACGACTTCGCCGGCGTCTGCCACGGGGTGATCCGTACGATCCACCCGGAGGCGCAGATCGTGGACATCACGCACGGCATCGAACGCTACGCCGTACGCCAGGGCGCGATCGTGCTGCGCAACACGCTGCCCTACATGCCCCCGGGCGTGCACATGGCGGTCGTGGACCCGCAGGTGGGCAGCGAGCGGCGCGCGCTCGCGCTTCGCACCGGCGAGGGGCGGCTGCTCGTGGGTCCGGACAACGGCCTGCTGTCGCTGGCATGGGAGCGCTTCGGCGGTGTGGAGGTCGCGGTCGACGTGACGCGCTCGCAACACCGGCTCGAGCCCGCCTCGGCGACCTTCCACGGCCGCGACCTGTTCGCGCCGGTGGCCGCCCACCTGGCGGCCGGGGCCGAGCTGGCGGACGCGGGCGACCCGCTCGATCCCGGGGAGCTGGAGCGCGTCGTGCTCCCCGAGCCGCGCCAGGACGACGGCGCGCTGGTGGCCCATGCGCTGGTGATCGACCACTTCGGCAACGTCAGCCTCAACGTGGACCACGACCAGCTCACCGCGAGCGGCCTGACGCTGGGCGCCGAGGTGGAGCTGGAGACAGGCGGCGAGCGCTTCCTCGCAACCTACGCGCAGACCTTCGTCGATGTGGCCGCGGGGGAGCTGCTGATCTACGAGGACGCCTACCGGACGCTCGCCGTGGCGATCAACCGCGGCGACGCCGCCGCGAGCCTGCGGCTCAGTCCCGACTCAGAGCTGCGCCTGCGCCCTCGATGATCGGCACGCCGCGCGTGCACTGGCGGCGCACCGATTCCACCAACGAGCGCGCCCGGGCCCTCGCGGCGGCCGGCGCCCCGCACGGCACGCTGGTCACGGCGTCGGAGCAGACCGCCGGCCGCGGGCGCCAGGGCCGCGAGTGGGTCGCGCCGGCGGCGTCGGCCGTGCTGATGTCGGTGGTGCTGCGCTCGCTGCACGAGACCCTGCCGCTCGCAGCCGCGGTAGCCGTCTGCGACGCGCTGCCCGTGGAGGCCGCCATCAAGTGGCCCAACGATGTCCAGGTAGGCGGGCTGAAGCTCGCCGGGATCCTCGTGGAGGGCAGGCCGCAGGAGGGCTGGGCGGTGCTGGGGATCGGCTTGAACGTGAGCGCGGCGCCGCCCGGGGAGCGGGCCACCTCGCTGCACGCGGAGGGCGTCGGGGCTTCCGTGGAGGACGTCCTGGCGAACATGGTCGGCGCCCTGAAGCGGCGCCTCGACCAGGACGCGGCCTCGATCCTCGACGCCTGGCGCGAGCGCGACGCGCTGCGAGGCCAACCTGTGCACTGGCGCGGCGGCTCCGGCGTGGCAGACGGCATCGACGACTCGGGCGCCCTCCTGGTGCAGACCGACGGCGGCGTCGTGGCGCTCGACGCGGGCGAAGTGCACCTGCTGCGCTGAGGCGGTTTACGCGGCCGGGCGCTCCCGCTCTTGGTTGCCGCCGTTCTTCCCGCTCTTCTTGGAGCGCTGGGACTGCTGCTGCTGCCCCTGGCCGTTATCGCCGTCGCCCCCGCCACCGCGCTTGCGACGGCGCCGGCCGCCACGGCGGCGGCGACCCTTCGGGAAGTTGCGCAGGAGCTCGCGGGCGAGCGCCGAGGGCTTGCGGGCCAGTCGCATGCGGGCGCCGTCGAGCACCTGCTGGGCCTCGGGAGTGTGCGCCAGGGCGGCGGCCAGCAGCGCGGCGGAGAGGCGCCGGTCCTGCTTGCGAGCGGCCTGAACCAGCCGGCGGGCGTTGCGCGCGTGCGCGGCGCCCGAGGAGTTCACGAGCAGCCCCAGCAGGCGCTTGGTCTCCGGCCAGCGCTGCACGGCGTACTCCTCGTGCACCTCACGGCTGTACTCGGCGAGGTGCCAGAGCCAGCGGCTGGCCTGGTCGCGGCGGCCGATCTGCTTCTCAGCCAGCGCCTGCAGCAGCACCTTGACGCCCTCGCGGCGCTCGTCGCGCGACCAGCCGCCAACGATCTCCACGGCCTCGTCGAAGCCCTCGGGGTCGGGGAGGTTCCCGGCCTCGCCGAGCGCGCGCAGGCGCAGCTGTGTGTTGCGGTTGCGCTTCAGGCAGGTGAGCAGGAACTGGCGCCGCAGCTCGCCGGTGGAGTCGAAGTGCAGCATCGCCTTGGCCCTGCGCCAGTTGTTCGAGGCCACCCGGGCCCCGGCCAGCGCGGCCCACGCGTGCTGCTCGCCCCAGGACAGGTGCTCCACCGCGATCCGCCACAGCTCGCGCTCGAAGACCTGCGCGCGGCGCTCCTCGTCGGCGGTGACCGGCAGCACGCGGCGCTCCACGCGCAGGCGGCGGCCGCGGCCACGGCGCACCGGGCCGACCACGATCGCTCCACCGCGGTAGACGTCGCGGTCGAGCAGCGAGTGCAGGGTCACGACGGGGTCGTCGTTGGTCGTGGCCGGGTGGACGAAGTCGACGACGATGCCCGCCTCCTTGCCCGGCTGGCGCCGGGTCACGCGGCCGACGCGCTGCTGGTAGATCCGCCGTGAGGCGGTGGGCGCCAGGTGCATGCAGACCGTGGCTCGGGGCGAGTTCCAGCCTTCGGCCAGCAGCTGGGCGTTGCACAGCACGTCGATCTCACCGCGCTCGTAGGCGGCCAGGGTGCGGGTCAGCTCGCGCTTGGGCGTCTCGCCCGACACCGCCACGGCCTTGATGTCCTGCTCGCGGAAGGCCGCGGCCACGTTGTGGGCGTGCCGGACGCCGGCGGTGTAGACCACGCCAGGCAGGTCCTTGAAGCGCGTCTTGTAGAGATCGGCGATCGCCAGGTTGAACGGGGTCTGGTCCAGCAGCGCGGCCAGCTCCTCCTGGTCGAACTCGGTGTCGACCTCACCCTTGCGCAGCGGCACCTTGGAGATCGAGCGCACGCCCACGCCCGGCGGGATGCGCACGCAGCGCAGCGGCGCGATCACGCCGCGGCGCGCGGCCTGGGCCAGGTCGAAGCGCGACGTCTGGGTGGGGAACAGGTCGGTCACGTGGCGCGCGATCAGCGCGCCGGTGGCCGTCATGCCCACGTAGATCGGTCCCTGCCACTGGCGGATGGACGCCGAGGTCTTCTCCCCCAGCGCGGTGTGGGCCTCGTCGCAGATGACGATCGTGTAGGCGTCGGAGATCTTGCCCACGTTGCGCACGAACCACTGGTAGGTCTCGACGGTGACCGGCCCGTCGATGTTCGGGTCCTTGTCCTTGTCGCCCAGCAGCGGCGGGCTCAGGCGCTTCTTGTAGCCGCGGTCGGCGAGCTCGCCGTTGAACTGGTCGACCAGGTTGCGGCGATGGGTGAGGATGAGCACCCCGCCCGTGCGCGAGGCCTCGGCGAAGCCCACGGCGGCCACCGTCTTGCCGGCGCCGGTGGCGTGCTCGAACCAGAAGCGGCGCGCGGCGCCCGGGTCCTCGGCCGGAGCGGAGTCCTCGGCGTCCGTCGCGTCTTCCTCCTCTTCCTCCTCGGCGGCGTCCCAGTCCAGCGGCTCGTCGTCGTCGGAGATCTCGTCGTCGCCTTCGATCTCGACCTCGCCCGAGGGGAGCTCCTCCACGTCGCCCGGCTTGGAGCCGTTCGACCCGTTGGGCGAGCGCTGCGCCGATGCCTGTACCTCGGCCGTGAGGGCGATCAGCGTGCCCGACAGGGCGTCGACCTGGTGCGCCGACAGCGTGGTGCCGTCCACCAGCTTGGGCTCGTCTTCGGAGAGCAGGCGCTCGAGGCCCAGGATCAGCGAGAACTCACGCCGCCATTCGACCGAGGGCGCATCGCGGCCGCCGTCGAGCTCCACGAGGGCGGCGTCCAGCGCGCGGCGGCGGGCCGTGCCGGCGGCCAGCGCGGTGTCGGCGTCCTCTCCGGGGAGCACGAACGGCTCGCGCGCGAACGCTTCGGCGCGCTTCAGATCGCCGCCGGAAACCGGCGCCGACTCAGCCAGGGAAGTGCTTTCAGCCATGAGGCCTCTGAATTCTCAAAAGGAATCGGGCCGCGCCGCGAACCACGGTGGGTTGGAGGCCTACGGTGGAGGCAGCGCTCTGCCCGGTGATGGAGCCGCTCGCCTTCTGTGTTCGCGAGCGGCGGGAACGGCATCTACTAATGCCGCGACTGCCCCTATTACAGCACACATAAACCCATCCGACGAACGGCGCCTCTGCCACCCTGGGGCATGTGAAGCGTCAGATCGCCCTGGTCGGCGCCGCCCTCCTGCTGCTCGCCCTCGTCGTGGCCGGCCTGCTGAGCGCGCGGAGCTCCACCACGCAGAAGCAGGGCGGCCCACCCAAGCCGACACCCGGCCCGTCTTTGAGCGACGCGCGCGCCCGGCTGGCGGGGGCGCCCGCCCCGCTGGCGGCGCTGCACGCCCAGTCCTCCCGCCTGCTGGGCGGAGGCGACGCGGCCTTCGCCGCCCGGCTGAAGGCCCTGCGCGGCTACCCGGTGGTGGTGAACAAGTGGGGCTCGTGGTGCGGTCCGTGCCGGGCGGAGTTCCCGACCTTCCAGCGCGCGTCGGCCCGTTACGGCAAGAGGATCGCGTTCCTGGGGGTGGACGGCGAGGACCACGCTCCGGCCGCCCGCCGGTTCCTGCGCCAATTCCCGGTCACCTATCCCAGCTACGTCGACTCCGATCTGGCCATCGCCCGGCGCCTGAAGGCGGTGCAGGCCTTCCCCTCCACCGTCTTCTACGACTCGAAGGGCGAGATGGCCTACGTGAAGCAGGGCTCCTACGCCGACGACCGCGCGCTGGCCGCCGACATCCGCCGGTACGCTCGCTGAATCTCGGCGCAGGCGACCTTCCGTGTACGACGATCGCGCTCGCAGGAGGAGCTCGGGGCCGCCCTGGAGCTGCGTCGGAGCGTGTTCTGCGACGAGCAGGGAGTACGGATCGAGGCCGACCGCGACGGGCGCGACGGTGAGGCGGTCCACCTCCTCGCCGTAGCCGGCGGACGCGTGATCGGCACCTGCCGTCTGCTCGCCGCCGAGGGCTACGTGATGCTGGGGCGGATGGTCGTGGAGCCGGCCATGCGCGGGCTCGGCGTGGGCGGCCGGCTGCTCGCCGCCGCGGACGTGGCGGCCGAGGAGATGAGCCACCACCGGATCGTCCTGCACGCCCAGCTGCCCGCTCGCGGGGTCTACGCCCGGGCGGGCTACATCGAGCGCGGTGACCCCTTCGTGGAGGAGGGCATCGACCACGTGACGATGGAGAAGGACGTTGCCTGAGCTGCGGATCGACCCGCTCTCCGGCCTGCGGGTGATCGTCGCCGGCGAGCGCGGGGAGCGCCCCGGGGCATGGAACGAGGCGGCGGGGCGAACGCCGGTGGACCCGGATACCGACCCCTTCCGTGAGGGCCACGAGGACCAGACCCCGCCCGAGCTCTATGCGTTACGGCCGCAGGGCGGCGCCCCCGACGGGCCGGGCTGGCGCGTGCGCGTGGTGCCCAACAAGTTCCCGGCGCTGGCGCCCGGAGGCGAGGCCGCGGCCGATCCTCTGGGCTATGGCCGCGGCGAGCCCGACCTGTTCGCATCCGGGCCGGCGTCCGGGGCGCACGAGGTGATCGTCAACGGCCCGGAGCCGGTGAGCTCGTTGCTCGACCTGGGCCCCGACGGGCTGGCCGACGCGATGGGCGTCTGGCAGGAGCGGATGGCCGCCCACCCCGAGGCGGCCTACGTGCACCTGATCGTGAACGAGGGCAAGGCCGCCGGTGCCTCGCTTCCCCACACCCACGCGCAGCTCTACGCGCTGCCCTTCGTGCCCGCCCTGGTGGCCCGCGAGCGCGAGCGCTTCGGCGCCTACCACGACCGCACCCAGGGCCGCGACCTGCAGGCCGACCTGCTGCAGGAGGAGGTCCGCCGCGGCGAGCGCGTGGTCGTCGTCGGCCCCGACGCCGTGGCCATCTGCCCGTTCGCCTCGCACGTTCCCTTCCACGTGCAGCTGCTGCCCCGCTCCCCGCGGCCGCGCTTCGAGGACGGCGGGCCCACCGGAGCGGCGACGCTCCACGAGGTGCTCGAGCGCCTGGCCCGAGCCGTCGGCGACGTTCCGCCGCTGAACCTGTGGGTGCGTACCGCGCCTCCGCGAGCCGCCTCGTTCTCCTGGCGGATCGACCTGCTTCCGCGGCTGGCCAACCCCGCGGGGCTCGAGATGGGGGCCGGCGTGCAGCTGTGCGTGCTCGCCCCCGAGCAGGCGGCCGAACGGCTGCGCGACGCCTAGGTGGTGCTCGTGGCGTTCATGGTCGCCCTCGCCACCGCGGCGGGGGTGGGCGCCGAGCACCGCTTCGGGCCGTCGGCCGAACGGGGATCGGCCCACGTGCTGCACGCGATGCTGTGGGTGCTGGTGCCGCCGATCACGTTCGTGAACGTGGCCCGGTTGCACCTCGACGAGCGCGTGGGCGCCGGGATCGGCTTCGGCGCGGTGGGGCTGGCGGTGGCCCTGGTGGCCGCCTACGTGGTCGGACGGCACGTGCTCGGGCTGCCGCGGGCTGGCGTGGGAGCGCTGATGCTGGTGTCGGCCTTCGGCAACACCGGCTTCCTGGGCCTGCCGTTCGTGGCCGCGCTGTTCGGGGGGCGCGCCCTGGGCGATGCGATCGCCTACGACCTCGTGCTCACCACGATGGGCATCTTCACCGTCGGCTTCTCCATCGGCGCGGCTTTCGGCACCCGGGGAGGGCCCACCCGCGACCGGGTTCGCTCCTTTCTCACCCGCAACCCGCCGCTGTGGGCCAGCGTGGCGGGACTGCTGGCGCCCGCCGCGCTGGCGCCCGACTGGGCCCTGCACGCGTCGCACGTGCTCGTCTATGCCCTGCCCGTTCTGGGCTTCTACGCGGTCGGGGTGACGATGGCCGCCGAGGCCGAAACGGATTCGAACTATTCGGCATCCATGCCAAATCGTTCCGCGGGCGCCGTGAAGTTCCCGCCCCCCTTCACGCCTGCGGTGGCCGTGGCGCTGGGGCTCAAGCTGCTCGTGGTGCCGGCGATCGTGCTCGGGCTCGCCGCGGCGCTGATCGACATCCCCGACTCCTACGGGTCCCAGGCCGCGATGGCCAGCGCGATCAACTGCCTGGTGATCGCCCACCAGTTCGGGCTCGACCGCGCCCTCGTGGCGGCGGCGATCGCCTGGTCCACGGCGATCGCCGTGATCGCCGGGCTGACGGTCTCCCTCCTGTAGGTTGCGCCGCGTGCCGCCCTCCGCCAGACCGATCCCCGTGTTCGCCGCCGAGCCGCCCCAGGAGCCCGTGCCCTACGGGCGGTGGGGACAGGCGCTGGCGGAGCACTTCCAAGCCGCGGCGAGCGGGATCGACACCGACGAGCAGCTCGGCGAGCCGGGCGAGATCCGCTGGTTTCCCGACCGCACCTGGGGCGGGCGCACCTACGTGCCGGGCACGGCGACCACGTCGGAGGGCTTCGAGCTGTTCGGCTACGTGGCCTACTCGCGTGAGCACGAGGGGGCCCAGGCCGAGGGCTTCTCGGCCGCCGTCGACTACACCGACGAGACCGCCGAGGCCAATCCCGACTGGAGCCTCGACCTCTCCGACCAGGAGATCGGGCAGTGGCGGGGCCCGGAGGGCCGCCGAGGGGTGATCACGCTGGTGTGGGGGGTGTCCCTGGTCGACAACGGCGCCGTGGCCACCGCCGAGCTGGGACCGGACACCACCGACCAGTGCGAGCTGGTGGCCGACCGCTTCACGCTGGTCTCCCTCGACGCCTACGTGGGCGACTATCTCGAGATCCGGATGTTCGGCCCCAAGGGAGCCGAGCTGGCCCGCGAGTCGCTGTACGAGGACGACACCGAATAGTCCCCGGGTGGCCGGGTTATCGTCTCCGGCGGGCCCCGATAGCTCAGCTGGATAGAGCGTCCCCCTCCTAAGGGGAAGGCCGCTGGTTCGAATCCAGCTCGGGGCATCAGGGCGGGCTTGGGGGCCCCTCGGGTTAGAGTCGCGCCATTCTCGATAACCTTTTCGAGACGCTTGCAGACCGCTACGCCGTAGAACCGGCAGAAGCTGGCGCGTGGGCGCTCTGGAGGCAGCGTCGGTCCCCGAAAGGCAGGGCAGAGGGAAATCGGGGAGACGAACGCCTTTCGACAGCTACCAAAGGAGCAGGAATCCGGTGAGCGACACTCGTGCTGGAAGTCGATCCGCCACGGCGGACAAACCTTTCGAGATCACCTTTCCGCGCGGCAGGGAGGAGGATCGCGACCAGGACGAGGAGTTCTGCGAGCTCGAGCTGGACGGTGAGGTGCGCCGGGTCCGGTTCCACGACTACCACGAGATCTACGCCGTGCCGGGGCTCTACGAGCAGCTGTTCTACGAGGAGCTGGAGTGCGACTCCCCGCGGACGATCGTGGGGCTGATGGCCGAGCAGCTCGACGACGAGGAGATCGCCGAGCTGCGGGTCCTCGACGTCGGCGCCGGCAACGGCATGGTCGGCGAGGAGCTCGACGGCATGGGCGCCAAGCACATCGTCGGCGTGGACATCATCGAGGAGGCGGCCGAGGCCGCCCAGCGCGATCGCCCCGGTATCTACGACGACTACGTCGTGGTGGACCTGACCGACGTTCCGCCCGCCACCCACAAGCAGCTGGGCGAGCACCGCTTCAACTGCCTCACCACCGTGGCCGCGCTCGGCTTCGGCGACATCCCGCCGGCGGCCTTCACCGAGGCCTTCGACCTGGTCGACGTCGGCGGGCTCATCGCCTTCAACATCAAGGAGAAGTTCGTCGCCGACGGCGACCGCAGCGGCTTCGAGCAGCTGATCTCGCGCTGCCTGGACGACGGCACGATGGAGCTGCAGGCCGAGCGCCGCTACCGCCACCGCCTGTCCGTCGCGGGGGAGCCGCTCTACTACATGGCGATGGTCGCGCGAAAGCGCGACCACATAGGGGCCTGAGCTAGGCCCGGTCGGGGCGCTCGGGGTACAGGTCGTCGATGGTCGAGAGTGCCCTGTAGGGCGCTCCGGCCGCCTCGGCGATCGCCTCCCCGCCCCCGGCCAGGCGATCGAGCACGCTCACCACGCCGGCGACCTCGAAGCCCTCCTCGCGGATCCGCTCGATCGCCTGGATCGTGGATCCGCCGGTGGTCACCACGTCCTCCACCACGAGACAGCGCTCGCCCGGATCGAGCGGCGGGCCCTCCACCCAGCGCTGCAGGCCGTGGGCCTTGCGGTCCTTGCGCACGAAGAAGCCCTTGACCTCCGCGCCCCCGGCCAGGGCGGCGCAGGCCACCGCGTCGGCGCCCATGGTCATCCCGCCCACGGCCGTCGCCTCGCGCTCCAGGACCTCGGCGGCCACGAGCTGGGCCAGCGCCGCGAAGCCGGCCGGGCGTAGGATCGCGCGCTTGGCGTCCACGTAGTAGTCGGCCTCGGCCCCGCTGGACAGCGTCACCCGGCCGATCACCAGCGCGTGCTCGCGCAGCTCGGCGGTCAACCGTTCGCGCGCTTCGGTTTCAGGGCTCAGGCCGGTCACGGTTGCTGCCGATGCTATTGAGCAATGGCCTCCTTCGTCCGCTTCTGCGCCGTCCTGGCAGCCGCCGTCGTGGGACTCAGCCTGCTGCTGTTCACGTTGGACGAATCGTCCAGCGGCAGCGAGAACCAGGTCCGCTCGGTGGCCGGCAGCAGCCGGCTCGCCACGAACACCGAGCTCGGGCGCCCCGCACCGTCGCCCGCCATCGAGCGTGCGCGCGAGGCCCGTCACTCCAAGGTGCGCGAGTACCTGGACGATGCCAACGACGTGCTCGTGGCCCCTTTTGCCTCCTTCATCGACTCAAGCAGCGTCTGGTTCGAGCGCATGGTCACCGCCGCGCTCGGGCTGCTGCTCTACGGCCTCGGCGGCCTGATGGCAGCCAACTGGCTGCCGGCCTCCGGGCGCAAGTCACAGGACTGGCGCACCGCGCCCTGAAGCTCGGCTACCTGTAGACGAAGATCCGCTCGCCGACGGAGACGGCGTCGTGGATCTGACGGGCGTTGGGGATCGGCACCCTGATGCAGCCGTGGCTGGCGGCGTAAGAGGGCACTTCCTTGTAGCCGTGGATCGCGTAACCGCCGATGAAGTAGGAGGCGTCGACCATGCCCTCCGCGTTGGTGCCCAGGTCGCGGCGGTAGAAGCGGAAGCTTCCGAACACCGTGGGCGTAGAGGGCTTGCCCGAGGACGCGTGGTAGACGTGGGCGCGCCCCCTCCTGTCGAACAGCGCGAGCACCTGGCGCGACCAGTCGAACTCCACGTGGCGCCCGGCCTTGGGGTAGCGAGCCCGGAAGGCGCCCCGGCCCTGCAGGACGCGCGAGTAGACGCCCCGCGTGGCAAAGCCGCTGCGGCCCATGCCGTTCGTCTTGCGGAAGGCCAGGACCGCCCGTGAGGTGCCGCCGTCGTAGACGCCCGTGCGGGGGACCGCGAAGCCGAGCGCGTGCAGCCCGCGCTGGAGCAGCATCACCTTGGTGCCCCGCGAGCCCTGGCCGGCGGTGAGCGAGACCACCTTGACGCGCTTGGCGCGGGAGGAGAAGGCGGCCTGCTGGGGGGTGGCGGCGTGGCGGAAGCGGAGCTTCAGCAGGCCCGAGCGGCGGGTCTTCACGCGCGCGGACACGCGGCCGCCGGCCCGTACCGCGAGCCGCTGGCGCGACACCACCCTCTTGTGGCGCGAGACCTCGAGCACGACGGTCTGACCGGCCACAGCCGGCTTGACCGTTCCCGAGACGCGGATCCGCGCGCCCTTGGCCACGTAGCGCAGCCTCTTGGTGGCCTGGCCGCCGGCCACCGCGATGGTCATCTTCGCGGAGGGGGCGGGGGGCGCCGTCGGCGGTGTCTGAGCGGAGGCGGTGGCGGGCAGGAGCGCCAGCGCCAGCGCGGCAAGGGTGGGTGTGAGCGAGCGCCTCATCGGGGCAGCACTCTACTGCCGTCAGGCGCTCGACAGGCGCGGCGCGGGCGGCAGCTGACGAGCCGCCAGGATCAAGAACAAGAACATCAGCGGGCCCACGGCCACCGACACCTTCCAGCCCCCGTGGGCCTGGGCCGCGTAGGCCACGGCGTTGTTGAAGGCGTGCATCCCGATCGGCACCAGAAGCGACCCCGTCCGCTCGTAGACCAGGCAGAAGATGAACCCCAACAGCGCGAGCGGCGGCAGGATCAGGAGGCCGTCGGTGCCGTTGCCGCTGTAGTGGATCACCCCGAACAGGACCCCGTCGATCAGAGCGGCGACCGGGATCGCCAGGCGGTTGCGCAGCACCTTGTAGAAGAACCCGCGGAAGAAGAACTCCTCCACCGCCGGGGCCACACAGATCACCATCAGCCCGGCGACGATCAAGCCGAAGGTGCCCTGGTCGCCGCCCAGGGCCTCCACCGTCTTCTGCTGGGCGTCGGGCTTCACGGCCACGCTGTAGATCGCGGTGATCAGGTAGAAGGACGCGATCCCCGCCGCGGCCCAGCCGAGCGCCCGACCGAAGGGGGTGGTGCGCAGGCCAAAATGCCACGGCCGCGGACGGGCCACGCGGCTGGCGAAGTAGACGGCGGAACCGGCGAAGGCGACGCCCTGGACGATGGTGCCGATGACCACGAACGTCGGGGAGTCGGTGGCCACGCCCGCAGCGGCGGCGATCCCGCCCAGGACGGCGACGCCCAAAAACGTGCCCGCGAGTCCGACCAAAAAGGCGACGAGCGCGAACCACACGGGCCAATCGGGAAAGCGCGGCGGGCCCTCCGGGACGTCGGGGGGATCGGGCGGCGCAACGGTCGGCACGGTCCCCATCGGCGTTCAGAATAGGGAGGCGAGCTGCGTCAGCGAGCGCACGGCCTCGACGCCCTCGGGAGCACCCCCGCCGCGGTCGACCAGCACCGCGCGCAACCCGGCCGCACGCGCACCCTCGAGGTCGGTGTCGATCGAGTCGCCCACGTACACCGCCTCCTGCGCCCGCACTCCGGCCAGCTCCAGGCCGGCGGCAAACGGCTCGCGCCCCGGCTTGGCTACTCCGACCTCAGCCGAGGAGATCGCTCCGTCCAGCCACCGGCACAGGCCGGCGGCCTCCAGCCCCTCCCGCAACGAGATGTCCCAGTTGCTCACCACCACACGACCCACCCCGCGCCGACTCAGCTCGCTCAGCGCCGGGACCACGTCGCCGAAGGCGGTGAACCGCAGGGCTCCGAGCATCGCCGTGCGCACCGCGCTCCGCTCCAGGTCGGGCATGCCCAGCTCGCGGTGCAGGACGGCCGCGCAGTCGTCGCGCAGGCCCTCGAGCCCGGCGGGGTCGCCCCCGCGCATGTGGTTGACCAGGTAGAACTCGATCTCGGCCGCGAACGCGCGCGCCGCGGCGGCTTCGCCCACGTCGACCCCGGTGTCGCCCTTCAGCGCCGCCCGCAGGCGGGGCGCGGGCGGCTCGAGCGCCACGAGCGTGCCCAGGGCGTCGAAGAGGACGGCGCGCAGCGGCACTAGGCCACGAAGAACCAGGACGCATATTGGGTGGTGAACAGACCCAGCCCAAGGGCGAAGGCGCCCGCCACCTGGGCCGTCCGTCGCCGCTCGCTGCAGGCGGCCCCGAGCCACATGAACACCGGGAACAGCACCACGAGGAAGCGCGGCAGGCTCATCAGCGGCTGCGGGGCCACCGGGTAGGACAGGGGCAGCGCGAGCGCGGCCAGCAGGTAGGCGCCGTAGGCCAGGGGCAGCCGACGAAACACGCCCACGACCGCGGCGACCGCGAAGGCCAGGGTGGCGAACAGCATCAGGTTGATGGCCGCCACCCGGAACGGGTCGCCCCCGGCGGGTGCGAAGAAGACCGTCTCGCGTGAACCCGAAGCCAGCTGGCGCGCGCCGTCGGATGCGGCCACCGCGCCGTCCCAGACGCCGACGAACGGGCCGGCGAAGTGGCGCGACCACAGCTCCTGGGCCGAGAAGAAGGCAAACGGATCGCCGTGGGCTGTCGCGAGAAAGACCACGTAGGCGACCAGGCCCATCGGAGCCAGCGCCAGCCAGGCCGCCTCGGACCGCAGCCGCCAGCCCGGCGCCGTGCTCTGGAGGTAGAGGATGGCCAGCGGCAGGAGCAGCAGCACGCCCGCGCTGCGGGTGGCGCTGGCCGCGCCGGCCGCCGCGCCGGCCCAGGCCCAGTGGCCCGTGCGGGCGGCGTAGAAGGTCCCCACCGAGGCCAGGAGGAAGACGCTCTCCGAGTAGGGCGCGCCCAGGAAGAGGGACGCTGGGAACAGGCACAGCAGCAGCACGGTGGGCCAGGCGGCGTCGGCGCCGAGCTCCAGCTCGGTCAGTCGGTGCAACAGGACGAGCGCGCCGAGCAGGGCGGCCAGCGCGACCACGAAGGCGGCCACCAGCACCGCGGCCCGCGAGCCGCCGCCCAGCTCCCCGACGCCGCGGGCGAGGAGCGGGTAGAGCGGGAAGAAGGCCGTGCGCGGCGAGCCCGTCGGCCCGTAGCCGTAGTTGGCGATCGTGAGGTACCAGATCGAGTCCCAGCGGGCCAGCGGTGAGAGCAGGATGTCCCCCAGACCACCCAGGGGATGGGTCAGGGCCGGCGAGTCGAAGCGCCGGGCGTTGGCGACCGAGACCGCGCCCGCGCTCGAGAGCGGGACGAACACGGCCACGAAGAGGATTCCCAGCCGACTCCACGCGAACGCCCGCCAAGCCGCGGCGAATGCGGGCGAGCGGCGCAGTTCGACGAGCGCGCCCCTGAGGGCGGCGAGCGCGCGCGCCCACGTGGACGGCCCGCGGCCGCGCGTGGAAGTAGCCTCGTACGCCATGCCGTCAGGCGATGTTCTCATGGGTGCCCCGAGGGGTACGGGCGCTCAGATGTTCCTGGCCGCCAGCTTCCTGGACACCCACAAGGAGGAGATCACCGCCGTGGTCACGGTGGTGCTCGCCTTCGCGCTTGCCCGCGTGGTGGATCGGGCGCTTGCCCGCCGCGGCCGCCGGGTGAGCGAGGCCGTGGTCGGCGGGCCGCTGTCCGCGGTGGCCGACACGCGCCTCCAACTCGTGCGCCGGCTGCTGTTCGCGCTGATCGTGGTGATCGGCATCGCGCTGGCGCTGTCGCAGTTCCCCGCGGTCAAGCGCGTGGCCACCGGCCTGCTCGCCTCCTCGGCGCTGCTCGGCCTGGTTGTGGGCTTTGCCGCCCGCCAGACGCTGGCCAACGCGATCGCCGGGATCGTCCTGGCCATAACCCAGCCGATCCGGATCGGCGACCTCGTGACCTTCGAGGACGAGACCGGCGAGGTGGAGGACATGCGGCTGAACTACACCTACATCCGCCTGGACGACGGCCAGCGATTGATCGTGCCCAACGAGCGGCTGGCCCAGAGCTCGGTGCACAACCACACGATCGTCGACCCGCGCGTGAAGGTCGAGGTCTCCGTGTGGATTCCATCCGGGGGCGACGTGATCAAAGCGCTCGATCTGCTGGCGGCCGAGGAGGACGTGGAGGCCCGGGTCGACGCCGCCGACTCGGAGGGCATCACGCTGGTCGTGGCCAGCTGGGCGCCAACCCCGGGCGAGCGAGGAGGAGTGGCAGCGCGCCTGCGAAAAGAAAGCCTGCAGCGCCTACACGACGCTGGGCTATCCTCAGTGCCTACCGGATAGGCCTCCAGCGCGCGCTAGCGCGCGAGCGACAGCCACCCAGGGCCCACCGGATGCCTTCATGACCTATCGGCAGAGAAAGCAGCGGCGCAAGCGTCGGCGCGGAGGCGGCGGGCGCCCCGTCGCCCTCGGCCTGGGCGTGATCGGGCTGATCGCGGGCATAGCCCTGCTCTCGGGCATGGGCTACGTGCTCGCGGTGGCCGGCACGGCCCCCGACCTGTCCCAGCTCAAGCCCACCGACAAGGGCGCCAATTCGGAGATCCTGGCCGCCGACGGCTCGCGGCTCGGGTACGTCCAGTCGGACGAGATCCGCACGCCCATCGCCTGGGAGGACCAGACCCAGGACATCCGTCACGCCGTCGTGGCCATCGAGGACGAGCGCTTCTACAAGCACAAGGGCGTGGACTACGGCGCCATCGTGCGCGCCGGCGTGCGCAACGTGGAGTCGGGCAAGAACGTACAGGGCGGCTCGACCCTGACCCAGCAGCTCGTCCGCGCCCTCTACATCAAGGATCCCCAGCGCAACGTGCAGCGCAAGATCCGCGAGGCGAAGCTGGCCTCCGAGCTGGAGAAGAAGCACTCGAAGACCTGGATACTCCAGAACTACCTCAACGACGTGCCGTTCGGCACCGTGAACGGCCGCACGTCGATCGGGATCGAGGCCGCGGCCGAGACCTTCTTCGACAAGCACGCCAAGCAGCTGACGCTGCCCGAGGCCGCGCTGCTGGCGGGCCTGCCCCAGGCGCCGTCGCAGTACAACCCCTTCCGCGACCCCGGCGAGGCGCTGAAGCGCCGCGGCGAGGTGCTGGACAAGATGGCCGACAACCACTTCATCACCCCGGCCCAGGCCGCCGAGGCCAAGGCCAGCCGGCTCAAGCTCAAGCGCGGCACCCGCTACACCACCCGCCGCGAGCCCTTCTTCTTCGACTACGTGCAGGAGAAGCTGATCGAGCACTACGGGGCGGCCGTCTACCGCCGCGGCGGTTTGAAGGTCTACACCACGATCGACCCGATCAAGCAGGACCAGGCGCGCCAGGCGATCAACTCCTTCTACGGCGACCCCGCGGGGCCCTCGTCGGCGATCGCCTCGATCGATCCCCACAACGGCGAGATCAAGGCGATGGCCTCCAGCGGCACCTACAAGGACCGTCGCTTCAACCTCGCGGCCCAGGGCCACCGCCAGCCCGGCTCGGCCTTCAAGGTGATGGTGCTCACCGCCGCGGTGCGCGAGGGCATCAATCCGGCCACCACGACCTACACCTCCAAGCCGCTGAACCTCAACGTGCCGGGCTACGGGCCGTGGCAGGTCAAGACCTTCGGCAACACCTACGGCGGGTCGATGAACCTCGTCCAGGCCACGCTCAAGTCCGACAACACCGTGTACGCGCAGCTCGTCATCGACGTGGGGCCCAAGAAGGTGTGTGAGACGGCCAAGCTGCTGGGGATCGAGACCAAGCTCGACTGCCTCCCCGCGGAGGGGCTGGGCGGCCTGCGCCTGGGCGTCACGCCGCTCGAGATCGCCGACGCCTACGCCACGCTCGCCAGCGGCGGGGTGCGCCACCGGGCCACGGGGATCCGCAAGGTCGTCTTCCCCGACGGCAAGTCCGAGAGCTTCGACAAGGCCAAGGGCAAGCGCGTGCTCACCGAGGGCCAGGCCTCCACGGTCACCAAGATCCTGGAGCAGAACGTGCAGTCGGGTACGGGCACCCGCGCCAACATCGGCTGCCCCGCCGCCGGCAAGACGGGCACCACCGACAGCGCCAAGGACGCCTGGTTCGTGGGCTACACGCCCAACCTGGCCAGCTCCGTGTGGGTGGGCTATCCCAACGCCAACATCGCCATGCCCGGCGGTCAGGGCGGCACGCTGGCCGCGCCGGTGTGGGGCGCCTACATGCGGATGGCCAAGGGCAACCAGTGCAACGGCTTCCCCGAGCCCAAGCAGGGGGCCACCTTCTCTCCTTTCTACAGCCGCGGGTCCGGGAGCGCCACGAACGCGGGCGGGACCTACCGGTCGACGCCCACGGCGCCGTCGGGCACGGGCGCGCCCACGGGTCAAAACCCCGGCGGCCAGAACAACGGCTATGACCCGCGCCTCTACGCGACGCCCCCCCAGGCTCCGCCGGTCCCCCAGACACCGGCGGCTCCGAAGCCCGCCCCCGCGCCGGGCGGGGGCAAAGGCGGTGGTGGTGGCGGTACGGGCGGGGCCAACGGCAACGGTGGCGGTCGCGGGGGCCAGTAGCCGCCGCCCAGGCCGAGCCAAGCCGCGCTCGTGACCGAGCTCGGCCTGATAGCCGCGATCAAGGAGATGCTCGGCCCGGCCGGCGGCCGGGTGCTCGTCGGGCCCGGCGACGACGCGGCGGTCGTGCGCGCGCATCCCCTGGCGGTCACCTCGATCGACACGGCAGCCGAAGGGGTCCACTTCGATCGCGCCACGCACTCGGCCACCGACATCGGCCACAAGGCGATGGCATCGGCCCTCTCGGACCTGGCGGCCATGGGCGCCCAGCCCGGCGAGGCCTACGCCTCGTTGGCCATGCCCGGCGACCTGGGCGGCGACGAGGCCCTGGCCCTCGCGGCGGCGATGGCCGACCTGGCCGCCGCCGAGGGGTTCACCCTGGCCGGTGGCGACGTGGTGACCGCGCGATCGCTGGTGATCACCGTGACCGTGGTGGGCTGGGCCGATAGCGAGCAGGAGCTCGTGCGCCGCAGCGGGGCGCGACCGGGTGACGTGGTCGCCGTGACGGGCGCCCTCGGCGCCTCGAGCGCGGGGCTGCTGTGCCTGGAAGGTGCCCCTGCGGGCGTGGAACAGGACACAGCCGACCGGCTGGCGGCGCACCACCGCCGGCCGCAGCCGCGGCTGGCCGCCGGGCGCGCCCTTGCCGGCGCGGGGGCGTCGGCGATGATCGACCTCAGCGACGGCGTGGCCACCGACGCGGCCCACATCGCAACGGCCAGCGGCGTGGGGCTGGCGGTGGAGCTGGCCGCACTGCCCGTGGCCGACGGCGTGACCGAGGTGGCGCGCGCCGTCGGACGCGATCCCAGGGTCCTGGCCGCGACCGGCGGCGAGGACTACGAGCTTCTGTTCTGTGCACCTCCCGCCCGGTGGGCCGACGTGCAGGAGGCCGGCCGCCGCGCGGGGGCGCCGGTCACGCGACTAGGCGTCGCGGAGGGGGCTGCAGGCCTCCGCCTGGTCGGGGCAGATGGGCGGGCGATCGAGGGCCTGCGGGGATATGAGCACGGCTGAGGGCCTGTGCGGGGCAATCCGGGCGATCATCGCGGCGGCCACCCGATCGGCGTCCACGCGGTAGGTCCCGGACTCGATCTGCTGGATTAGAGACGGGTCCATGGGTCGGTTAATCGTCGCAGCTCGGTGAAGACGATATGGGGGCGCCACCCCATTCGACGGATGGTTGATTGCTACCAACTACCGCAGCGCCGAATCCGTCCCGCCAAGCGATCCCGGCCCCGCGTAGCCCGCCGGCCCTCGCACCTTCGGCACCTCGCGGGGTGGGCGCTTTGGCTCTGGGGGTGCGCTCAGTGCCACGGCGATCACCCCCGCCAGCGTCGCCGCGTAGAGGCAGCCGAGCAGCCCGGCCAAGAGGCTCAGGTGGCCGCCGGTGACCAGCAGCGTGAGGTACCAGGCGCCGCTGAGGGGGTCGACTGACAGCAGGATCAGCTCGTAGACCACCAGCAAGGCGGGGAGCACGAGGCCGCCGGCGATCAGCCCCAGCCGGGCGCGGCGGCCCGGACCGGGGTCCACCAGCACGGCGAGCATCCACAGATGCAGCGCGGGAACCATCACCAGCGCGGCGAACGAATTCGCGAGCCAGAGCACCAGTGTGCACACCGACAGGGCGAGGGCGAGCACGACCGCCGCGCCGGGGGCCGAGGGATTACGCAGGTCGGGGTCGGCGGCCACCACCAGCCGGCGCAGGCCCACCCAGGCTCCCGCCACCGTCAGGGACACCACCGCGAGCACGGCCCCCGGCCCGA
>JBBREO010000024.1:0-30878 GCA_038202855.1 Solirubrobacterales bacterium
GTGGTCACACTACGGCCGCCGCGGGTGATCGGACGAGCGCGGCGCGCCGTATCTCCCCGGTGATGTCCCCGCTCGCCTACGATCGCGCCGGCTCGGGCCCCGCGCTGGTGCTCGTCCACCCGCTGGGTGCCAGCCGAGGCGTGTGGAAGCCCGTGACGGGCCTCCTGGCCGAGCACCACGACGTGATCGCCGTGGACATGCCGGGCTTCGGGGACTCGCCGTCGCTGCCCGAGGAGGTGCCAGCCACGGCAAGGAACATCGCCGCGGCGGTGCGGAGCACCATGGAGGATCTGGGGGTCGAGCGCGCCCACGTGGCGGGCATATCGCTCGGCGGCTGGGTGGCCCTCGAGCTCGGCAAGACCGAGGCGGCGCTGAGCGTGACCACCCTGTGCGCCGCCGGCTTCTGGCGCAGCGTGCTCGGTCCCCGGCCGGAGGTGGCGCGCTCCACCGCGCGGCGGCTGCTGCCGATCCTTCGACCCGTCCTGGCCACGGCCCGCGGCCGCCGGATCGCCCTGGCGGGGACGATGGCCCACCCAGAGCGCGTGCCCGCGCGCGACGCCTACGAGCTCGTGCGCGCCTACGCACGCGCCGAGGGCTTCACCCGGGCCAACCACGAGATGCGCAGTGACCTGTTCCAGGGCTTCGACGACATCGACGTGCCGGTGACCATGGCCTGGGCCGACCGCGACCGCTCGGTCTACCCGCCGGAGACGGTGCCCCCCGGCGTGGAGGTGAGGCGGCTGCGCGACTGCGGTCACGTGCCCACCTGGGACTCGCCCGAGCAGGTCGCCGGGCTGATCCGCCTGGGCGCCTCGCGCGCGGTGGCGGCCTCCGCCTAGCGCCTAAGGTCCACCCATGGCCGACTCCGTCGCTTCACCACCCGATCGGGCGCTCGAGGACGCGCGCTGGGACCTCGAGCCGCTGGTGAAGGGCGCCGGCCCCGAGGGCGCTCGCGGACTGCTCGGTGAGGCCGCCCGGCTGGCCGAGGACTTCGCCGGCCGATACCGGGGCACAGTCGCCGAGCTCGACGCCGCAGCCCTCGCCACCGCGATGCGCGAGCTCGAGGACCTGTTCGACCGTGTCGGGCGCGCCGGCTCCTACGCCTCCCTGGCCTTCGCGGTCGATACCCAGGACCCGGCCACCGGTGCCCTGGTCGCCGAGGTGAGCGAGCGCGGCGCGGCGATCGAGACCTCGCTGCTGTTCTTCGACCTCGAGTGGAACGAGCTCCCAGACCAGCGCGCCGAGCAGCTGCTGGGCGGGCCGGAGCTCGACTTCTGCCGCCACCACCTGCGGACGCTGCGCCGCTACCGCGACCACCAGCTCTCCGAGCCCGAGGAGCGGGTGCTCACCGAGACGCAGGTGACGGGGCGATCGGCCTTCGGCCGGCTGTTCACCGAGCTCACGTCGTCCATCACGGTCGACCTTCCGGGCGCGGACGAGCCGACGCAGCTGATGGAGGCGCTGTCGCTGCTGCAGAGCCCCGACCGCAGCCAGCGCGCGGCCGCCGGGGCCGGCGTCACCGGCGCCCTGGAGCCCGGCCTGCGCACGCGGGCGTTCATCTTCAACACCCTGCTGCAGGACAAGTCGACCAAGGACCGGCTGCGCTCCTACCCGCATTGGCTGGCGTCGCGCAACCTGTCCAACGAGGCGTCCGACGAGTCGGTGCAGGCGCTGGTCGAGGCGGTGGTGTCGCGCTACGAGCTGGCCCGGCGCTGGTACCGGCTCAAGGCGAAGCTGCTGGGACTCGACAAGCTGGCCTACTACGACCGCATGGCTCCGGTGGCGCAGTCCGAGCAGCGCGTGGGCTACGACGACGCGCGCGAGCTCGTGCTCGACTGCTACCGCGGCTTCTCGCCCGAGCTGGGCGACGCCGCCGCCGGCTTCTTCGATGGCCGCTTCATCGACGCCCCGCCCCAGCCGGGCAAGCGCGGTGGCGCGTTCTGCGCCTACGCCGTCCCCTCGGCGCACCCCTACGTGATGCTCAACTACACCTCGCGCCCGGGCGACGTGCTGACCATGGCCCACGAGCTCGGCCACGGCGTGCACGCCACGCTGGCTCGGCCCAAGGGCATGTTCGAGTTCACCACCCCGCTGACCGTGGCCGAGACCGCCTCGATCTTCGGCGAGACGATCGTGCTGGAGCGGCTGCTGGCCGACGCGCCCGACGCGTCGGCGCGCCTGTCCCTGCTGGCCGAGGCGCTCGACGGCGCGGTCGCCGCGGTCTTCCGCCAGATCGCCATGAACCGGTTCGAGGACCGGATCCACACCGAGCGGCGCACGGGCGGCGAGCTGGCGCCCGAGGGCTTCGCCGCCGCCTGGCGCGAGACGCAGGCGGACCTGCTCGGCGACTCGGTCGAGCCCTCGGAGGACTACGACTCGTGGTGGAGCTACGTGCCCCACTTCGTGGACACGCCCGGCTACGTGTACGCCTATGCCTACGGGCACCTGCTGGCGCTGTCGGTCTACCGCCGCTTCGAGGAGGAGGGCGAAGGCTTCACGCCGTCCTACCTGGAGCTGCTGCGCGCGGGCGGGTCGATGCCGCCCGAGGAGCTGGGAGCGATCGTGGGGGTCGACCTGACCGACCCCGGCTTCTGGAGCTCTGGGCTCGACCTGATCGAGCGCCAGCTGGAGGCGGCGGAGAGCGCGGCTGCGGAGGCGGGGCGGGGCTGAGGGGCAGCCGTCTGGGGTCGCTACGCGCCCAGGAGACCGGGCGCCAGGGCTGGGGCGCCGGACGCGTCGCCGGGCTCGTCGATGATCGGCCCGGGCTCCCACGCGGCTGCCAGTTCGAAGGCCTCGACCAGGTGGGGGTCGAACTGGGTGCCGGCGCATCGCCTCATCTCGGCGAGCGCGGCCTCCGTCCCCATTGGCCCCTGATAAGGACGTTCAGAGGTCATCGCGTGAAAGGAGTCGCAGATGAAGATGATCCGGCTGGCGAGCGGGATGTCCTCGCTGGTCAGGCCGTCCGGGTAGCCGCCGCCGTCGAAGCGCTCGTGACTGGACCGGACCGCCTTGGCTGCCACGGCGAGCGCGGGCGCGGCGCTGAGCATGCTCTCGCCGATGATGGTGTGGCGCCGCATGAATCGCCACTCCTCCTCGTCCAGAGGGCCGGGCTTGTGCAGGATGGCGTCGGGGATGGCGATCTTGCCTATGTCGTGCAGCTCGGCGGCACGGACAAGGTCGTCGAGGTCCTCTCGGCTCATCCCGAGGCGCATGCCCACCTGACGGGCCGCCGAGGCCACGGCGCTGATGTGCTCATGGAGGTCGGGGTGGCGCTCCGCGAGTATGCGCAGCACCATGTCGCGCGTCTGTTGCTTGGCCGAGCCGGATCGGTTCTCCTTCTCGGCGTACATGCGCTGATCGGCCAAGAGCAACGTCGTGGTGGGTTCTGCCGCCTCGCGCGGAAACTCGACGAAACCGGCGGACGTGCTGATGGCGAAGCCCTCGCCGTCCTCCGAGAGCGAGGGGATGCAAGCGCCGGCCAAGGCCGCGTTTTCCGCGAGGGAGCCCGGTAACAGGGCACAGAACTCGTCACCTCCGAGCCGGTAGGCGCTTCCTCCCGTGACATCGGCGAGCCTGGTGGAGAGCCGCCGAAGCAGGAGATCACCTTCAGCGTGCCCGAAGGTGTCGTTGTAGGACTTGAAGCCGTTCAGATCGAAGAGAGCGAGCACGCCCGGGGAAGCAGCGTCGCTCTCACCCATCGCCTGGTCTAGATCGCTCGTCAGCTTGCGGCGATTGGGGAGCCCCGTGAGCGAGTCGTGCATGGCTTGGTACTCGTTGATCGCCGCCTGCTCGCGAAGTGCCCGCTCCGCAATCCCGCGCTCGCTGATGTTCTCGATGACGAGCGCGTGCAGGGCACGGCGCTCGACGGTTGGATTTCGCGCGAGCAGCGCCGAGAAGCCGCCGCGGGTGATGACAAAGAACCGGACGGGCGTCGCGGCCGTTGCGGTGGAAGCTCGTCGGACCCGCTCGATCAGGGCGATCTGCCCGCAGAAGCCGCCAGGACCAACGTGCGCCACCCGCTGCTCGGCCTTGAGGATGTCGACCTCGCCTTCGAGGATGATGAAGAACTCGCTGGCCGTATCGCCTTCGCAGTAGAGGTCGGTTCCCGCGGGCACGTCCAGGTCCTCGGCGTGCGTGGCCAGCTGGACCAGCGCGTTGCGCCGGAGGCCCGCCAGCAGCGGCACCCGGCCGAGCGCATCCGCCTTGGTGTCGACACTCCGCCACCTGGAGGCAAAGCCGGAGCCCGAGGACGGGGAGCGATCTGTGCGAAGGCGCACGATATATGTATCGACCCAATGCCCAGAAGCTGAAGCCTCGCTTTGTTTCGCGGCCCTCCGGCCCTCCCGACCCCGCCGCGTCTCCCAGCAAGCCTGTCCATGGGCGGTGCTGGGCTCGAACCAGCGACCCCGTGCTTGTAAGGCACGTGCTCTACCAACTGAGCTAACCGCCCCCGCGGCCGTGTGCGGCCGGGGCCCGGGAGTTTGTCAGTCGGGCTCCGATACGGGACGTGGCGCCCTACCATCCGGGCCGTGGACCGAGGCCTGTTCCTGCGCTCGCTGGCCGTTCAGACGGTGCTCGTGCTGATCCTGTTCGGGATGCTGCTGGCCCTCCCGCTGCCCGACGACTTCTTCAAGGACTACGGCTGGGCGACCGGCCCGGTGGCCTGGATCGTGTGCTCGATCCTGACCGCGCGCATCCTCTCACTACCGGCCGGGCTGGCGCTGTTCGCGGCCTTGGCCGGCGGCGTGGCCGGGGGTCTGGTCGGCCTGGTCGCCAACCACACCGTTGGGCTGGTCGTGTCCCTGCTCGTGTTCGGCGCGTCGTGCGGCGGCTACGACCCGGAGCAAGACGCCGCGGCTGCAGCCTGAGTGCCCCCGGCGAGACTCGAACTCGCGCCGCGCGGCTTAAAAGGCCGCCGCTCTAACCAACTGAGCTACGGGGGCGCCCTCATGCTAGAGCGGCCCGCGTCGCGTCGAGAGGCGCGCCCCACAAGCCCAGCATGGCCCGGCGTAGACTCGGGCCGACGCCCCCATGGTGTAACGGTTAGCACGCAAGGTTTTCAACCTTGAAGCAGGAGTTCAACTCTCCTTGGGGGTATCGCCCCAACCCAGCCCCACTAGTGCCGGAAGTGCCGCCTCGAGGTGAACACCATCGCCACGCCGGCCGCGTCACAGGCCTCGATCACCAGGGGATCGCGGTTCGATCCCCCCGGCTCGATGATCGCCGTCACGCCGGCATCGATTCCCAGCTGGGGACCGTCCGGGAAGGGGAAGAAGGCATCGGAGGCCATGACGGACCCTTCGAGGGAGAGGCCCGCGGCGGCCGCCTTGTCGATGGCGATCCGCACCGAGTCGACCCTGCTCATCTGGCCCGCGCCTATGCCCGCCGTGCCCAGGTCGCGCGTGAGCACGATCGCGTTGGAGCGCACGTGCTTGCACACCCGCCAGGCGAACAAGAGCTCGCCCCACTCGGCCTCGGTGGGCTTGCGTTCGGTGACCACCTGCATGTCCTCGCGCGGGTCTGGGCCCAGATCGCGGTCCTGTACCAACAGCCCGCCGCGCACGCGCTTGGTGTCCTGCTCGGTGACCAGCGGCCGGCGCCGTTCGTCGTCGTCGAGGATGCGGATGTTGGGCTTCGACTGCAGCAGCTCGAGCGCGCCGTCCTCGAAGCCCGGGGCGAACACCAGCTCCACGAACATCGCGTTCAGCCGCTCGGCGAGCGGGAGGTCGATCGGGCGGTTGAAGCACATCACGCCGCCGTAGGCGCTCATCGGATCGGTGGCCAGCGCGCGCTGGAAGGCCTCGTCCACCGTGGAGCCCACCGCCGCGCCACACGGGTTGTTGTGCTTGATGATCACTGCCGCCGGCAGCTCGAACTCCTCGATCAGCTTCCGGCCCGAGTCCAGGTCGAGCAGGTTGTTGAACGACAGCTCCTTGCCGTGGATCTTCGAGACCATCGACAGCAGGTGCGTGCGCGCGCCGGCCTCGGCGTAGTACGCGGCCCGCTGGTGCGGGTTCTCGCCGTAGGAGAGGTCCAGCACCTTGGTGAAGGCCCGGCTCTCCTGGATCGGGAAGTCCTCCTCGCGCTCGGCGAACCAGCGCGAGATGGCGGCGTCGTAACGGGCGGTGTAGGAAAACGCCTCCAGCGCGAGCGACTCGCGCGTCCGCTGCGCGATGTGCTGGTCGGCGGCGCGCAGCTCCTCCAGGATGGCGTCGTAGCTCTCCGGCGAGGTGACCACCGCCGCGAACCGGTGGTTCTTTGCCGCCGCGCGGATCAGCGTGGGGCCGCCGATGTCGATGTTCTCGATCACCTCGGCCGGGTCCGCGCCGCGGGCGCCGGCCACGCGCTCGAACGGGTACAGGTTCACGCACACGAGATCGATCGGCTCGATCTCGCGCTCGCGCAGAACCTCGGCGTGCTCGGGGTTGTCACGCACGGCCAGGAGGCCGGCGT
Organism: Solirubrobacterales bacterium; assembly: GCA_038202855.1. GTDB lineage: Bacteria > Actinomycetota > Thermoleophilia > Solirubrobacterales > Thermoleophilaceae > JAAYBF01. The sequence continues at coordinate 6,454 of JBBREO010000024.1, forward strand.
AGATCTTGGGGTGAAGCGTCTTCACCCGACCGTCCATCACCTCGGGGAAGCCCGTGTAGTCCTCGACGGAGCGGGTGGGCACCCCGGCCTGCTCGAGCTCGCGCGCCGTGCCGCCGGTGGAGACGATCTCGATTCCCATGTCGGCCAGGCCCTTGGCGAAGTCCACCAGCCCGCGCTTGTCCGAGACGGTGAGCAGGGCCCGGCAGACGCGGGCCTCCTCGGAGGGCGCGGCCGGGGCGTGCCCGGATTCAGGCGCCGAGCTCATCGACCCTCATCACCCGCGGGTTGCCGGGGTCCGGCGACACGGCCCCGGCGGCGATCAGGCGCACGGCCCGGGGCAGAAGCCGGTGCTCGACCACGTGTACCTGCGCCTCGATCGCCGCGATGTCGCGAGCATACGGAAGCTCGAACGCCTCCTGCAGCAAGACGGGTCCGCTGTCCACGCCCTCGTCGACGAAGTGGACGGTGACCCCGATCACGCGCACCCCGTAGTCCAGCGCCTGCTCGATCGCCCCCACGCCGGCGAAGGCCGGCAGCAGCGACGGGTGGACGTTGACTATCCGGCCCGCGAAGCGGCGGATGAACGGCCCGCCGAGGATCTCCATGAAGCCGGCCAGCACCAGCAGGTCGATGTCGTGGTCGTCGAGCCAGTTGCCCATGGCCGCGTCGCGGGCGTCGCGATCGGGGTGGTCGGCCTTGTCGAAGACGGCGGTCTCGACGCCGGCCGCCCGGGCCCGCTCGAGCCCCCTCGCCTCGGCGCGGCTGGATCCCACGCAAACGACCTCTATGCCGTCGCGCCCGTGGACGGAGTCGAGCAGCGCCTGGAGGTTGGTCCCCTCCCCCGAGATCAGGACGCCGACGCGAAAGGCCACTACGACGCGGCGACGCCCGCCCCGGGCTGCAGGACGGGGTAGGGGCCCGAGGTGGTGGCGATGGCGCCCTGCTCCAGCAGCTGGTCGACGCGGGCCAGGATGTCCGCCCGGCGCATGTGCGAGGAGCTGCCGTAGGCCGGCAGGCCGTCGTAGGAGTTGCGCTGGATCTTCTTGGCCCGCGACCCGTGCAGAATCTCGGCGCAGGTGGTGCGTCCCACCGCCGGGCGCGCCGCGGATGCGACCGAGATGATCGCGTCGTCCAGGTCACCGACCGCCTCCAGCGAGGGCGGCGGCAGCTCGGGGACCAGGCCGGAGTCGCAGACGTCGCAGCACGCGGCCCCATCGGGCCGCACCCCGGCTCCGGCCATGTCCCCGAAGTGGCGAAGGATGGTGTCACGGCGACAGGTGTCGCTCTCCACGTAGGCCCAGATCTCGCGGTACTGGCGCCAGCGCGCGCGGGCGCCGTCCTCCACCGAGGACCGACACGCCGCCGCCGCGCGCGAGTCGAAGCCCGCGGAGCTCAGGCGCCCGGCCGTGACGTCGGGCGACGAGGGCGTTGGCGAGATCACCCCGGCGCGGGCCAGGTGACCCAGCAGCGCGCGCAGCCGGTCGGATCCGCCCCCGGCCACACCGGCCAGCTCGGAGGTGTCGATGCGGTAGCGCCCGTCGCCGTCGGCCACCGCCTGGAGGCGGTCGGCCAGCGCGGCGGGGAGCTGGGGATCGACCTCCTCGCGCTTGATGAAGTGGACGTGGAGCGCCTTGTCGCGGTTCTCGGCCAGCAGCAGCGCACGGGCCGGCAGGCCGTCACGCCCCGCGCGGCCGGCCTCCTGGTAGTAGGCCTCCAGCGAGGAGGGCACGCTGGCGTGCAGCACCGTGCGTACGTTGGGCTTGTCGACTCCCATGCCGAACGCGTTGGTGGCCACGATCACGCGCACGTCGTCGGCCAGGAAGCGGCGCTGGACCTGCGCCCGGCGCTCCCGCGGCAGCCCGGCGTGGTAGGCCTCGGCCGGCTCGCCCAGCTCGCCGCTGAGCTGCGAGGCGATCTCCTCCGATCCCGCGCGGGTACCCGCGTAGACGATCGCCGGCAGCGCCTCCGCCTCCCCCAGCGCCTGGCCGATCAGCCCCCGCTTCTCGTGCGGCGCCGGGCGGGCGACCGCGAAGGACAGGTTCGGCCGGTCGAATCCGGTGGCGACCCGCAGCGGGTCGCGCAGACCGAGCCGGCGGGCGATGTCCACCGCCACCCGCGGCGTGGCGGTGGCCGTCGAGGCCACGATCGCCTTGGCGCCGAGGTGGCGGGCGGCATCGGCCAGGCGGAAGTAGTCCGGGCGGAAGTCGTGGCCCCACTGGGACACGCAGTGCGCCTCGTCGACCACGAACAGGCCCACGGACATCTGCCGCACGCGATCGAGGAAGCCCGGCGAGGCGAAGCGCTCGGGCGACACGTAGAGCAGGTGTAGGGATCCATCGGCCGCCCGGTCCAGCACGTCGGCGTTGGCGCTGGCGTCCTGCTGGGCGTTGACCAGGCCCACGCGCTCGCCCAGCCCCCGGGCCCGCAGGGCCTCGACCTGGTCCTGCATGAGCGCCACCAGCGGCGAGACCACGAGCGTCAGGTCCCCGCGCACCAGTCCGGGCAGCTGGTAGCACAGCGACTTGCCCGAGCCCGTGGGCATGACCACCAGAACGTCGCGATCGGCGAGCGCCGCGGCGCACGCGTCGCGCTGTCCCACCCGGAACTCGGTGAAGCCGAAGTACTCCTGGAGGGCCGAGTCGAGCGTGCTCACGGGAGGGCCACAGTACCGCCGCCCCCGGCGGTCGCGGGGGCTTGGAGCCGAGCTTTGACGGAAAGGGCGGAGTCGTTACGCGGCTGACTCAGCTCGGGACGACCACGCGCCCGTCCCCGACCTGGGGGAGCTCCTCCAGCGCGAACTTCCCGTTGGCCGACTCGGTGCGCTCCAGCGGGTAGTCCCCGGAGAAGCACGCGTCGCAGTGGGTGGCGCGCTCACCGCGGATCGCCTCGTAGACGCCCTCGAGCGACAGGTAGGCGACCGAGTCGCACTCCAGCTCCTGGGCGATCTCGTCGACCGTACGCCCGTGCGCCACCATCTCCTGCTTGGTGGACATGTCCACGCCGTAGTGGCACGGGTAGCGGATGGGCGGCGCGGAGATGCGCATGTGCACCTCGGTCGCGCCCGCGTCGCGCAGCATGGAGACGATCTGGCGGGTGGTGTTGCCGCGCACGATCGAGTCGTCCACCACCACGAGCCGCTTGCCCTCGACCACCTCGCGCAGCGGGTTGAACTTCATCCGCAGGCCGTGCTTTCTCAGCTCGTCGCCCGGTTGGATGAAGGTGCGCGCCACGTAGCGGTTCTTGATCAGCCCTTCGTCTCGGGGGATGCCCGAGGCCTTGGAGTAGCCAGACGCCGCCGGGGTGCCGGAGTCGGGCACGGCGATCACCACGTCGGCGTCCACTGGCGCCTCGCGCCAGAGGATCTCGCCCATCTTGCGGCGCGACACCTGGGTTCGGTTGCCCTCGAGGATGGAGTCCGGGCGGGCGAAGTAGATGTGCTCGAACACGCAGAAGGCCTTGCGCGGCGAGTCCACGAGCTGGCGGGTGGCGATCCCCCGCTCGCCGATCGAGACCATCTCGCCCGGCAGCACCTCGCGCACCAGCTCGCCGCCGATGATGTCGAAGGCACAGCTCTCGGAGGCCAGGCAGTAGCGGTCGCCGATCCGGCCGAGGGCCAGCGGTCGCAGGCCGGCGCCGTCGCGGAAGCCGACCACGCCGCTCTCGGTCATCACCACGGTGGAGAACGCGCCCTCCAGCCGCGGCATCACGTCGGCCAGCGCCTCCTCGACGGTGTCCGCCTCGTGGGTGGACAGCAGCGCGGCGATGATCTCGGAGTCCGAGGTGGAACGGAACTGCACGCCGCGGTCCGACAGCTCGGAGTGCAGCTGGACGGCGTTGATCAGGTTGCCGTTGTGGGCCAGGGCGAGCTGGCGGTGGTCGGAGCGATAGACAGGCTGCGCGTTCTCCCAGGCCGAGGAGCCCGTGGTGGAGTAGCGCACGTGGCCGATCGCCATCTCGCCGGTGAGGGCCTTGAGCTTGCCTTCGTCGAAGACCTGGGAGACCAGGCCCACGTCGCGCACGGTCATGATGTGGCCGTTGTCGCTGGCCGCTATCCCGGCCGATTCCTGGCCCCGGTGTTGCAGCGCGTAGAGGGCGAAGTAGGCGAGCCGGGACACCTCGGACCCGGGTGCGTATACGCCGAAGACGCCGCATTCGTCGCGGGGTCCGTCGCGGGAATCGAGGGGAGAGGTCAAGTCAGTGCCGTGGCCCTGAATGAAGCGACCGGGACATGCCCGGTCACTGCCCAACGAGGGTAACAGCGAGGGTGGCCGCCGCCGCCGGTACCGGCCCCGCCGGGACTAGGCGAAGGCCGGCGCCAGGGCGGAGGAGGCCGCCCGCAACTCGTCCACGGTCCAGGACAACGGGCCGATGACGAGCTCGTGTCCCCCCACGGTCCCGATCCGGGTGGCCAGCGGCCCGAGGGCGTCGATCGCCTCCGCCGGCCCCGAGACCACGAACCGGCCGGCGCCCTCGCCGAACAGCTGCACGGGGTCGTCGTCGCCGTCCCAGGCCACGTCCGCCCCCACCCCCCCGGCCAGGACGCACTCCGCGAGTGCCGTCGCCAGCCCTCCCTCGGCCACGTCGTGGGCGCTGCGCAGGGCGCCGGAGCCCGCCGCCTCGCGGACCAGCTCGATCACCTCGCGCACGGCCGCTACGTCGATCGGATTGAGCCCCAGCGGCAGCTCCTCGCCGGCCAGCTTGGCCAGCTCGGACCCGCGCGCGGACACCTGGGCGCCGCGGGCGGCCACCAGCGCCACGGATTCGCCCGCGCGCCCGAATCCGTATCCGGGCGCGAGCGCGGTGTCGCGCACGGCCCCCACCATCCCGACCACGGGCGTGGGGTAGATCGGGCCGCCGCCCGACTCGTTGTAGAGGGACACGTTGCCCCCCACCACCGGCACGCCGAGCTCCACCAGCGCGTCGGCCATTCCCTGCACGGAGCGCTCGAGCTGCCAGGCCACGTGCGGCTTCTCGGGGTTGCCGAAGTTGAGGCAGTTGGTGAGGCCCAGGGGCTCTGCCCCCACGCAGGCCAGGTTGGCCGCGCACTCCAGCACGGCCTCGACCGTCCCCGTGTAGGGGTCGCAGGCCACGCGGCGGCCGTTGCCGTCGATGGCCACCGCGATACCTTTGCGGGGGGTGCCCGGCTCGGCCTTGTGCTCGGGGTAGAGGGCCAAAACCGCCGCGTCGGCCTGCTCGGGCCGGCGCACGGTGCGCGACTGCACCAGCGAGTCGTACTGCTCGAACAGCGGCCGGCGGGAGGCGAGGTTTGGCGAGCCGAGCAGGGCGGGCAGGATCTGGGCCGGGTCCTCGGACTCCAGTACGCGCTTGGGGGCGGGGTAGACCTGGGCCTCGGGCGCCGCGGGCTTCAGGTCGTAGAGCGGGCAGTCGTCGACCAGGGCGTCGACGGGCATGTCGCCCACCACCGCGTCGCCGTCGAGCACCCGCAGGTGGCGCGTGTCGGTCACCGCACCGATCACCGATGCGCGCACCTCCCAGCGCTGGCAGACCTCCGTCAGCTCGGCCAGCCGGCCGGGCTCCACGACCGCCAGCATCCGCTCCTGGGACTCCGAGATCATGATCTCGAACGGCTCCATGTCGGCCTCGCGCAGAGGGACGGCCGACACGTCGATGTCCAGCCCCACCTCGCCCTTGGAGGCCATCTCCGAGGAGGAGGACGACAGGCCCGCCGCGCCCAGGTCCTGCAGCGACGCAAGCGTGCCCCGGTCGAGCAGCTCCAGGCACGCCTCCATCACCTTCTTCTCCTCGAACGGGTCGCCGATCTGCACGGTCGGGCGCTTGGACTCATCCTCGGCGTCGAGCTCCGCGCTGGCCAACACGGAGGCCCCGCCAATCCCGTCGCGCCCGGTTCGCGCCCCCATCAGCACGAGCAGGTTGCCGACCCCGGCCGCGGCGGCGCTGGTCAGCCGCCTGTGCTCGGCCACGCCCAGGCACATGGCGTTGACCAGGCAGTTCTGCTCGTAGGCCGCCTCGAAGTAGACCTCGCCACCGACGGTCGGCACTCCGATCGAGTTGCCGTAGTGGCCGATGCCGGACACCGCGCCGTCGAGCAGGTACAGCGACCGCGCCGACTCCAGCTCGCCGAAGCGCAGCGAGTCGAGCACGGCGATCGGCCGCGCGCCCACCGCGAACACGTCGCGCAGGATGCCGCCGACCCCGGTGGCCGCGCCCTGGAAGGGCTCCACGGCGCTCGGGTGGTTGTGTGACTCGACTTTGAAGGCGATCGCCATGCCGTCGCCCACGTCCACCGCTCCGGCGTTCTCGCCCGGTCCCATCAGCAGGTGCGGGCCCTCGGTGGGCAGGCGCCCGAGCAGCTTCTTCGAGTGCTTGTAGGCACAGTGCTCTGACCACATCAGGCTGAAGACGGCCAGCTCGAGGCCGTTGGGATCACGATCGAGCTTCTGACAGATCAGCTCGTACTCGGAGTCGGTGAGACCAAGTACGCGGTGGGGCGAGGCGCTCACGCGGCGACGGCGACCGAAGCGAGCGACTCGAAGATCACGCCGCCGTCCTCGGACCCGGTGAGCGCATCGACGGCGTGCTCGGGGTGGGGCATCAGGCCCATCACGTTGCCCGCCTCGTTGGTCACGCCCGCGATGTCGTCCTCGGACCCGTTGGGGTTGTGCCCGGGCGCGTAACGCAGGAGGATCTGCCCGTGTGCATCGAGGCCCTCCAGTACATGCGCTGGCGCGTGGTAGCGGCCGGTCGTGTGCTTGACCGGGATGGACAGGACCTGGCCGGCCGACGCGGCGCGGGTGAAGGGCGAATCGGCGCGCGCGACCTCGACATCGACCTGGCGGCAGAGGAAGCGCCGGCCGGCGTTGGGCAGCAGCGCTCCGGGCAGCAGGCCGGCCTCGCACAGGACCTGGAACCCGTTGCAGATGCCGAGCACGTGCCCGCCTGAGGCGGCGAACTCGGTCACCGCCTCCATGATCGGGGAGAAGCGGGCGATCGCGCCCACGCGCAGGTAGTCGCCGTAGGAGAAGCCGCCGGGCACCACCACGGCGTCGACGCCGTCGAGGTCGCGGTCGCCGTGCCAGAGGATCTCGGCGTCGGCGTAGCGGCGGCAGGCCAGCAGGGCGTCGGTCTCGTCGCAGGAGCCGGGAAAGCGGATGACGCCGAACCTCATAGATCCACCAGCTGCACTTCGTAGTCCTCCACCAGCGGGTTGGCCAGCAGCTTCTGGCACATGGCCTCGATCTGGGAGCTGTCCTCCACCTCGAGCTCCACCATCCGTCCCACGCGCACGTCCTCGACGCCCGCGAACCCCAGCGCGGGCAGCGCGCGCTCCACGGCCTGGCCCTGGGGATCGAGGATCCCCTCCTTCGGCCGGATCAGGACGCGGGCCTTCAAGAAGCGGCGCCCGAGCGCTCGAGCCAGGCCGAGAAGGGCTCGTCGGCGATCCGCTCGTACGCGTCGATGTACAGCGAGCGGGTCTTCTCGACCACCTCAGCCGGCAGCTCGGGAGCGGGCGGGGTCTTGTCCCAGCCCGACCCGGCGGCCCAGTCGCGCACGTACTGCTTGTCGAAGGAGGGCTGGCCGTGACCGGGCTCGTAGCCCTCCACGGGCCAGAAGCGCGACGAGTCGGGGGTGAGCACCTCGTCGCCGACAACGATCGTGCCGTCCGGGCGACGTCCGAACTCGAACTTGGTGTCGGCCAGGATGATCCCGCGCTCGCGCGCGTGGGCGGCGCCGAACTCGTACAGCTCGATCGAGATCCGGCGCAGCTCCTCCAGCAGTGGGCGGTCACCCAGGATCTCGGCCGCGCGGTCGAAGTCGACGTTCTCGTCGTGATCGCCCACCTCGGCCTTGGTGGCGGGAGTGAAGATCGGCTCGGGCAGCTGCTGGGACTCCTCCAGCCCGGGCGGTAGCGAGATGCCGCAGATCTCACCGCTTCGCTGGTAGTCCTTCCAGCCCGAGCCGGTGATGTAGCCCCGCACCACGCACTCCACGGGCGCCATCTCCAGCCGCTCGACCAGCATCGCGCGGCCCTTCACCTCGTCGGGCACGTCGACGTTGGAGATCAGGTGGTTGGGCACGATCGACTCGGTCCGCTCGAGCCAGAAGGCTGTCAGCCCGGTGAGCACCTTCCCCTTGTCGGGGATCGGGTTCGGATGGGTAACGTCGTAGGTGGAGATGCGGTCGGAGACGACCATCAGCAGGCGGTCGTCGCCCTCCGCGTACACGTCGCGGACCTTGCCCTGGTTCAGCAGCTCTCGGCCCTCGAGAAGGGTGGCTTCGCTCACCCCGACGAGGCTAACAACCGGGGGGGTCGTTCGAGGTCCGGCTCGGCCGCCGCCACGCGGCCGCGCTGGGTGGCCGCCACGCAGGCCAGGACCGCCACCGCGGCCGCCACGGTCACCGCCTCGATCCGCTCTCCCAGAAGCAGCCCGGCCCACACCAGCGTGAGCACCGGCTGGGCCAGCTGCACCTGCCCGATCTTGGCCACGCCGCCCCGCGCCAGCCCCGCGTACCAGGCGAAGAAGCCGAGGAACATGCTCACCAGGGACACGTAGGCAAAGCCCGCCCACGCCCCCGCGCCGGCCGACAGGTCGCCGGTCAGGCCCGCGACCACCGCCGGCGGAATGGTCACCGGGAGGGCGATCACCAGCGCCCAGCAGATCGTCTGCCAGCCGCCGAGCTCGCGCGAGAGCGCGCCGCCCTCGGCGTAGCCCAGCGCGCCGAAGGCGACGGCCAACAGCACCAGCCCGTCCGCGGCGCTGGGCAGGCCGGCGCCCTGGCTGGCCGCGAAGCCCAGCACGGCCGCAAGTCCGACCAGGGCCGCCAGCCAGAAGCCGCGGCTGGGCCGCTCGCCCGCGCGCGCCACCGCCATCGCCGCAGTGGCCGCCGGCAGCAGGCCCACCACCACGGCGCCGTGGGCCGAGGGCAACGAGCGCAGGGCCAGCGCGGTGAACAGCGGGAAGCCGATCACCACGCCGAGGACCACGAGACCGAGGCGCAGCGCCTGGGACCGCGACGGTCGGCGCTGGCCCGTGGCCCGCAGCAGCAGCGCGGCCAGGGCGCCCGCGACGACCGCCCGGCCTATCCCGACGAAGGTCGGATCGAGCCCCTCGACCGCCACGCGCGTGGCTGGCAGGGACCCGCTGAAGGCAAGTACGCCGAGGAAGCCGAGCAGGACCGCGATGGCCTCAACGTACGGCCACCCCGCCCGCGGCGGAAGGTCCCACAAGCCGCCCTTGTGCGATGGCCCCCGGCGGGCTTCAGTCGGGGATTCGCTGATCCAGCCGCGCCACGATCGCGTCGGCGTGGCGCAGGAAGGCCGCGGGATCGAAGACCGCGTCGAGGTCCAGGCCGGGGGCGGCCTCGGCCAGCAGCTCGCGGAAGGGCAGCCCCTCGTCCCACGCGCGCTGGGCGCTCTCCTGGACGATCCGGTAGGCATCGTCGCGCGAGCGCCCGGACTCCACGAGGGCGAGCAGCGCCCGTTGGGAGAACAGCGCGCCGTGGGTGACCTCGAGGTTGGCCCGCATCCGGTCGGCGTGCACGGACATGCCCTCGACCACGCGCACGCCCAGATGCAGGCCGTAGTCGAGCAGGATCGTGGCGTCGGGCAGCGCAACCCGCTCCACCGAGGAGTGCGAGATGTCGCGCTCGTGCCACAGGGCCACGTCCTCCAGCCCGGCCTGGGCGTAGCCGCGTAGCAACCGCGCGATGCCGGTCATCCGCTCCGTGGTGATCGGATTGCGCTTGTGCGGCATGGCCGACGAGCCCTTCTGCCCCGCGCGGAAGGGCTCCTCGACCTCGCGCACCTCGGTGCGCTGCAGGTGACGGATCTCGGTGGCGAAGCGCTCCAGGCCGGCGCCGGCCAGCGCCACGGCGCTCAGCAGCTCGGCGTGGCGGTCGCGGGCCACCACCTGGGTCGACACGTCCTCGCGGCCCAGCTCCAGCCGCTCCAGCACGTCGGCCTCGAGCTCGGGTCCGTTGGCCGCGTAGGTGCCCACGGCCCCCGACAGCGCGCCCACCGACGCGTCGCCCACCGCGCGCTCCAGCCGCTCGAGATTGCGCTGGGCCTCCAGCGCGAAGCCGGCCATCTTGATGCCGAACGTGGTGGGCTCGGCGTGCACGCCGTGGGTACGCCCGACGGTGAGCGTGTGCACGTGCTCGCGCGCCCGGCGCGTGAGCGAGTCGCGGTAGGCGCGCTGCCCGGCCACCAGGATCGCGCCGGCCTGGGCGATCTGGAGGCCGGTGGCGGTGTCGAGCACGTCGGAGGAGGTCAGGCCGTGGTGGAACCAGCGGCCGGCCTCGCCCACCGAGTCGGCCACCACGTCGACGAAGGCCGCCACGTCGTGATCCGTCACCCGCTCGCGCTCCTTCACGGCCTCGACCGTGAAGGCCGCGCGCCCGCGGAGCGCCGCCGCGTCGGCCGCCGGCACCACGCCCTGACCGGCCAGCGCGTCGGTCACGGCCAGCTCCACCCGCAGCCAGTTCTCCAGCTTGCGTTGCTCGGACCACACCGCCCCCATCTCCGGGCGGGTGTAGCGGTCGATCATCTCCCGAGGATGCGCGCGGCCAGCACGGCCGCGTTCTTGGCCGCGTCGATGCCCACGCAGGCCACGGGCACACCCGGCGGCATCTGGGCGATCGCAAGCATCGCGTCCAGGCCGCCCGCCACGGAGGTGCGCGACTGCAGCGGCACGCCGATCACCGGCAGATCGGTGTGGGCGGCAACCACGCCCGGGAGCGCCGCGGCAAGCCCGGCCCCCGCGATGATCACCTCGAGCCCGCGCAGACGGGCGTTCTTGGCGTACTCGGCCACCACGTCGGGGTCGCGGTGGGCGCTCATCACGCGCACCTCGTGCAGGATCCCGCGCTCCTCGAGCTCGGCGGAGGCCTTGGCCATGGTCTCGCCGTCGGATTTCGACCCCATCACGATCCCCACGCGCGGGGTGTCCACGGGCAGGGCCTCGAGGTCCGCCTCCACCACCACTTCCGTCTCGGTCACAGACCGTGATTCGTGGGTCATGCTTCGACCCTATCGACCGCCCGCGCGGCGATGTCGGTACGCATCTGCTTGCCGTCGAACTGGATCCGCCGCGCGGCGGCGTAGGCGTGCTCGCGCGCCTCGGCCGGCGTGGCGCCGATGCCGGTCACGCTGAGCACCCGGCCGCCGTCGGTGACCACGCGGCCGTCGCGCTCGGCGGTCCCGGCGTGGAGCACCTCGACCTCGATCGAGTCGATGGAGCGCAGGCCGCGGATCTCATCGCCCTTGGACGAGGACTCCGGATACCCACGCGAGGCCAGCACCACGGTCACCGCCCACTCGTCCGACCACTCGATCTCCAACCCCTCGAGGCCGCCGAGCCGGGTTGCACCGTCGAGCAGCTGGAGGATGTCCGAGCGCAGGCGCGAGAGCACGGCCTGGGTCTCGGGGTCGCCGAAGCGGGTGTTGTACTCGAGCACCTTCGGGCCCTCCGCGGTCATCATCAGCCCCGCGTAGAGGACGCCGTGGAACGGTGTGCCGCGGCGCGCCATCTCGTCCACGATCGGCTGGTGGACGGCCAGCGCCAGCGCCTCGGCGTGCTCGCGGTCGAAGCCCGGCACGGGCGAGTAGGAGCCCATCCCGCCCGTGTTGGGGCCCCGGTCTCCGTCGAAGATGCGCTTGTAGTCCTGGGCCGGCGCCATGGGCACCGCGGCCTGTCCGTCACACACCGCCAGCAGGGAGAGCTCCTCGCCCTCGAGGAACTCCTCGAGGACCACCTCCGTCTCGCCGAAGCGCTGCTCGGTGAAGAAGGCGTCGATGGCCTCGGTGGCGGCCTCCTCGTCGGGGCAGACGATCACGCCCTTGCCCGCGGCCAGCGAGTCGGCCTTGAGCACGAGCGGGTAGGGGTGGCCGGCGATCGCAGCCAGCGCCTCGGCCCGCGAGCGCAGCACCTTGTAGGCGGCGGTGGGGATGCCCAGCGCCTGCATCATCTCCTTGGCGAAGCGCTTGGAGCCCTCCAGCCGGGCGGCCTCCCGGGTCGGACCGAACGCGGCGATCCCCTCCTGGGCCAGCGCGTCGACCAGGCCGGCGACCAGCGGCGCCTCGGGGCCCACAACCACCAGGTCGACCCCGCGCGCGCGGGCCGCGGCCACCAGCGCCGGCACATCGTCGGCCGCAATCGGCATGCACTCCACGCGGTCGCGGGCGATACCCGCGTTGCCCGGCGCCGCCAGCACTTCGGGCTTGCCCGGCGAGCGCAGCAGCCGGCGAACGAGCGCGTGCTCGCGCCCCCCGGCGCCGACCACTAGGACTCGGGACGACACCTAGCGAGAGGCGCGGAGCCGGACGTCGTCCGGCGAGCACCGATCGAGGATCACAGCGAGGCGATGAACTCGTCGACCGGGATCGCGGTCAGCGACTCGTAGTGACTGGTCCCCCGGGAGCCGAGCTCCAGCGAGACGCGCGCCATGGTGACCTCGTCCGGCGCCTCGACGATGTTCACGAAGTCGAATCGCCCGAGCGTGGCCCACTGCGCCTTGACCGTGGCGCCCAGCTGCTCGACCTCGTTGTTCACCTCGCGGATCCGCTGGGGGTTGTTCTTGATGGTCTGCACGCCCTCGGGCGACAGGGTGCTGAGCAGCACGTACGTGGGCACGGGCGTCCTCTCTGTGGGTCGGGGGGGCACCGGCCGGCGCCCGGCTCTGTTGTCCCAGGTTTGCCCATCGCGCGCAAGCCCGCGCTGCGAGTGGCATAGGAAGGCCGCCCTGATGGGTAAGTTCCCACCGCGACGCGAACGTATGCGGCGCAATCCACCAAACAGGGAGCAACTCATGTTCAAGCCACGGATCGCCGTGCCGGCCCTTCTGGCCTTCGCCGCGTTCGTAGCGCCCGCGGCGGCCGACGCGGCCACGCTCGCGCCCAACAAGCCGTGCTACGGGGGCGGGGACGGACTGGTCCTGCTGGGGGCGGGCTACACGCCGGGCGCCCAGGTGACCATCGCCGCCAACGGCACGCCGCTGTCGCCGCCGGTCACCGCCGGCGCGCCCGGCACCGCCGCGCCGGGGACGATCGCCGCCGCGCTGGCGACGCCGTTCCTCACCTCGTCGACCGAGCGCGTGGACACCTTCACGGCCACCGATTCGGCCAACGGCGCCAACGTCGGCTCCACCGGGGTCCGTCGCAGCATCCTGCGTGTGGTGGTCCGGCCAGCCAACGCCAGCCCCTACCGCTCCCGGCGCTTCAAGGCCCGCGGCTTCACCACGGGCAACACGCTCTACCGCCACATCGTGCGCGGCCACCGCGTGAGCAACTCGCGCCAGGGCCGGCTACAGGGCGCCTGCCACACGCTGAGCTACAAGCGGCGTCTGTTCCGGCGCTCGGCGAAGACGGGCACGTACCGCATCCAGTTCGACACCAAGCGTAAGTACAGCTCGAAGACCGTCCAGCGGGTCCGCTTCCGCGTCCGGGTCTTCCGGGTGGTGCGCCGCGCGTCGGCGTCGACCGCCGGGGCCTCGACCGCGGGTGCCACGGCCGAGAGGTGGACGCAGGTCAGATAGTCAGACCGTGACGTCCGGGTGTCGCGTGTGCAGGTGCTCCTCGAGCGCCTCGCGCACGCGGCGCCGCTCCTCCGGGCTCGCCATCCGGTAGCGCCCGAGCAGCTCCCTCTGGCCCTCCAACGGAAGCCCGGCGATCTCCCAGCGCACCGCCAGTCGCTCGAACAGGAACTCGACCCGTCGCTGCCACCGGTCCTCGGCGTCGGCGGCCGGCTTGGCGTCGAGGTCGGCGAGCTTGCGCAGCGTGCCGGGAGTGAGCTCGTCGCGCAGCGCCAGGGTGTTGCCTTCGGCGTCGCGGTAGTCGGTAGTGGCGCTCGAAGGCGCCGGGGTCCCCTGCCTGACTCGTCTGCGCTGCCTGCGGCCCACGCGGCGAGCCTAGTCCAGCGGGCTAGCCGCCCTTGATCCCCTTGAACCCCGGGTCCTCGGGGTTGTAGGCGGGGTCTTTGTCCAACTCGGACGTATCGGGGCCCTCCTCCTCCTCGGGGGCGGACTCCTCCGGCTTGGCCTCGTCCTGCGGCTCGGTCTCTTCGTCGCCTGGGTTCATGCCAGAGCGATACCCGGGTCAGGCCGTCGCTACCGGTGCGCGCAGGTCCGCCCGCGTGAACGTGAGCTCGCCCTCGTCGGCGTCCACCAACACGGTGTCGCCGGGCCCGAACTCGCCCTCCAGCAGCTTCAGCGCCAGCTTGTCGATCAGTCGCTTCTGGATCACGCGCTTTAGCGGGCGGGCACCGTAGGTGGGGTCATAGCCCAGGTTGCCGATCAGCTCCTTGGCCTTGTCGGTGAGCTCGACCTCCACGCCGCGCTCGCGCACCCGGGCCACCAGGTCGTCGACCTGCAGCTCCACGATGTGCCCGATCTCGTCGCGGGACAGCGGGGCGAACTCGACAACCTCGTCCAGCCGGTTCACGAACTCGGGCTTGAAGGTGGCCCGCACGCCGTCCATGCCGCCGGCCACGTTCGAGGTCATGATCACCACGGTGTTGGTGAAGTTGACCGTCCGGCCCTGACCGTCGGTCAGGCGACCGTCGTCCATCACCTGGAGCAGCACGTTGAACACGTCGGTGTGCGCCTTCTCGATCTCGTCGAGCAGCACAACCGAGTACGGGCGGCGGCGCACGGCCTCGGTCAGCTGGCCGCCCTCGTCGTAGCCCACGTAGCCGGGGGGCGCGCCGACCAGCCGCGACACGGAGTGCTTCTCCATGTACTCGGACATGTCGATGCGGACCATCGCCTGCTCGGAGTCGAACATGAACTGGGCCAGGGACCGGGCCAGCTCGGTCTTGCCCACGCCGGTGGGGCCGATGAAGAGGAAGGTGCCGATGGGCTGGTTGGGGTCCTGCAGGCCGGCGCCCGACCGGCGCAGGGCGTTGGAGACCGCCTCGACGGCCTCCTCCTGGCCCACCACGCGGTCGTGCAGGCGCTCCTCCATGTGCACGAGCTTGGCCACCTCGGACTCCATCAGCCGCGAGACGGGGATCTGGGTCCAGCGGGCCACGACCTCGGCCACGTCCTCGTCGTCGACCTCCTCCTTGAGGAAGGTGCGGTCGGCCTGCAGCTCGCGCAGCCGCTGCTCGGTCTCCCTGACCTCCTGCTCCACCCGCGGGATGTCGCCGTAACGCAGCTCGGCCGCGCGCTCGAGGTCTGACTCGCGCTCGGCCCGCTCGGCCTCGCGGTGGGCCTGCTCCAGACTCTCCTTTGCGGCCCGGATGGCGTCGATCGCCTCCTTCTCGCCCTTCCAGTGGGCCTTCATCTCGTTCGACTGCTCGCGCAGGTCGGCGAGCTCGCGCTCGATCGCGTCGCGGCGCGCGACGCTCGCCTCGTCGGTCTCCTTCTTCAGGGCCTGCTGCTCGATCTCGAGCTGCTGGATGCGGCGCTCCACCACCTCGATCTCCTCGGGCATCGAGTCGATCTCGATCCTCAACCGCGAGGCGGCCTCGTCGATCAGGTCGATCGCCTTGTCGGGCAGGAAGCGGTCGGCGATGTAGCGGTGCGAGAGGGTCGCGGCCGCCACGATCGCGGCGTCCTGCACACGCACGCCGTGGTGGACCTCGTAGCGCTCCTTCAGGCCGCGCAGGATGGCGATGGTGGCCTCCACGCTGGGCTCGCCGACGGGCACGGGCTGGAAGCGCCGCTCCAGGGCGGCGTCCTTCTCGATGTGCTTGCGGTACTCGTCGAGCGTGGTCGCGCCCACCGCGCGCAGCTCGCCGCGGGCCAGCATCGGCTTGAGCAGGTTGGCCGCATCCACCGCACCCTCGGCGGCGCCCGCGCCGACGATGGTGTGCAGCTCGTCCAGGAACAGGATCACCTGGCCCTGGGCATCGGCGATCTCCTTGAGCACGGCCTTGAGCCGGTCCTCGAACTCGCCCCGGTACTTGGCGCCCGCGATCAGCGAGCCGATGTCCAGGGCGATCACGCGCCGGTCACGCAACGAGTCCGGGATGTCGCCGGACACGATCCGCTGGGCCAGGCCCTCGGCGATGGCGGTCTTGCCCACGCCGGGCTCGCCGATCAGCACGGGGTTGTTCTTCGTGCGCCGGGACAGCACCTGGATCACGCGCCGGATCTCGTCGTCGCGGCCGATTACCGGGTCGAGCTTGCCCTGCTCGGCCGCGTCGGTCAGGTCGATGCCGAAGCGCTCCAGCGCCTGGTAGCGGTCCTCGGGGTTCTGGTCGGTCACGCGGTGGGGGCCGCGGACCTGGTTCACGGCGTCGGTGAGCTGGTCGCGGGTGGCTCCGACGTCGACCTTGGGGTCGGCGGCCAGGGCCAGCAGCAGGTGCTCGGTGGAGACGTACTCGTCGCCGAGCTTGCGCGCCTCGTCCTCGGCGGACGTGAGCAGCTCGATGGACTCCGAGGCCAGCGAGGGCGCCTCGGTGGTGTCGCCCGTGACCGTGGGCAGCGCGTCGAGGGCGGCGTTGGTTCGCGCCCGGATGGTCGGCACGTCGGCGCCGGCGCGCTCCAGCACGGGAGCCACGATCCCACCGTCCTGCTCCAGCAGGGCGGCCAGCAGGTGGTGGGGCTCCATGCGCGAGTGACTGCGCGCGGCGGCAAGGCGCTGCGCGGCGGCGATCGCCTCCTGGGACTTCACGGTGAATCTGTCTGCCTGCATGGGCTTCTCCGGGTGTCGTCGCTCTTACAAATCTAAGTCTTGGACACTTAAGTTAGAGATCGCCACCGCGAGCGTCCATCCTGCGTTCGAACCCTCCTCGTTCGGTGCCGTGCGAGCCGCTCCTGCCCGAGGCGGCCCGGATGTCCGACCAGCTTGGCCGCCCGGCACTGGCATTTCGCTCTGACCCCCGTACTCTTCTGTCGGTGGACGGCGTCGCCGGCGGACATTCCCATGCCGTAAACGGGCTCCCGGCGGCGGGTGGCCTCTATGACCCGCGTAACGAGCGCGACGGTTGCGGCGTGGCCTGCCTGGCCCGCCTGGACGGGGTGGCTACGCGCGAGACCGTGGAGCGCGCAATCGGCGCGCTGGTGAACCTGGAGCACCGCGGCGCCGAGGGCGCCGACCCCTCCACGGGCGACGGCGCGGGCATCCTGATGCAGATCCCGGACGCCTTTCTGCGCGCGGAGGTGGACTTCGAGCTGCCGCCGGCCGGGGCCTACGGAGTGGCCATGTGCTTCCTGCCCACCGACGACGCCCGGCGCGCCGCCGCCGAGGAGCTCCTGGAGGCCACTGCCCGCGAAGAGGGCGTGGAGCTGATCGGCTGGCGCGAGGTACCGATCGCCGCGGCCGAGGCGGGCCATCGTTCGCGCGAGGTGGCGCCGCACTTCCGCCAGGCCTTCCTGGCGCCGGCCAGGGACGCGGCCGCGGTCTACCAAGGCGACGCGATGTCGCCTGAGTCGATGGAGTCATTCGAGCGCACGCTCTACGTGGTCCGCAAACGGGTGGAGAACGCGGCCGCCGGTGACGTGTGCCTGCCCAGCTGCTCCTCGCGCACGATCGTCTACAAGGGCATGCTCTCGGCGCCCCAGCTGTCGCGCTTCTACCCCGACCTGGCCGACGAGCGCGTGGCCAGCGCGCTGGCCATCGTCCACTCGCGCTTTTCCACGAACACCTTCCCGAGCTGGGAGCTCGCGCACCCGTTCCACATGAGCGCCCACAACGGCGAGTTCAACACGCTGCTCGGCAACGTGAGCTGGATGCGCGCCCGCGAGGCGCGCCTGGCAGCGGGCCCGCTGGGTGACCGCGTGGCGCGCACCCTGCCCGCCATCCAGCCTGGTGCCTCGGACTCCGCCGCCTTCGACTCCGTGCTCGAGCTACTGGTCCAGGGCGGCCGCTCGCTGCCCCACGCGGTGATGCTGATGACGCCGGAGGCCCACGAGGGCCGTCCGGACATGCCCGAGGACCTGTCCGACTTCTACGACTACGGCTCGATGCTGATGGAGCCCTGGGACGGTCCCGCCTCGGTGACCTTCACCGACGGACGGATCCTGGGCGCCACGCTGGACCGCAACGGCCTGCGCCCCGGCCGCTGGGTGGTCACGCGCGACGGCTGGTTCGCCCTGGCCTCGGAGGCCGGTGCCTTCCACGTGCCCACCGAGGACGTCGAGCGCGTGGGCCGGTTGCTGCCCGGGCGCCTGGTGGTCGTCGACCCCGAGCGCGGCGGGTTGCTCGAGGACCGCGAGGCCGAGCTCGGCGTGGCCCGCTCCAAGCCCTACGGCGCCTGGTTCGGCGAGCACTCGCTCCACGTGCAGGACCTGCCAGCCGGGCGTCCGCAGGAACGGCCGCTGGTAAGCCTGCGCGAGCGCCACCTGGCCTTCGGCTGGACCCAGGAGGACCTGCGCTCGGTGCTGGCGCCGATGGCCGAGAAGGGCGCCGAGCAGGTGGGATCGATGGGCAACGACGCCGCCCTGGCAGCACTGTCCGAGCGCGAGCCACCGCTGTTCTCGTACTTCAAGCAGCTGTTCGCCCAGGTGACCAACCCCGCGATCGACCCGGTTCGCGAGAAGATCGTGATGAGCCTGCGCACGATCGTCGGCCCCGAGGGCGACCTCTTCGAGGAGACCGAGGAGCAGGCGCGCCGGCTGGTGCTGGAGCAGCCTGTGCTCACCGACGAGGAGCTGGCCCGGCTGCGCGCGGTCGAGGCGGCGCCGCTGACCGCCAGCACCCTCGACGCCACGTGGCCGGTGGCGGAGGACGAGGAGGGCCTCGCCGCCGCCCTCGATCGGCTGTGCGCCGAGGCCGACGCCGCGCTCGAGCACGGCGCCGGGGTGCTTATCGTGAGCGACCGCGCGGTGAGCTCGAAGCGCGCCGCGGTCCCCTCCCTGCTGGCCCTCTCCGCCGTCCACCACCACCTCGTACGCGAGGGCACGCGCACGCGCGCGGGTGTCGTGGTGGAGTCGGGGGAGCCGCGCGAGCCCCACCACATCGCGGCGCTGATCGGCTACGGCGCGGCCGCGGTGAACCCCTACCTGATGCTGGAGTCGGTCGGCGGCGCGCAGGACAAGGTGATCGCCTCACTGGGCAAGTCGCTGCTCAAGGTCATCTCCAAGATGGGCATCTCCACCATCCGCTCCTACAACGGGGCGCAGGTGTTCGAGGCCGTCGGGCTGGACCGCGAGCTGGTGGAGCGCCACTTCACCGGCACTCCCTCCCGGATCGGCGGGATCGGCCTGGAGGGTCTGGCGCGCGAGGCGCTGGACCGCCACGCCCGCGCGTGGCCGCGCGAGCACGGCGAGGCGCTTCCCGATCACGTCGAGGACGCGCTGCTGCCGGCCGCCTCGGCGCGCCTGCTGCCCCAGGGCGGCCAGTACCAGTGGCGCCGCGACGGCGAGCGCCACATGTGGGACCCGGCCACCATCACGGGCCTGCAGCAGGTCGCGCGCGGCGCCGGACCCGAGGTGTACGAGGACTTCGCCCGCCGGGTGAACGAGGAGAACGCGGCCCACGGGATGCTGCGCGGGCTGATGAAGCTGCGCACCGACCAGGCGCCCGTGCCGCTGTCCGAGGTCGAGCCGGCCGCCGAGATAGTCAAGCGCTTCACCACGGGCGCCATGAGCCTGGGCTCGCTGTCCTCGGAGGCGCACGAGACGCTGGCCGTGGCCATGAACCGCCTGGGCGGGCGCTCGAACACCGGCGAGGGCGGCGAGGACCCGCGTCGTTTTGCGCCCGATCCCAACGGCGACCTGCGCCGCTCGGCCATCAAGCAGGTGGCCTCGGGGCGCTTCGGGGTGACCACGGACTACCTGGTCAACGCCGACCAGATCCAGATCAAGGTGGCCCAGGGCGCCAAGCCCGGCGAGGGCGGCCAGCTGCCGGGCCACAAGATCACCGCGGAGATCGGCCGGCTGCGCCACTCCACGCCGGGCGTGGAGCTGATCTCGCCCCCGCCCCACCACGACATCTACTCCATCGAGGACCTCAAGCAGCTGATCTACGACCTGCGCTGCGCGAACCCGCGCGCCTCGATCTCGGTGAAGCTCGCGGCGGAGGTCGGCGTGGGTACCGTGGCGGCCGGCGTGGTCAAGGCCAACGCCGACCACATCGTCATCGCCGGCCACGACGGCGGCACCGGCGCGGCCGCGCTGTCGTCCATCCACTCCGCCGGCGTGCCCTGGGAGATCGGCCTGGCCGAGGCCCAGCAGACCCTGATCCGCAACGACCTGCGCTCGCGCGTGATGCTGCAGGCCGACGGTCAGATGCGCACGGGCCGCGACGTCGTCGTGGCGGCGCTGCTAGGCGCCGACGAGGTGGGCTTCTCCACCGCGCCGCTGGTGGCCACGGGCTGCGTGATGATGCGCGTCTGCCACCTGAACACCTGCCCGGTGGGGATCGCCACCCAGGACACCGAGCTGCGCAAGCGCTTCGCCGGGCGCCCCGAGCACGTGGTCCAGTACCTGATCGCCGTGGCCGAGGAGACGCGCCGGCTCATGGCCGGCCTCGGCTTCACCCGCTTCGAGGACATGGTTGGCCGCGTGGAGATGCTGGAGACCGAGCCCGCGCTGGACCACTGGAAGGCCGAGGGCGTCGACCTGTCCGAGATCCTCTCCTTCCCGGAGGGCGCGAGCGACCGTCCGCGCCGGCACGAGGATCCGCCCACCCCGGTGCTGGACAACTCGGTCGACCACATCGAGCTGCTGCCCGCCTCCACGCACGCGATCCAGAGCGACGAGCCGGTGCGCCTGACCCGCTCCATCGCCAACGTGGACCGCACCGTCGGCGGCCTGCTCTCCGGGGAGATCGTGCGCCGGCGCGGTCCCCAGGGCCTCCCCGAGGGCACCATCGACGTGGTCTTCGAGGGCTCGGCCGGCCAGAGCTTCGCGGCCTGGCTGGCGCCGGGCGTGACGCTCACCGTCGAGGGCACCGTGAACGACTACGCCGGCAAGGGGCTGTCGGGCGGCGTTATGGCCGTGCGCCCCGCGACCGCGGCGCACTTCGACCCCGACGCCAACGTGATCGCCGGCAACGTGGCGCTCTACGGCGCCACCGCCGGGCGCGCATTCTTCCGCGGGTTGGCCGGCGAGCGCTTCGCCGTGCGCAACTCGGGCGCCAGCGCGGTAGTCGAGGGTGTTGGCGACCACGGTTGCGAGTACATGACCGGCGGCCGCGTGGTCGTGCTCGGCCCGACGGGCGTCAACTTCGCCGCGGGCATGAGCGGCGGCATCGCCTGGGTGCTCGACGACGAGGGGCTGTTCGCCGGGCGCTGCAACACCGAGATGGTCGACCTCGAGCCGCACGCCGAGGAGGACGCCGCCGAGCTGCGCGACCTGCTGGCCGAGCACCACGCCCGCACCGGGTCGACCCACGCCAAGGAGCTGCTCGACGACGAGGCCTCGTGGCCCACGCGCCTCGTGCGGGTGATGCCGCGCGACTACCGCGCGGCGCTCGAGCGGGCGGCCGAGGACCAGCACCGCGCCGAGGAAGCGGCTGCCTGATGGCCGATCCGCGCGGCTTCCTCGAGGTCCACCGGGTGCCGATGCCCGAGCGCGATCCCGCCGAGCGAGTGCACGACTCGCACGAGATCTTCGGCGTGCTGCCCGAGCACGAGCTGCGCGACCAGGCGCGCCGGTGCATGGACTGCGGCGTGCCCTTCTGCAACAACGGCTGCCCGCTGGGCAACCTGATCCCCGACTGGAACGACATGGTGCGCCAGGGCCGCTGGCGCGAGGCGATCGACCAGCTGCACGCCACGAACAACTTCCCCGAGTTCACGGGGCTGGTGTGTCCGGCCCCGTGCGAGTCGGCCTGCGTGCTCGACATCTCGGGCGACCCGGTGATGATCAAGCAGATCGAGTACTCGATCATCGAGCGCGCCTTCGCCGAGGGCTGGGTGGTGCCCCACCCGCCGCAGGAGCGCACCGGCCAGACCGTCGCGGTGGTCGGCTCGGGGCCCGCGGGCCTTGCCGCCGCCGCCGAGCTGAATGCGGTCGGCCATACGGTCACGGTCTACGAGCGCGACGAGGGGCCCGGGGGGCTCATGCGCTTCGGGGTGCCCGACGCGAAGATGGAGAAGTGGATCATCGACCGCCGGGTGAAGGTGCTCGAGCAAGAGGGGATCGAGTTCCGCTACGGGGTCGAGGTGGGCCGCAACGTGGACGCCGAGCAGCTGGCCTCAGACCACGACGCCGTGGTGGTCTGCATCGGCTCGCGGGTGGAGCGCGACCTGGGCATCCCCGGCTCGGACCTCGACGGCGTGCACTTCGCGATGAACTACCTCTACCAGCGCAACCGCGCCGTGGCCCGCTCCGAGCGCCGACCGGCGCCCGAGCCCGAGCACGAGATCAGCGCCGCTGGCAAGCGCGTGGTGGTGATCGGCGGCGGCGACACCGGCATGGACTGCCTGTCCAGCGCCAACCGCGAGGGCGCCGAGAACGCCCTGATGCTCGACGTCTACCGACCGCTGCCCGACTCGGGTCGCTACGAGGAGAGCCCGTGGCCCGAGGCCCCGCGCCGGACCTCGACCACCTACGCCCTGGACGAGGGTGGCGAGCGGCGCTTTGGCTGTCAGATCACCGAGATCGAGGGCGAGCAGGGGCGGGTGGTGCGGGTACACGGACGCCAGGTTGAGGGCAAGTCCTCGCGCGACCTCAAGCCGATCCCCGGCTCGGAGTTCGTGGAGGAGGTCGACCTGTGCCTCGTGGCCATCGGCTTCAAGCACCCCGAGCAGGACGGCGCCGTGGCCGCGCTCGGCCTCGAGACCGACGCCCGCGGAAGCGTGAGCGCACCCCTGTTCGCCACCTCGCGTGACGGCGTCTACGCCGCCGGCGACGCGCGCATGGGCCAGTCCCTGATCGTCAACGCGATCGCCGACGGCCGCCGCGCGGCGCGGATCATCGAACGCCGGCTTCGCGAGACCGAGGGCGCGGCCCAGCCGGCCGCCGCCTGACCCGCTCCGTGGAGGGGTCGGGAGCACGGTCCGAGGAGTCCGTCGCCGCCTTCCGCGAGACGCTGCGCCGGCGCGCGCTGGGGGTGCTGCGGGAGAACCTGGACACGGTTGAGTCCACCCCGCGCCGGCCGCTCGACCCGGGGCTGGTGCGCACCGAGGCCGACCAGGCCGTGGTCAACGTGACCGTGGCCTTCGAGACCCTGGCGGCTCTCGACCTGGTTACCACCGGCGACCGCGACCAGTTCTTCGAGCGCCTGCGTGAGATCACCAGCACCTCCTACTCCCCCTTCGAGGGCACCCAGCTCCAGTGCACGGTCACCGCGCCGCCGCACCCCGAGGCGCCCGGGCTGCATCTGCTCGGCGCCGAGCTCTACGAGGACGGGGTGGTGCTGCGCTGGGTGTTCGTCCAGCCACGTGGGCGCGGGCCGGCGGCCGAGCGGACGGGCCACCGACCGCCCGAGTCGTTCACGCTGTGGGATGACGCCGGCACGGCCTACACGCCCCAGGGCGGAGGCTGGCTGGCCGGGGAGCACCTGCGGGGCGACACCGCGTTCGTGCCGCGGGTGCCCGCCGAGGCGAGCAGGCTCCACGTCGGGGCCGGAGCCCTCCGCTTCGAGCTCGCGCTGAGCTAGGAGGCGGGCGGCGCCGGAGGCGCGGGAGTCGGCGCGGAAGCGGGGGCAGCGGGCGCGGCCGGGGCCGGCGCGGGAGGAGCCGGAGCGGAAGCCGCCGGCGCCGGGGCAGCGGGGGGCGGAGTGGTGGCCGCCGGAGCGGCCGGGACCGGTGCCGGCGGGGCCGGAGCCGCAGCCGGGGCGGGAGCCGCAGCCGGAGCGGGCGGAGCGGGCGAAGGGGCGGGGGCCGCTGGAGCAGCGGGAGCCGGGGCGTCTTGCGACTGGGTCGGGTCGAAGCCCTGATCGGTGTGGCCGCGATGATGGCCGTGCTCCTCCGAGGGGTCCGGCAGGGAGCCCTGGACGTTTTCGAGCACATCGTCCGCGGTGCCCGGGTGGTTGCCTGGAGCGGGAGCGTCGCCTTCTTGATGGCCGGTGCGACCGAGGTCCGTTGGGCCATCGACCTGAACCGGAGCGTGGACCGGGCCTGCCGACACCGGAGCGGGCGCCGGGACCTGCGGCGCCGCGGGCGCCACCACCGGCGCGGGCGCGCCAGGCACAGAGACCGGCGCGGAGGCCGGCTGCGAGGGAGCGGCGGCGGGTGCGGGGGCCTGAGCCGCTGCGGACGGCTCGGCGGGCGGAGCGGCGGGCTCGCTGGTGGCCCAGGCGTGGCCGCCGTCGTCGGCCACGCGGGCGGTGGAGCCGAAACTCGAGCCGGAGGCTGTGGCGCCGCTCGGAGCGGCCGAGCCGGATGCGGGTCCCGTTGCCGAGGCCAGTCCGGACTGCGGGCCGTCGTGCTCTGCGCGCGCGTTGGCGCCGTCGTCGTTGCCGCCGGCCGGCGACGGTGAGATGACCGGCAGATCGCCGCTCTTGCCGGCGACCGCGAGGCCGAGCAGGCCCGCCGCCAGGGCGGCGCCGAGGGGAGCCGGAGAGACCATGGGGATGCGGGCCAGTCGCGCCGCGAGCGGGCGTCGCGGGGGCG
>JBBREO010000025.1:0-30518 GCA_038202855.1 Solirubrobacterales bacterium
TGACGCCCTGTCGGCCTTCGACCCGCCCGCCGACGTGGTCGCCGCGCTGCGCGCGGCGGGCTGCGTCTTCGCCGAGGAGGAGGCCCGGCTGCGATTGGGCGAGGCGGCCACACCGGACGAGCTGGCCGACATGGTCGGTCGCCGAGCCGGTGGCCTGCCGCTCGAGCAGGTCGTGGGCTGGGCCGAGTTCTGCGGGCTGCGGATCGCCGTCGACCCCGGAGTGTTCGTCCCCCGGGCGCGTACGGAGCTGATGGTTCCCGAGGCGGTCGGCGGGGCGGGGGGCGCGACGCCGATCGTCGTCGATCTGTGCTGCGGCTCGGGCGCCGTGGGCCTCGCGGTGATCGCGACGCTCGGCGCTGGCGAGCTGCACGCGGTCGACATCGATCCCGCCGCGGTCCGGTGCGCGCATCGCAACGTCGTCGAAGCCGGCGTCGGCTCGGTACACGAGGGGGACCTGTACGAACCGCTGCCCGAGGAGCTACGCGGCCGCGTCGATGTCCTGCTGGCCAACACGCCGTACGTGCCGAGCGGGGCGATCGCCCTTCTGCCGCGCGAGGCGCGAGACTACGAGCCGCGTCTCGCGCTCGACGGCGGCGCGGACGGGCTGGACATCCAGCGGCGCGTGGCCGCGCGAGCCCGGGAGTGGCTCGCGCCGGGCGGGCACCTGCTCGGCGAGACCAGCGAGGACCAGGCGGCCCAGGCCCGCGCGGACTACGCCCGCGCCGGGCTGAGCACGCGGGTGGCGCACGCGGATGATCTGGAGGCGACGGTGGTCGTGGGGTCCGCGCCGGCGACCTAGCCGCCGCCGTATCCGACGACGAGGTCGGTGAGCAGGCCGGCCGCGAAGCCGATCGCCAGCATCAGGAGCCCGAGCTCGCGGTTGCCGAAGCGGCGCATCCCGTGCCATATCTCGCCGATCACGTACAGGATCGCTCCGGCGGCGACGGCGTAGAAGGCCAGCTCGAGCGGCTCGGAGGTGACCTGGTATCCGATCATCGCGCCGACGAAGGTGGGGCCGCCGCCGATCAGGCCGACGAGCCCCAGCCACCGCCACGAGGGGGTCACCGAGCCGAGCGGGCCGACGATCCCGAAGCCCTCAGTCGCGTTGTGGAGCGCGAAGCCGATGATCAGGACGGTGGCCAGGCTCACGGCTCCGGCCTGTGCGGACACCCCGATGGCGAGTCCCTCCGCGAAGTTGTGCAGGCCGATGGCCACGGCCACCACGACCCCCGTCTGCAACGCGCGGCGGCGAGAGGCTTCGGCCTCCGCGGCGAGGCGGGCGCTGTCGTCGACGGTGAACGCCGTGGCGCTCTCGCCGCCGGCCACCGGCGGGTAGCTCGGACCGGCTCGGCGCATCCGGCGCTCGATGATCCCGAGGCCGGCGCTGCCGGCTCCGAAGCCGATGATCAGCAGGGCGGCGCGTACGAAGAGAGGACCGAAGCTGCTCTCCCCGTCCTTGTAGCCGTCGAGGGCGCCCTCGACGATCGCGTTCGCGTGCTCGAGAACATCGAAGAAGATGAAGGCCAGGATTCCTACGGAGAACATCGCCAGCACCACCCGACTCCGATCGGAGAGGAGGCGCAGCCGTCCGGCCGGCAATCCGAGGTAGATGGTGAAACCGGCCAGCGCTCCGAGCAGCGTTGTCTGGGCGAACGTCACCGCCGGCCTCCTGGGAAATGATTAGGGCGACCTAACACCGGGCGCCGCAAGGTATCACCAGCCATGTGGCAATGCCAAGGGCCTTACAGTCGCCCGATGCCCGACCGCGAGCCGAACCGCCGGCGGCGAACGCTGCCCGGACGCCACGTCCACTGGCAGCTCGTCCGCCGCCGACCCCACCTCATGCGGCGCGGTTCGGTGCTCGCTCTGCTCGCCGTGTTGGGGCCGGGAGTTCTGGCCGGGCTCTCCGACGACGACCCGGCCGGGATCACCACCTACTCGATCCTCGGCGCGAAGTACGGCTATCGCCTCCTGTGGGTCCTGGCCCTCTCGACCGCGGCTCTGATCGTGTACCACGAGCTCGGCGCGCGCATGGGCATCGTGACCCGCAAGGGCTTGCTGGCGCTGGTGCGCGAGCGTCGCGGATCCCGGGCGGCGACGCTCATCCTGTCCGCCCTGGTGGTGGCCAACCTGGGGACGCTCGCCGCCGAGTTCGCCGGGGTGGCGGCCGGGTTCGAGCTGCTCGGAGGCGTGAGCCGGTACGTGAGCGTGCCGCTCGCGGCCGTGGGGGTCTCGCTCCTGGTGCTACGCGGCTCCTTTCATCGCGTCGAGCACGTGCTGCTGGCCCTCACCGGGGTCTTCGTCGCCTACGTCCTTTCCGGCTTGCTCGCCCACCCCGACTGGACGGCAACCGCCAGGGGTCTGGTCGTGCCGGGCATCCCGCTCACGCGCGATGCCGTGCTCGTGGCGGTGGCCACCCTAGGGACCACGCTGGCGCCCTGGGGCCTGGCCTTCATCCAGTCCTACGCGGTGGACAAGCGCCTGCGCGTCGAGGACCTCCGAAATGAACGCATCGACGTGATCGTCGGCGCCCTGCTCACCGGCGTCATCGGCCTGTTCATAGTCGTCGCCTGCGCCGCCACGCTTCACGTGCGGGGCATAACGGTCAAGGACGCGAGCGATGCCGCGCGCGCGCTCGAGCCGGTCGCCGGCAGCCTCGCCGCCACGCTTTTCGGCTTCGGATTCGTCGGAGCGGCGCTGCTCGCCGCCGCGATCGTCCCGCTGTCGACGGCGTACTCGGTCTCCGAGGCCTTCGCGGCGCCCGCCGACGTGAACGACAGCCTGAAGGAAGCGCCGCTGTTCTACGCCAGCTTCGTGTCCATGACCGCCATCGCGGCGGCGCTGGTGCTGATCCCGGGCGCTCCGCTGGTGCGGATCCTCTTCCTCTCCCAGGCGCTCAACGCGGTGCTGTTGCTCGTGGTGCTGCCGTTCATGCGCCGCCTCGCGTGTGACCCGGAGGTGATGGGTGAATACGTCATCGGGCGAACGAGCCGCCTGCTGACCGGCGTCGCGCTCGCCCTGGTCGCGGCGTCGGTGGGAGCACTGGGTGTACTCAGCCTGGCCTAGGCGAAGGGCAGTCAGGCCGTCGCCTGCCGTAACTTGCCTACCGACCGGCGGCCCGTTCGAGAGCTGTCGGCAGGGATGGAAAGGACGGATGAGTGAAGGACCCTCGGCCAGACGGGAAGTGGGGCGCGCCTGAGCGCGTGGTGGAGACCGAAGAGCGCGAGCAGGACTCGCGCCGGCGGGACAGCACGGCCGGCGAGCGAGACGCCTCTGCGGATCGCCGCGACGAATCGTCAGCGCTGCGCGACTCGCTCGCCGAGGGGCACGACCGGGCGGCCACGGACCTGGATGTCAAGGACGACGTCGCCGACCGGCATACCTTGCGCGTGGAGGAGCTGCGCGGACGCGGCCGCGCGAGCCGGGCCCGAGCTGCGGACGACCGCGCTCGGGCGGCGCGAGATCGCGCGCAGGCCACTGGAGACCGAGCGCACGCCGGGGGTGACCGTGCCGGGGCCGAGGGCGATCGCGAGCACTCCGCCGATGATCGCGACCACGCAGCGGACGATCGCGAGCGCGCCGCCACCGACGAGCTCACGGGCGCGCGACGACGGGGAGTGGGGCTGGAGGACCTTGCGAACGAGATGGGCCGCGCACGCAGGGAGAGCGACGGGCGGCTCGTCGCCGCCTTCATCGACGTGGATGGGCTCAAGGCTGTGAACGACAAGGACGGCCATCGGGCGGGAGACGATCTCCTCCGCAGCGTCGCGCAGGGCCTCCGGCGCCACATGCGTACCTACGACCTGCTCATTCGGCTGGGCGGCGACGAGTTCCTGTGCGTGCTGCCCAATGTCACCCTGGCCGAGGCCCGGGCGCGTTTTGGTCGCCTCCGCTCGGATCTGGCGGGCTCCACGAGCTCGGTGAGCATCGGCTACGCCGAGCTGTGCGACGGCGACTCGCCCGACGACCTCGTGAATCGAGCGGACGGCGCCCTCCTCGCACAACGCGGCACCAGTCGCCGCGGGTAGTCACCGGCGAACCTTCCTCTGTCACCGGCGTTTCACTGTCCGATGCGTCGTAGAGGCTGCTGCAGCCGTCCGACGCGCCCTCAATCACTCGAACGAAGGAGCCTTCATGATCATCCTCGGACTCATCCTTCTCATCATCGGCGTGGTCGCCAGCATCAGCATCCTGTATTCGATCGGCGTCATCCTGATCGTGGTCGGGGTGATCCTCGAGGTCCTCGGCATGATGGGGCGCGCCGTCGGAGGCCGACGCCACTACTACTAGCCAGGCGCGAGGGGCGTTGGGGGGAAGGCCCTCCAACGCCCTGATCCGCCTGACTGTGCGGTCGCCCAAGGCCGGGCGCAATCTGGCGCCGGGTCTCGCCCGATGGAATTAAGACAAGCACGCATAGACCATCTGCGCCGGATGTCGGCGATAGCCGCCGTCAGCGCAGCGTTGATCGGCGCGATGGCGATGGCGGGGTGGATTCTGGGCGTCGACTCCCTGAAGAGCGTCATACCGGGGTTGGTCACGATGAAGGCGAACACGGCGCTCGTGTTCATGTTGCTCGGCAGCTCCCTGTATGCGGCCGCAGCGGGCAGTCGGCGCTATAAATCGGCTCTCCGAGCAGTGACGCTCGTGGCGTTCGTCCTGTCAGCCGCCGTGTTCAGCCAGTACGTACACGGGCACGACCTCGGGCTGGATCTCTTCCTCTTCAATGAGCCCTCGGGGACCGTGGGGACGGTCCATCCGGGTCGCATGGCCTTGAACACGAGCATCTGCTTCACGCTGGTCGCCGCCGGACTGCTGGTGCTCGACACGAGACTTGGAAGAGCGGTCACACCGGTGATCGGCCTGCTTGCGGGCGCGGCGGCGTTGCTGGCCCTCGTGGGCTACTTCGCAGGCCTGACCAACCTGTATGGCTTCGCAAAGCAAACCCAGATGGCTGTTCCGACCGCCGTGGGGATCCTGCTGCTCGGCTTTGGCCTGATGGCCGCCCGGCCCGACCGCGGACCGATGCGCCTGCTGGCGAGCGAGGGTGCCGGTGGGACCCTCGTGCGCCGCATCCTGCCGGCAGCGGTGCTGGGCACTCTCCTCCTGGCGATCTTGCGTCTCGCCGGGCAGGCCGCCGGCCTGTACGGCACCACGACCGGGGCATGGCTCCTGGCGTCTGGATTCATCGCCCTGATCGTGCCGATCGTCTGGCGCGTCGGGTGGTCAATCGAACGCGCCGACGCCGAACGGCGCGCGCTGGAAAAAGAGCTCAAGCGGCTCTCCGAGAGAGACCCCCTCACCGGTCTCTACAACCGACGGCGTCTACACGAGGAGATAGCGCGCCAGCTCGCGATCCTGCACCGCTACGCTCGCCCCTTCGCCCTTCTGATGGTCGACCTCGATCGCTTCAAGGAGGTCAACGACATCGGGGGGCACGCTGTCGGAGACGCCCTGCTCGTGGAGGTCGGCCACGCCCTCAGGCGTCAGGTGCGAGAAGCGGACTACGTGGCCCGTGTGGGCGGCGACGAGTTCGTCCTCCTGCTGCCTGAGGTCAAGGAAGGCGCCGCGGAGGCGGTGACCACGAAGCTGCTGCAGGCCCTCAGGGAAATCCGCATCCCCTCCCACGACACGACCGTCACGCCGCGCGCCAGCATCGGCGGACTCACATGCTGTGCGCCCGGCGACAGAACGTGGACCCCGGACTACGTCCTCCACCTGGTGGACGTGGAGCTCTATGAAGCCAAGGCCAAAGGACGCGATGGCGCAAGCCACCGCACCCTCGCTCTCCCCGTGAGCTAGAGGCTGCGCCCTAGAGCGAAATGCTCCCGCCGCCACGAGGCCCCTATAGCTTCTTGCATCGCTCGCGAAGGCGATAGGTGTACGCGGTGCGGGAGGAGACTGCGGTCACCCGAAGAGTGCCCCTACACCGGTAGTCGCCATCGACGCTGTCGGAGTACGCGTGGTACGAGTACGGGCACAGCACCCGAGCCGCAGACGATCGACGGCAGGTTCCGAGCTGTCGGTCTATGAGGTCGTCCGCGGCGGACCTGACGTCCTCCCGAATGTGCTTCCTCGTGAGGTACCTGGCCTCGCCGAATGAGATGAACGAGCTCGCCGCCGCTGCTGGTCGATGCGAGGACCCCGTGGCCTGCGCTGCTGAAGTCGGGCCCACGAGCGCGAGGGTTGCCACGACCAGGAGGAAGGAGCGGGGCATCGCCAGAGGGTAGGTCCGGTCCGTGGGAACCGCAAACCCTGCGGGCGGGGAACCAGATGGAGGGCAATCGGGGGATGGGCGCGGGTGGTTTCGAACCACCGACCTCTCGCGTGTGAAGCGAGCGCTCTCCCACTGAGCTACGCGCCCGGGAGAGCGGTGATTGTATGCGGCCGCCCCGGGGCGGTGGCGGGCGGGGCGCCGGGCACGGGGGGTCCACCGTCGGCGAGCATCTGGGTCACCACATCCGCCGGGGCCGGCCGGGCAAACAGGAAGCCCTGCGCCAGGTCGCAGCCGAGGCTGCGGAGCGAGGTGAGCTGTCCGTCGGACTCGATGCCCTCGGCCACGGCCACGAGGTTCAGCGCGTGCGCGAGGCTCACGAGGTTGGCCGCGATCGCCGAGTCCTTGGGGTCGTGCTCGACGCCGTGGATGAAGGAGCGATCGACCTTGATCACGTCCACGGGGAAGCGGCGCAGCTGACCCAGCGATGAGAAGCCGGTGCCGAAGTCGTCGATGGCCAGGCTCACGCCTTCGGAGTGCAGCTCCTGAAGCTCGGAGCGCGCCCGCTCGCCCGCGGCCCCGCCCTCCACGATCGCCGTCTCGGTCACCTCCAGGCCCAGGAACTCCGGGGGGAGGCCCGAGGCCTCCAGTGCCGCGTGCACCGTGGTGGGGACGCCCCCGACCGAGAGCTGCTTGCCCGACAGGTTGACCCAGGTCACGAAGCTGTCGGGCAGGAGCCCGGCCCGTCGCCATTGCGCGGTCTGCTCGCACGCCTCGCGCAACACGAACTCGCCGATGGGCATGATCAGGCCGGTGTCCTCGGCTACGGGGATGAACTGGTCGGGCGGCACGTTGCCGCGCGACGGGGACTGCCACCGCAGCAGCGCCTCGACTCCCACCAGCGCGGAGCTGTCGATCGCGACCTCGGGCTGGTAGTGGAGGCTGAACTCGCCGCGCTGCAGCCCCACTCGCAGCTCCTGGGCGAGACCGAGGTCCTCGCCGAACTCGCGGTCCATCTCGTTGTGGAAGACCTCCCAGCGAGCGCGGCCGGCGGCCTTGGCGGCGTACATGGCCACGTCGGCGTGCCTGACCAGGACCTCGCTGTCGCCGGCTCCGCCGGGGTGCACGACGACCCCCACGCTGGCGCTCAGCGTCAGCTCCCGGTCGGCCACCTCGATCGGCTCGAGCAGGCACTCGAGCAGCCGATCGGCCACGGCGGTGGCTCGCGGTCCGTCCGCCCCGTCGAGCAGCAGGGCGAACTCGTCGCCGCCCAGCCGGGCCAGGGTGTCGTTGGGACGCACGACCCCGTCGAAGCGTCGTCCCACCTCCAGGAGCAGGTGGTCGCCCGCGTCGTGCCCGAGGCTGTCGTTGACCTGCTTGAAGCCGTCGAGGTCCACCAGCAGCACGGCCAGGGGCGCGGGGGATCGGGCCGAGCGGGCCAAGGCCTGGTTGAGGCGGTCGCGAAACAGCGCCCTGTTGGCCAGGCCGGTGAGGCCGTCGTGGAAGGCCTGGACCGTGAGCTGCTCCTCCAGCCGGACGCGCTCGGAGATGTCGCGCGCGTTGAGCACCACGCCCTGCACCTGGCGGTCCCCGCGCAGGTCGGTCACGCGTGCCTCGAGGTGTCGCCATTCGCCGAAGCGGTCGCACATGCGGAAGACCACCCCGTCCGACGTGCCCTGCGCGACGGTTGTCTCCAGCGCGACCCGATCGTCGCCGTGGACCTGCTCGACCAGGCCTTCGCCCAGCAGCTCGTGGTCCGTGCGACCGAGCATCTCGGTGACCGATGCGCTCACGTAGCGCACCCCGCCCTCGCCGAACACCAGCACCAGATCGGTGGACGAGGTCACGAGGCTGCGGAAGTGGGCGGTCTGGCGACGCGTGGCGGCGATCAGGGCCCAGGCCAGGCCGAGCGAGGCCAGCAGGCCGGCGAGCCCGAGCGCGACCTGCATGGTGATCAGGTCGCTGATCCCCTTGTCGGCGCCCGCGGCCATCGAGCGCGCGGTGTTCAGGGAGACGTTCGAGGTGAGCGCGGCAAGGGTGCGCAGACGGAGCATCGGGTCGCCTCCGCGCACGTGCTCGTGGGCGGTCAAGCGGCCCCGGGCCGGCCTGCCGGCGAGGATCGCGGCGCCCGTGGCCGTCAGGTCGGCGGCGAGCCGGCGCTCCTGCTCGAGTTGGGCCCGCACACGGGCGCCCTTGAATGGGGCCAGTCGCGTGGCGTCGTCATCACCGTTCACCGCAGGCGCGGTTCCGCCGTGCAGCAGCGCCACCACGCTGTCGCGCAGGACGCCGCCGGTGTAGGCGGGGTCTGCTCGTTGGCCCTGGCGCACAAGCAGGACCTCCTGGACGTAGCGCTCCGCCAGCGTCCGCTGGCGGGCGGCCACCTGCACCACCGTCGCGCGGTGGTGCGAGCCCTCGGTCGCCCGCACCGACAGCCCCACGCTCAGGGCCGAGAACAGAGCAAACGTGCACAGGATCGCGGCGACCGTGAACCTCCCCTGGGAGGAGTCCAGCGGCTTGAACGAGCGGCGCCGGGGCACGGCTAACGGACCACCAGCCGGCGCGACATGCCGCCGTGGTAATGGCCGGACATGTTGCAGAGCAGCGCGTAGGTGCCGGGCCGCAGGCGGACTTGAAGGTCGTGGGTCGTGCCCGGCTGGGCGGGCTCGATGATGCCGACGGTAGCCTTCTCCACTCGGTCCTCGTCGACGGTCAGCCCGTCGCGACGAAGGGGGAGGCGGCCCGAGCCGGTGCGGACCACCACGAACTCGTGGTCGTCGGGGCCCTTGTTGGCCACCCTCAGCCGCACCTTGCCGGCGTCGACGGTGGAGGGCGCAGAGATGTGGAAGTCGCGCTCGGCCACCCGGACGACCCGCTCGTGGTCGGCCCCCGAGCGCGGGGGCTCGCCGCCGCAGCCGGTCACCAGCGCTACGGCAACCGTCGCAATGCCCGTCAGGATCGGGGCGTCCCTCACCTTCAAGGCATCGGGTCAAGCGCTCAGATACTTGAGCCCGGAGCCGATGACCCTGTAGTCCTATGCCCGTGGATGAGCTCCTCTATCGCGAACGCCTCGCCGCCGGCGACCCGTCGGGCCTGCTGGTCCTCCACCATGGCCGCGGCTCGGACGAGAACGACCTGCTGGGGCTGGCCGACGTGCTGGATCGCGAGCGGAGGCTGCACGTGGTCACCCCGCGGGCGCCGCTGACCCTGCCCGGCTCGCCGGGGTATCACTGGTACGTGGTCCCCCGCGTGGGCTACCCCGACCCGGACACCTTCGCGTCCTCCTACGCGGCCCTGGCCCGCTTCCACGACGACCTCTGGGAGCGCACCGGCCTCGGCCCCGACCGCACCGTGCTCGGCGGCTTCTCCATGGGCACGGTGATGAGCTACGCGCTGGGCCTGGGGCCCGATCGGCCCCGGCCGGCCGGCATCCTCGCGTTCTCCGGGTTCGTGCCCACCGTCGAGGGGTGGGAGCCCGACCTGGCCGGCCGAAACGGCCTGCCGGTGTTCATCGCGCACGGGCGCCAGGATCCGGTGATCGGCGTCGACTTCGCGCGCCGCGCGCGCGAGACGCTGGAGGAGGGCGGCGCCGAGGTGGACTACCACGAGACCGACGCCGGTCACAACATCGATCCGCTCGGCGCCCGTCGGGCGGTCGACTGGCTCTCGGCCCGCTAGCATCAACCCCGGACCGTGCTAGGCGGGGATTTAGCGGAGCCCTGTAACCCGCAATCCGCTCTAGCGGGGCTGAATTCCCGTCATAGGGACGAGGCTCTCGGGGTCAGTACGCCGGACCGAGGCGTCGATGGCCGGGTCCCGCGCGGTGAGCGATCGCGAACCAGGTCAGGTCCGGAAGGAAGCAGCCTTAAGCGGACCCGCTCATGCGCCGCGGACCAACCTGGCCGGAGCCAAGATCCGGCGGGCACGCCCGAGAACCAGTCACGAAGACGGGTGCACGGTCCACTATGAAAGCCATGGCCACCGCCGCGCCCAGACCCCGACGCTCCCTGCCGGTCGGGCAAGGCGTGCGTGTGGTGCTCGCCTTGGTTGCGCTCATGTGGGTGTCCGAGATCGTGGACACGCTGGCCAATCACCGCCTCGACTCCTACGGGATCGAGCCGCGCGACCCGGAGGGCCTGCCTGGGATCGTCACCTCGCCGTTCTTGCA
Organism: Solirubrobacterales bacterium; assembly: GCA_038202855.1. Lineage (GTDB taxonomy): Bacteria > Actinomycetota > Thermoleophilia > Solirubrobacterales > Thermoleophilaceae > JAAYBF01. The sequence continues at coordinate 10,377 of JBBREO010000025.1, forward strand.
CGCGGGCTTCGGCCACCTGATCGGCAACACGATCCCGCTCCTGATCATGGGGCTGGGAATCGCGCTGGCCGGAGCCATGCGAGTCGTCTACGTGACGATCGTCGTGGGCTTGGTCGCCGGGCTGGGCACGTGGCTGACGGCCCCGGCGGGCACCGACACGATCGGGGCCAGCGGCATCGTCTTCGGCTACGCCACCTACCTGATCACCCGCTTCTTCTTCTCCCGCCGCACGCTCGACCTCGTCCTCGGCCTGGTGGTGCTGGTGGTGTGGGGAGCGTCGCTGCTGGCCAGCCTGGCGCCCACCCCCGGGGTCTCCTGGCAGGCGCACCTGTTCGGGGCGATCGGGGGAGTGGCGGCGGCCCGGATGGTGGGGCCGCAGCGGCGTCCGGCCCCCGGCTAGCATGGGTCGGCCGATGCTCTCGCTCTACCGCCGTCACCGCCCGAAGACCTTCGATCAGGTCGTCGGGCAGGAGAGCGTGGTGCGCACGCTGCGCAACGCGATCGAGCTCGGGAAGGTCCACCACGCCTACCTGTTCGTGGGCTCGCGCGGCACCGGCAAGACCTCAATGGCCAAGCTGCTGGCCTGCGCGCTGAACGCCCAGGACGGCCCGCGCACCGATTTCTCGCCCGAGGATCCCGCCTGCCAGGCGATCATGAACGGCACTTCGCTCGACGTGGTGGAGATGGACGCGGCGTCGAACAACTCGGTCGACGACATCCGCGAGCTGCGCGAGAACGTGTCCCTTTCCCCGATGGGCGGCGCGCGGCGCGTGTACATCCTCGACGAGGCGCACATGCTGTCCACCGCGGCCTGGAACGCCTTTTTGAAGACGCTCGAGGAGCCACCCCCGCATGTGGTGTTCGTGCTGGCCACCACCGAGGCGCACAAGGTCCCCGCCACGATCATCGACCGCTGCCACCGCTTCGACTTCGGCCGCCCGTCGCTGGAGCAGATCGCCGGCGTGCTGCGCCGCGTGGCCGCGGAGGAGGGCATCACCATCCCCGACGCCGCGCTGGGCATGATCGCGCGCAAGGCCACCGGCTCGTTCCGCGACGCGCTGGGCACGCTCGAGCAGCTGGTCACCTACGGCGGCACCGACGTGGCGCTCGAGGATGTGCTCGACACCCTCGGGGCGGCCGACGCCACCCTGATCCTCGATGCCACCGAGGCGCTCGTGCAGCGCGCCCCCGCGCCCGCGCTGCGCGCCGTTCAGGCCCTTGCCGAGTCCGGTCGCGACTACGCGCAGTTCATGCGCGACATGGCCGCCCACCTGCGCCACCTGCTGGTGGTGCAGACCCTCGGCGAGGTTCCGGACTCCTTCGCGGTCACCGCCGAGCACTCCGACCGCCTGGCCGCCCAGGCCGAGGCGCTCACCCAGGGCGAGCTGCTGCGCGCGGTCGACTTGCTGGCCGCCGCGCTGGCCGCGGTGCGCGAGGGCTCCGAGCCGCGCCTGCAGCTCGAGGTCGCCCTGCTCAAGGCCACCCAGCCCGAGGCCGACCAGACCGTCGGGGCGCTGATGCAGCGCATCGACCGCCTGGAGGCCGCGAGCGGAGCCCAGGGCGGCTCCGCGTCCCTTCCTCCGCCGACCGTTCTTCCCGATCCCGCGGGGGCCGCCGAGAGCGACTCGGCCATCATCGAGCGCGCCGTGCGCTCGGCCACGGTGACCGCGGTGGCCGCCGCCGCCGTCGAGGCCACGGCCGAGCCCGCGGACGAGGTGGAGGTGGCGATCGCGCCCGAGGTGGTGCCCGCCCTGGACCTCGAGCGCGTGAAGGGCATGTGGCCTGCGGTAGCCGAGGCCGTTGGCCAGCAGAACGCGATGGTCGCCGCGCTAGTGGCCGACGCCTCGCCCTCGGCACTGGAGGGCGACCGGCTCACGATCTCCTTCCCGGCCGACGCGGGCTTCCACAAGAAGAAGGCGGAGGCCAACCGCGAGCTGGTGCTCGGCGCGCTGCGCAGCCTAACCGGCACCGCGCTGGCCGTGGCCTTCGAGCTCAGCGAGACGGCAGAGAAGCCGACCAGCCTGACCCTCGGCGAAGAGGAGTTGCTCGAGCGCCTGAAGCAGGACTTCGGGGCCGAGGAGGTCTTCGAGGACGAACCCCAGAACGGAGAGACCAGCTGATGCCCCAGCCGCCCAACATGAACCAGATGATGAAGCAGGTTCAGCAGATGCAGGCCGACATGGCCAAGGCCCAGGAGGAGCTCAAGCACGAGTCGGTGGAGGCCAGCGCCGGGGGCGGCATGGTGACCGTCAAGGTTTCCGGGGAGCTGGAGGTGCTCGAGTTGCGCATCGACCCGGGCGCGGTCGACCCCGAGGACGTGGAGCTGCTGCAGGACATGGTCCAGGCGGCGGTCAACGAGGCGCTGCGCTCGGCCCAGGAGCTGGCGGCGACCAAGATGGGCGCCGTCACCGGCGGCCTCGGTGGTGGCGGCGGCCTCGGCGGCCTGGGCATCCCCGGCCTGTAGCGCGCACCGCCCCACGCCGATGTCCGACTCCTCGTTCGCGCCGCCGGTCAACCGGCTGATCACCGAGCTGGCCCGCTTCCCCGGGATCGGCCAGCGCACGGCCCAGCGGCTGGCCTTCCACGTGCTGCGCACGCCGGAGGAGGAGGCGCTGGCCCTGGCCGACGCCATCCGTGAGGTCAAGGCCACCGTCGGGCAGTGCGAGATCTGTTTCAACCTGGCCACCGAGGCCACCTGCCGGATCTGTCAGGACGACCGCCGCGACGGTCACCTGATCTGCGTGGTCGAGGAGCCCAGCGACGTGATCCCGATCGAGCGCACCAACGAGTTCGGGGGGCGCTACCACGTGCTCGGCGGCGCACTCTCCCCGATCGACGGCGTCGACCCCGAGGATCTGCACCTGGCCGAGCTGCTCCAGCGCGCGGCCACCAACGGCGTGCGCGAGGTGGTGGTGGCCACCAACGCCACCACCACGGGCGAGGCCACCGCGCTCTACATCGCCGACGAGCTGCGCGAGCGCGCGCCCGCTGTGACGGTGAGCCGGCTGGCCAGCGGCCTGCCCGTGGGCTCGGACCTCGAGTACGCGGACGAGATCACGCTCGGCCGGGCGCTGCGCACGCGGCGCGAGCTCTAGAGCCCGCGCCTCCGCCCAGCTAGCCTCGGCTCGGTGAGGGCGATCTGCCCAGCAGCGATGCTCGCCGTGGTGCTGGTCGCCGCGTTCGCCTCATGTGGTGACGGCGGCGATCGGGAATCGGCGGCCGCCACGCCCGCGGCCCCCGGCGCCTCCTTCAGAGCACCGCCGACCGGCCGGGTCGCTCACGTCTGGGCGCTGGGTGACGGCTCGGTGGCGGGCTCGGCGTCCGCCCGGCGCGTGGCCTCGCTGGTCACCCGCGCCCGGCCCGAGCTCTTCCTCTACCTGGGCGACGTGTACCCCGACGGCAGCGTGCGCGACTACCGCAATTACGCCTCGCTCTACGGCGCGCTGGCCAGGCGCACCGCACCCACGCTCGGCAACCACGAGGCGGGCAACCGCGCGCAGGGCTATGCGCCCTACTGGGCCCGCGCGCTGGGCCGTCCGATCCCCCGCTGGTACGCCTTCCGCGCTGGCGGCTGGACGATCCTCAGCCTCGATTCCGAGGCGGGTGGATCGCTGGCCCGGCAGCAGGCGAGCTGGCTGCGCTCGAAGGTGAGGGGGGGCGGGAGCTGCCGCCTGGCCTTCTGGCACCGACCGCGCTACAGCGCCGGGCTGCACGGCGACTCGAGCGACGTGGCTCCCTTGTGGGACGGGCTCGCGGGCCGGGCGCGACTGGTGCTCAACGGCCACGATCACGACCTCCAGGAGCTCCGGCGCCGCGCCGGGCTCACCGAGCTCGTGGCCGGCGCGGGCGGCAACGAGCGCTATCCGCTGCACCCCGATCGGCGCGTGGCGTGGGGCACGTCCGCGGCTTTCGGGGCGCTGAAGCTCACCCTGACTGCGGGTCGGGCGCGCTACGCCTTCGTGGACGAGCGCGGGCGCACGCTGCATAGCGGCGCGGCTCGCTGCGCGCCGTCGTAGGATCGGCGCGTGGGAGCGAGGGTGGCGATCGTGGTGGGCGCGGCGCTGACCTGCCTGCTGGTGCCCGCCGCCGCACGCGCAGCGGACGCGCCGTCCTGCACCGGCGACGTGAGCGCAGACGCGGTGCCTCGCAGGCCCGGGCCCGCGCTTCGCTTCGGCATCGGCCCGCTGGTCCAGGCGGGACAGATCGGCCCTGCGCCCGCCGCCGCCGCGCCCGAGCAGCCGGCCCGCACCGACTCGGCGCTGAGCCGGCTACGTCCGACCGACGGCGCTTTCGTGCTGCGGCTCAACCGCTTCTTCTGGTCCGACGGCGAGGCAGGCTTCCAGCACTACCTGGCCCTGGCCGATCGCTTCACCCGCCAGGGCTACCTGGTCGAGCTGCAGGTGCGCTACCACCCCGGCCCGGGTCAGGAGGGCGACATCGGGGCGTGGACCCGCCACGTGCGCGAGGTGGTGCGCCGCTTCGGCGCCAACCCGCGGGTGGTCGGGCTCCAGATAGCCAACGAGGTGAACTTCACCGTCTCGGGCGATTCCTCCGACGGCGCCTACCAGGGGGCCCGCGACGCGCTGGTGCAGGGGGTGATCGCGGCCAAGGACGAGGCCCGTGCGCGGGGCTACGGCCAGCTGGCGATCGGCTTCAACTGGGCCTACCGGCTCGACCCGGCGAGCGAGGAGAGCTTCTGGCGCTCCCTGCGCGACAAGGGCGGGTCGGCGTTCGCCCAGGCGGTCGACTGGATCGGCCTCGACGCCTACCCCGGCACGGTGTTCCCGCCCGCCGAGGCGCCCGGGCGCGAGCGCGACGGGATGGTCAACGGCATGAGCTCGCTGCGCTGCTTCGCGGCGATACCCGGCATCCCCGCGTCGATCCCCATGAAGATCGAGGAGAACGGCTGGCCGACCTACCCCGGGCGGTCGGAGGCGACTCAGGCCGACGTGCTGCGCACGATGGTCACCGCGGTCGACGACTTCCGCGGCACCTACAACGTGACCGACTACCGCTGGTTCAACCTTCGTGACGGCGACACCGCGGACCCGCAGCCCTTCCAGCACTTCGGGCTGTTCACGAGCGACTATCGCGAGAAGCCGGCGTTCGCGGTCTACCGCGAGCTGATCGCGCGGCTGCACCGCGTCGAGCGGGCCCAGACAAGGGCCGCCAAGCCGCGGCTGACCCTGGCGCTGAAGTCGCGCGGCGCGCGCGATCGCCGCCACCGCCGCTGCCGCGCCGGCCGCGTGCGCGCCACGGTGGCCGGGCGCGATCGCCGGCTGGCCCGGCGAGCGCGCTTCCGCCTCGGCCATCGCCGGGTGCGACGGTCGCTGGACGCTCGCCCGCCGCTCGGCCGGATCGTCTACCGGCCCGGCAGTCGCGGCTCGCGCCGCCACACCGTCCGCGCCACCGTGCGCCTGCGCGACGGACGGCTGGTGAAGCTGAGGAAGGTCTTCCGGGCCTGTCGATGAGCTAGCCCGGCGGACGCAGCAGCCCGTAGTCGCGCTTGACCGACAGCACCCGCCGCGCGGCCTCGTCCAGCCGGCCGCGCGAGATCGCCCCCTTGCGCACGGCGCGGAGCACGGCCGCATAGGCGGCCTCCTGGTCGCCGGCCGGTCCCGAGAGGAACAGCATGTCCGCGCCGGCCTTCAGCGCCTCCACCGCCGCCCGCGCCGGTGGCTCGAGCGCGGTCACCGCCGGATCGGTCAGGTCGTCGGTGACCGCGATCCCGCGAAAGCCCAGCCGCTTTCGCAGGACGTCCACCATCACCTTGTGCGAGAGCGACGCGGGGGTGACGAAATCGTCGTAGACGTACAGCCCGTTGGACACCACCACGCCGGGCGCGCCGTCGTCGACGGCCGCCCTGAACGGCCGCAGATCCTGCCGCGACAGCTGGCCGGCCGACAGGCTGACGCTGGCCGGCCCCTGCTGGGCCGACTGGGTGGCCGAGCCCAGCCCCGGGAAGTGGGAGGGGGCCGAGAACACGCGCTCGCTGCGATAGGCCGCGGCGGTCCTGCGCGCGTAGGCGGCCACCTCGGCGGCGTCGTCGGAGTACGCCCGCGCTCCCACGGCCACGTTGTCGTCCGGGGCCACGTCGAGCACGGGTCCCAGCACGCCGTCCACGCCCAGCGCGCGCAGGGTGCGCGCTGCGGCCGTGGCCTCGGCTGCGCCCTGGCGGGCGTCGTTCAGGTCGGCCGGAGCGGTGGTGGGTGGCAGCCCGGGGAGGGCGTTGAACTCGGAGCCGCCGGGCTGGTCGGCCATCACCCACGGCCGCACGTGGTGGGCACCCGCGGCCGCGCGGCGCAGCTGCCCGGTCAGGTCGCGTAGCCCCGCCGGTCCGGCGTAGTTGGGCCGGGTGACGACCACGCCGCCGAGGTCCAGGTCGCGCAGCCGTGCCAGCACGGAGGAGTCGGCCCCCTGGCCGGTGAAGCCCCACAGGAAGACCTGGGCCACCTTGTCCTGAGCCGACATGTGCGCGAGCACGGCGTCGGCGGGGTTGGTCGTCGGACCACCTGGATGGCCCGGACCGGCGGCCGGGACGGTCGCGGTGGCGCCGCGGTGGGTTGAGTCCCCGCCCCCGCCCAGGAGGCCCCCGACCACGCCTCCGAGGATCACGAGCAGGGTCAACCCCACCACGATCGCGGCCCGGCGGAGGGAGGGATCTCGAGCCCGGTCGCGCAGAAGGCGAACGCTAACCTGCGACGGCTATGTCCGGACCCGATGCCCCGACGGTGGTGATGAAGTTCGGCGGCACCTCGGTGGCCGACGCGGAGCGGATCAAGCGTGCCGCCTCGCGGGTGGCCCAGGCGGCCGACCAGGGCGCGCGCGTGGTTGCGGTGCTGTCCGCCCGCGGCAAGACGACCGACGAGCTGGTGTCAATGGCCTACGAGGTCTCCGACCACCCGCACCCGCGCGAGATGGACATGCTGCTCTCCACCGGCGAGCGCATCTCCTGCGCGCTCGCGGCCATGGTGATCAACGATCTCGGGCACGAGGCGATCTCGCTCACCGGCTCCCAGGCCGGGATCCTGACCGACACCTCCCACACCAAGGCACGCATCCTGGACGTGCGCGCCGACCGCATCGCCGCCGCCCTGGACGAGGGCAAGGTGGTGCTGGTGGCCGGCTTCCAGGGCGTGTCGACCGACTCCGACGTGACCACGCTGGGCCGCGGCGGCTCGGACACCACCGCGGTCGCGCTGGCGGCCGCCCTGGGCGCCGACGTCTGCGAGATCTACACCGACGTCGCCGGCGTGTTCAGCGCCGACCCGCGGATCGTGCCCGACGCGCGCAAGCTCGCGGTGGTCTCCTTCGAGGAGATGCTCGAGATGTCCGCTTCGGGGGCCGGCGTGCTCCAGCTGCGCTCGGTGGAGTACGCGCGCAACCACGGCCTGCCCATCCACTGCCGGTCCAGCTTCGATGACGGACCGGGTACCTTCGTACAGTCCGAGGACGTGACCATGGAACGACCGCTAGTCACCGCAATCACCCATTCCACCGACGAAGCGCGGATCACGCTGACCGCCCTTCCGGACCGGCCCGGCATCGCCGGTCGCGTGCTCACGGTGCTGGCCGACAGCAACATGAACGTGGACATGATCATCCAGAACGAGCCCATTCCGGTAGGCCCTCCGGGCGAGACCTCCCTTCCGAAGGAGCAGCGCGCGGACATGTCGTTCACCGTCCCGCGCGACGACCTCCCCACGGCCATCGAAGCGCTCGAGGCGGTCCGCGAGGAGCTGGGCATCGGCGCCGTGACCAGCGACCCCGACATGGCCAAGGTCTCGGTGGTGGGAGCGGGCATGAAGAGCCACCCCGGCGTGGCCGCGAAGACCTTCAGCGTGCTCGGCCAGGCCGGCGTGAACATCGAGATGATCTCCACCTCGCCGATCAAGATCTCGTGCGTGATCCGCGAGGAGCACGTGGAGGAGGCCGTCCGCCAGCTGCACGCCGCGTTCGAGCTGGGCGATGGGACGATCCACCGCGAGGACGTCCGTGGCGACCACCGACCGGTGGTGAGCTGACGTGCGCGTGGCCGTCGTGGGCGCCACCGGCGCCGTGGGCTCCACCATCCTCGGGGTGATGCGTGAGCGCGACTTTCCCGCCGACGAGGTGGTGGCGCTGGCCTCGCCGCGCTCGGCCGGGCGCACGATCGACTGGGGCGAGAAGACCCTGACCGTGCAGGAGCTCACCCACGAGGCGATCGCGGGCTTCGACCTGGCCCTGTTCTCCGCGGGTGGCTCGGTCAGCGAGGAGTGGGGGCCGAAGTTCGCCGACGCCGGCGCCGTGGTGGTCGACAACTCGTCCTACTGGCGCATGTTCGACCACGTGCCGCTGGTGGTGGCCGAGGTCAACCCCGAGGCGGTCGACGGGCACGGCGGCATCGTGGCCAACCCCAACTGCTCGACGATGCAGATGGTGGTGGCGCTCAAGCCGATCGCCGACGCCGTGGGCATCGAGCGGCTGGTGGTGTCCACCTACCAGTCGGTGTCGGGCACCGGCCAGCGGGCGGTCGAAGAGCTGCACGACCAGGCCGCCGCGGTGGTCGACGCCAAGGAGCTGCCCACGCCCTCCGTGTATCCGCACCAGATCGCCTTCAACGTGCTCCCCCAGGTGGAGACCTTCAAGGAGGGCGATGCCTACACCACCGAGGAGCGCAAGATGATGGCCGAGACGCGCAAGATCCTCGGCGATCGGGACATCGGCATCTCCGCCACCTGCGCGCGGGTGCCGGTGTACACGGGCCACTCCGAGTCGGTGAACGTGCAGACCCGCGAGCCGCTGTCGCCCGATGCGTGTCGCGAACTGCTCAGTGGCGCGCCGGGGGTGCAGGTGATCGACGACCCGGCCAACGGCCTCTACCCGCTCGCCATCGACGCCGCCGGCCAGGACGAGGTGCTGGTCGGGCGCATCCGCGCCGACGACTCACACCCACGCTGCCTGAACCTGTGGATAGTGGGCGACAACCTGCGCAAGGGGGCGGCCACCAACGCGGTGCAGGTTGCCGAGCTGCTCGTCGGACGCGGGCTGCTGCGCGGCGCCGCGGCCTGAGCGCGCGACGTCAGACCAGCGGGGTGGTCGTGCCCTCGGTCTGGGGGACGGCGGCCTGGCGGGCGTTGGAGGCCACGAGTCCCTCGGGGCGAGCCAGCCGGGCCAGGTCGCGCCGCGAGGAGATGCCCAGCTTGCGGTAGATGTTCCGCGCGTGGGTGCGCACCGTCTCCAGCCCGATGGAGAGGCTGTGGGCGATCTGCCCGTTCGTGGCGCCCTCCTGGAGCAGCTCGAGCACGTCGGCCTCGCGCGGGGTGAGCAGGTCAGAGCCCTGGAAGCCGAGGCTGTCGGACCCGCCGGCGGCGGCCGAGCGGGGGAGCACGTGCATGCCGCGGGAGGCCAGGTGGATCGCGTTGACCACGTCGCGCCCCTGAGTCTCCTTGGACAGGCAGGCGGTCGCGCCGAAGGACAGCATCTGGTTGCACTCGGCCGCGGTGGGCCGGTTGGCCAGCACCACCAGCCGCGTCTTGGGGAAGGTCTGGTGAAGCTGGAAGACCTGAGCGGGGCTGGTCAGCGAGCCGAAGTTGAGCACGGCAACGTCGGGCTCGTGCTGGTGGATCGCGCGTTCCAGCGTGGACGGGGCCACCCGGTCGGCTCTCAGCTCCAGGTTCGAGTCCTCGGTGACCAGTTGGGTCAGTCCGAGGGCGACGAGATCCTCGAACTTCGCCAGGACCACGCTCACGGTGCTCTTCATGGGCGCAGTCTATGAGGTGAGGGGCGGGGGAGACAACTCGCCCGCGTATCCCCCTTGGCTTCACCCCAATATCCCTCTGAGCAGGGGAAGAGCGTGAGCGCCCGCTGGGCCACAATGCTCGTTCGAACTTGTAGGGCGGACGTGGGGTACGCCTGTCGGAGAGGAAGACCGGCCATTGGGCCGGTTTTCTCTTTTCTGGACCCGTTTGCCGCGCTCAGTGCGCGGGCGCGCGCAGCCCGGTGACGATGTCCGCGGCCGAGATCGGGCCGGGCCGGCCGACGTGGAAGCCCTGGGCATAGTCCACGCCCAGCTCCTGCAGCAGCTTGCGGGTGGGCTCGTCCTCCACGAACTCGGCGATGGTGAGCTTGTCCAGCCCACGGGCGATGTCCACCAGCGAGCGCACCAGCACCCGGTTGACGGCGCTGTGGGGCAACTGCTCGATGAACTCGCCGTCGATCTTCAGGTAGTCGAACGCGAAGTGCTTGAGGTAGTGGAAGGACGCGAAGCCGGCACCGAAGTCGTCGAGGGCGAACTCGCATCCCAGCTCCTGCACCAGGGCGCCGAACTCCTTGGCGCGGTCCAGGTTGACGATCGCGGCCGTCTCGGTCATCTCGAACACCAGCCCGGAGGGATCGATCCCGCTCTGGGGCAGGCGGGTGCGAAGCAGCTCGGCCAGCGCGGGATCCGTGACCGACTTGGCGGAGACGTTCACCTCGATCACGGCCTCCACGCCGGCCACCTTCAGCTCGGCGAGCAGGTCGATCGCCTGGCCGACCACCCAGCGGTCGATCTCCTGGATCAGGTCGAAGCGCTCGGCCACGTGCAGGAAGGAGGCGGGTGCCAGTAGCTCGTCGTGGTCGTCGAGCATCCGCAGCAACAGCTCGTAGCGCGGGCGGGGGTCGTCCTTGAGGCTCTCGATCGGCTGTCCGTGCAGTACGAAGCGGTCGTCGGTCAGGGCTTCGCGGATCCGCTCCACCCAGCCCAGCCGGCCGGCCATGCCCGTGCCCCGCGAGGCCGGGCTGAACACGGTCCAGCGGTCGCGGCCCGCCTCCTTGGCGTCGTACATCGCGATGTCGGCCTCGGCCAGCAGCTCGTCGGCGGTGGGGTTGCCGGCCTCGCCGCCGAACATGGCGATGCCGAAGCTCGCGGTGGTGCCCACCTGGCCGCGCTCCCCGGCCACCACGGCGCCGGCGCGGATGGTCAGGCGCAGGTCCTCGGCCAGCGCCTCTGCCCGGGTGCGGTCGGCCGAGGGCAGCAGCACGGCGAACTCGTCCCCCCCGAGCCGGGCGAGCACCTCGCGCGGCCCCAGCCGCTCGCCCAGCAGGCCCGACACCCGCGCTATCAGCTGGTCGCCGACGCTGTGGCCGAGCGAGTCGTTGGTGTACTTGAAGTGGTCCAGGTCCAGGGCGATCACCGCTCCGCTGTCCTGCTCGCGGCGGGCCACCGAGAACGCGGTGTACAGCTCGTCCTCGAACCGGCGGCGGTTGAAGAGCCCGGTGAGGGGGTCGTGGTTGGCCAGGTACTCGAGCTGACCCTCGTAGCGCTTGCGCTCGGACAGGTCCTGGACCTGGAGGATCTGGTGGGTGGCCTGGCCGTCCTGGTCGCGGACGACCGAGGTGGACATCATCACCCACACCGGCTGGCCGAGCGCGTTGACCAGGCGCCGCTCGGACTGCGTGGTGTCGCCGTCGTGCAGCTCGGCGCTGTTGGTCTCCCCGTCGTCGGGGTGGGCCAGCTGGGCCGGGGCGAGCTCGAGCAGGCGCTCGCGCGAGTAGCCGCTCAGGGCGCACACGGCGTCGTTCACGTCCAGCAGCCGACCGCCCTCGGCGTCGGTCAGCGCCATCCCCACCCCAGAGTCCTCGAAGGCGCGGCGGAAGCGCTCCTCGGCCGCGCGGCGCGCGCCCTCCGCGCGCTCACGCTCGGCCAGGCGCCGGTCGCTGAGGTCCTGCGCGTAGCGCTCGCGCCGGCCCAAGCCGATCAGCAGCAGTGCCACGCTGGCCGTCAGGGCCAGCCCACCGGCCAGGATGGCGAGCGGCAGCGCCGCGGAGGCCTTGACCGGCGCCTTCACCCGGACGGTCCACTCGCGCCCCGCCGCTCGAACCTTGGACGCGGCCGCGTCGGCGAGCTTTCCCGCCGGGCCGTATATCCGCCGCGGGCCGTCGTAGATCTGGAGCTGGGCGTCGGGGCCGCGCGACCTGCGTACCGCGTCGCCGAGGCCAGTGGCCTCGAAGGAGCTGACGGCCAGCGCCTTGAGCGCGCTGCGCCGCTGGGCGACGGTCGCGGTCGGGGCGCCCGTCGTGTAGATGGGCAGGAACAGCAGGAGCCCGCGGCGGCCGGACTCGGTCAATTCGACCGGCCGCGTGGTGTGGGCCGAGCCGTCGTCGCGGGCGGCGCGCAGCGCCGGGCCGCGCACCGGATCGGCGTTCAGGTCGAGCCCGACCGGCAGCTTGTGCGCATAGCCGGGGACGGGGCTGTAGCGGTAGGAGACGGGGTAGTACTCCGGCCGGGTCCCCGCCCGGCGCAGCCGGCCACCCGCACGCTCGCGGATCGGGGAGCTACCCGGCGAGCGCTCGAAGGAGCGGCGCAGTTGGGCCGGCACGCGCGTGACCAGGAAGGTTGAAGAGGACGGAGAGTCGGGCAGCAGCGTATGGGCGAAGGTGTCGAACTCCCGGCCGGTCACGCGCTCGGAGGCGCTGAACAGGCCCTGGATGGTGCCGAGCGCCTGGAGGTTGAGCGCGAACCGGCTCTCCAGATCGGCGCCCGCCCGCTTGGCCTCACCCGCCCTCTGGCGGTCGGCGCTGTGCCTCTCGTGCGCCGCCACGACGGCCGCCGTGACAAGCGTGGCCACGGCCAGCGACGCGATGGCGGCAAGGATCAGTCTGCGCCCGGCGCGCATGTCTTTCCCCTCGACCACGGCCACCGGCCGCTTGAATCTGGCAGTGGGACTCGCTCAGGCAGCGGCGAGCGCGCGCACCTTGCGCTGCACCTCGCCGGTCTTGACCACGTGCTTGTCCATGCCCAGCTCCTTGGGCTCGAGCCCGAGAGCCAGACCCACCAGCTGGGGCAGGTGCAGCACCGGGACGTCGAGGTCGCGTTCAACGAACTTCTGCGCCTCGGGCTGCTGCATGTCCAGGTTGAGGTGACACAGCGGGCAGGGGGTGACCAGGCAATCCGCGCCGGCGTCGATCGCGTCGGCAAGGTGGCGTCCCGCCTGACGCAGCGAGGTGGTGCGGTTCATCGTGATCACGGGAAAGCCGCAGCACTTGTGGCTGCCGGCGTAGAGCACCGACTGGCCGCCCAGCACCTCGATCAGGTGCTCGAGGTACTTGTCGCGGTTGGGGTACTCGCGGTAGCCCAGGCGCTCGGTGGGGCGCACGATGTAGCAGCCGTAGAACGGGGCGACGCGCAGGCCCTCGAGCGGCCGCACCACCTTCTCCCGCAGCCTGTCCAGGCCGATCTCCTCGACCAACAGCCAGAGAAAGTTCTTGTTCCACCACTCCGCGCTCTTTTCGTAGGCGATCCCCTCGTCGCCCAGGTGCGAGTTGACCTGCTGACGATAGTCGCTGTCGGCGTCCAGACGCTGCTGGCACTCCGACTGGGCTCCCTGGCAGGTGGAGCAGATGTTCATCATCCCCGCCGCGCCCTCCACATCCTGGGCGAGCGCGAAGGTGCGCGCGTTCAGCGTGTCGACCAGCTCCTGGTTGTGCTCGGCGATCACGCCGGCGCCGCAGCAGTTGCCGCGGTCGAGCTCCACGAGCTCGAGGTCGAGCTTGGGGGCGACGAGCGCCATGGAGCCGTGCAGCTCCGGAGTGAAGCCGCGGGATACGCAGCCGGGCCAGTAAGCGAGCTTCATCGATTACCTCCGCGGGGCTTCCGGCCCCGCGTTCTGATGGGGTTGTTCGGCATCACGCCTCACCTTTTTCCTCGGACTTGCCTTGCATCTCGTCCTCGGCGTTCTCACCGATGATGTACATGTTGATCTCGAGTCGCTCGTCCTTGGACTCGATCTCCTTGAAGATCTTTCGGACGTTCTTCTGGTCGGGCAGCTTCGGATGCAGGACGGTGCTGGGCTTGAGCGGCACCTTGCCCGCCTTGAGCGCGCGGACGACCGTGGGGAAGTTCTCGATCAGCTGCTTGACCGCGCCCGGCTCGGTCTGGCCGCGGATCAGCGAGCCGTCACCGAACGAGCGGGGAAGGAGCTGGGGCTCGTGCAGGGTGCCGTAGCGCTCCACGATGTTCAGGAACGCATGCTCGTGGCCGTATCCGTTGTTCTTGTCCTTGATCTCGTGGTCGCCCGTGGCCTTGCGCCGCAGCCGCATGATCTGGTTCATGGGGGCCACGTCCTTGGGGCAGACCTCGATGCACGCGAAGCAGTGGGTGCAGTCGTAGATTCCGTGGGGGTCCTCGGCCAGGTCGCGCAGGCGCTCCTCGTGCTGCCCGTCGCGGGGGTCGCCCACGAAGCGGTAGGCCTTGGCTGAGGCGGCCGGCCCCACGAACTCCGGGTCCACCTCCAGCGACAGGCAGGCGCTCACGCACACGCCGCACTGGATGCAGGCCATCGACTGGGTCACGTCGATCATCGCTTCGGCCGGCACGATGTACTCGCGCTCGGGCGGATCGCCCTCCGGCAGCAGCCAAGGCACCACGCGCTGGATCTTCTTCCAGTGCACGGCGTCCATGTCCACGATCAGGTCTTTCAGCACCGGCATGTTGCCCATCGGCTCGACCACGATCGGGTTGCCCGCGCCGACCTTGGCCTGGGCCTCGCCGAGCTGGGTGTTGCAGGCCAGCGCCGACTTGCCGTTGATGCGCACGCCGCAGGAGCCGCAGATGGCGGCGCGACAGGAGCAGCGGATGGCGATCGAGCCGTCCTCGCCGTCGCGTACGTCGAGGATGCCCTGGAGCACCGAGCGCTCCGGGTCCTGCTCGACCTCGTACTCGCTCCAGTACGCGGCCTCCCCGGACTCGGGGTCGTAGCGGCGCAGCTTCAGGGTGTAGGTCTCACTCATTAATACTTCCGCTCCTCTGGCTCCCACTGGGTCATGGTCACCTCCGAGTAGCTGATCTCGGGCACGTCGCCGCCGTTGGCGGTGAGGTTGATGTGCTTGAGCCACTCCTCGTCGTTTCGCTCCGGGTAGTCGGTGCGGTACTGCGCCCCGCGGCTCTCCTTGCGCTCGAGCGCACCCATGACGATGCACTCGGCGTTGTCGAGCATGAACCGCAGCTCCAGGGCGCTGAGCACGTCCTGGTTGAAGATCGCGCCCTTGTCGTCGACCGACACGGTCTTGGCCTCCTCCTGGAGGCGCTTGACCACCTCGAGGGCGTTGCGCAGGCGGTCCTCCTCGCGGAAGACGGACACGTCCGCGTCCATCACCTTGCCCATCTCGGCCTTGATCTCAGAGATCCGGCGCCCGGTGCGATCGCGCGAGGTGATCTCGGTGATCAGCTGCCGCTCGCGCTCGAGCTCCTCGCCGGCGGGGGTGGGCATGCTCATGCTGCGCGCCTGCTTGGCGGCGTGGGCGCCCGAGCGGCGCCCGAAGATCAGCGTGTCCAGCAGGGAGTTGGCGCCCAGCCGGTTGCCGCCGTGCACCGATACGCACGCGCACTCGCCCGCGGCGTAGAGCCCCGGGATGTCGGTCTGGCCATTCACGTCGGTCTTGATGCCGCCCATCACGTAGTGGTTGCCCGGCTTGATGTGGATGGGCTCCTTGGTGATGTCGGTGCCCGCGAAGTCGCGGCCCACGTTCACGATCTCGCGCAGCGACTCGTGGATGCGCTTGGCGCCGACCACGGTGATGTCCAGGGCTACCGTGCCGTCGGGGAAGCCGCGGCCTTCGTCGATCTCGGTCTGCTCGGCGCGCGAGACCACGTCGCGCGAGGCCAGCTCCATCTTGTTGGGCGCGTACTTCTCCATGAAGCGCTCGCCCTCGGCGTTGTAGAGGTGCGCGCCCTCGCCCCGGGCGCCCTCGGTGATCAGCAGCCCGATGCCGGCCAGGGTTGTGGGGTGGTACTGGACCATCTCCATGTCCATCAGCGGGGCGCCGGCCTGGTAGGCCATGGCGATCCCGTCGCCCGTGCAGATCAGGGCGTTGGTGGAGGGGTTGAAGATCTGCCCGTTGCCGCCGGTGGCCAGGATCACGGCCTTGGCGGTGAACAGCTCGAAGGAGCCGTCGCGGATGTTGCGGGTCACGGCGCCGGCGATCCGGCCGGTGTCGTCGCGGACCAGTGCCGTGGTGAACCACTCCTCGTAGCGGTCCACCTCGTCGTGCTTCATCAGCTGCTCGTAGAGCACGTGCAGCAGAGCCTGGCCGGTGATGTCGGCGATGTAGTAGGTGCGGGCCGCCGAGGCGCCGCCGAAGGCCCGGGTGCCGAGCTTGCCCTCCTCGTTGCGGTGGAAGGTCACGCCCCAGTGCTCGAGCTGGAGCACCTCATCGGGGGCCTCCCGGCACATGATCTCGATGGCGTCCTGGTCGCCCAGGTAGTCCGATCCCTTGACCGTGTCGAACGCGTGCGACTCCCAGGAGTCCTCGGGGTTCAGGGCCGCGTTGATGCCGCCCGCCGCCGCGTTGGAGTGGGAGCGGACCGGGTGGACCTTGGAGATGATCCCTACGGATGCACCACCCTCCGCTGCGCTGAGGGCTGCGCGCTGGCCGGCGAGGCCGGCTCCTATGACGAGGACGTCGTGCTGGGGCATTGGTCAGGGGGTAAACGTGCCACCGATTCCGCGTCGTGCGGTAATCGGTGAAGCGTCGGCGACTCTAGCTGACGCCGCCTTGCTCCTGGTGTACGGGCCGGGGGGGCTACCCGGGCCATCGCGGTGCGGGCCAGCCCGGAGGAGATGGGCCTCTAGGCCGCCGGCTGGAGCGCCCGGCGGACCTGATCCGCGGTCACGATCCCCCGCAGCCGGCCCTCGCGGTCCACGGCCATGATCGCCCCGAGGCGCACCAGGCCGTCCAGGGAGAGCAGCGACTCCAGCGGCTCCTCGGTTCCTACTCGAAGCCGGCTGGCCGCCGCGTCGCCGTCGGGGGCCATCACCGAGGACACGGTCCGTCCAGCACGCACCGGCTCGGGCAGCGCGTCGACACTGTCCTGGGTGACCAGCCCCACGAGCCGGCCGTCGGCGTCGACCACCGGAAACCACGGGTAGCGGTAGCGCCAGAAGTACTCCTCCTGGGCCCGGTCCAGGGTCAGCTCGGCGGGGACGGCCACGGGCTCGTGGTCCATCACGTCGGACACGCGCAGGCCCTCGATGCGGCCGGTGAGCTCGGACTGCGCCGCGGCGCCGCGCGCGGCCTGGCCGAGGAAGACGCCCACGAAGCCGAGCCACACTCCGCTCACGAAGTCGCCCCGGACCAGGAGCAGATAGGCGCCCGCGGCGATCATCAGCCACGAGAAGCCCCGGCCCAGGCGCGCGGCGAAACGGGTGGCCCGGGCGCGATCGCCGGTCGCCTTCCAGGCGATCGCCCGTGCGATCCGGCCGCCGTCGAGCGGGAACCCGGGGATCAGGTTGAACAGCAGCAGCACGGCGTTGATGAAGGTCAGGTAGCCGAGCACCTGCAGTACCGCGTCGCTCGAGGAGGAGTTGAACACGGCGGAGTCGGCCACGTCGCCCGAGCCCGCGAGCAGTGTGCCCGCCCCGAAGCAGGCGGCCGCGATGGCCAGCGTGACCAGTGGACCGGCCACGGCGACCCGGAACTCGACTCCCGCGGAGTCGCTGTCGCGCTCCATCTTGGCCACGCCCCCGAACATCCACAGGTCGATGCCCGAGATCCCGATCCCGTTGCGCATGGCCACCACCGCATGGCCGAGCTCGTGCAGCAGGACGCTGAGAAAGAACAGCAGCGCCGAGATCACCGCGAGCACGAAGGCCTTGGTGCCCTCGCCCGGGAAGGCGTCGGAGTAGTAGCCCGACAGCGACCAGATGATCAGGAACAGGACGAAGAACCAGCTCGGCTCCACGCCGATGCGCACGCCGAAGACGCGCGCCAGCTTGATCGAGCCACCACCGAACACACGCTCATCTTGGCAGTTAAGGTGCGGCGCCCGGACACGTCCTAGCGAGGAGCCCAGTGGCCAAGATCAAGGTGAAGAACCCCGTCGTCGAACTGGACGGCGACGAGATGACCCGGATCATCTGGGAGTTCATCAAGGAGAAGCTGATCCTTCCCTACCTGGACGTGGACCTGAAGTACTACGACCTGGGGATGGAGAGCCGGGAGGAGAGCAAGGACCAGGTCACCGTCGACGCCGCCAACGCCATCAAGGAGCACGGCGTGGGCGTGAAGTGCGCCACGATCACCCCCGACGAGGCCCGCGTGGAGGAGTTCGGCCTGTCCGAGATGTACCGCTCGCCCAACGGCACGATCCGCAACATCCTCGGCGGCGTGATCTTCCGCGAGCCGATCGTGATCTCCAACGTGCCCCGCCTGGTGCCCGGCTGGACCGAGCCGATCATCATCGGCCGCCATGCCTTCGGCGACCAGTACCGGGCCGAGGACACGCTCATCCCCGGCAAGGGCAAGCTCACGCTGAACTTCCAGCCCGAGGACGACGGCGAGCCGATCGAGATCGACGTCTTCGACTTCCCGGGCCCCGGCATCGCGCTTGCGATGTACAACCTCGACGAGTCCATCCGCGACTTCGCACGGGCGTCGTTCCGCTACGGCCTCGACCGCGGCTACCCGGTCTACATGTCGACCAAGAACACCATCCTCAAGCGCTACGACGGCCGCTTCAAGGACCTGTTCCAAGAGGTGTTCGAGGCGGAGTTCAAGGACGACTTCGATCAGGCGGGACTCACCTACGAGCACCGGCTGATCGACGACATGGTGGCCTCCGCCATGAAATGGGAGGGCGGCTACGTGTGGGCCTGCAAGAACTACGACGGCGACGTGCAGTCCGACACCGTGGCCCAGGGCTTCGGCTCGCTGGGGCTAATGACCTCGGTGCTCATGAGCCCGGACGGCAAGACCGTCGAGGCCGAGGCCGCCCACGGCACCGTAACCCGCCACTTCCGCCAGCACCAGCAGGGCAAGGAGACCTCCACCAACCCGATCGCCTCGATCTTCGCCTGGACCCGCGGCCTGGCTGCGCGCGGGCGCCTGGACGAGACCCCGGACGTGACCGAGTTCGCCGAGACGCTCGAGCGTGTCTGTGTCGAGACCGTCGAGTCCGGGAAGATGACCAAGGACCTGGCCCTGCTCGTGGGCGGAGATCAGGGATACCAGACCACCCAGGAGTTCCTGGACTCGGTCGACCAGAACCTTCAGAAGGAGATGAACCTCTAGTGCCTGACTCCCCCGTAAAGGTCGCAGTGACCGGCGCCGCCGGTCAGATCGGCTACGCCCTGCTGTTTCGCATCGCCTCCGGCCAGCTGCTGGGCCCCGACACCCCGGTGCACCTGAGCCTGCTGGAGATCCCCGACGCCGTGAAGGCAGCCGAGGGCACCGCGATGGAGCTGGACGACAGCGCCTTCCCGCTGCTGTCGGGGATCGACATCTTCGACGACGCCAAGCAGGCCTTCGACGGCGTGAACGTGGCCCTGCTCGTGGGCGCGCGCCCGCGCAGCAAGGGCATGGAGCGCGCGGACCTGCTCGAGGCCAACGGCGGCATCTTCAAGCCCCAGGGCGAGGCGCTGGCCGCCGGAGCGGCCGACGATCTGAAGGTGCTCGTGGTGGGCAACCCCGCCAACACCAACGCGCTGATCGCCCAGCAGAACGCCGACGGCGTGCCCGCCGAGCGCTTCACCGCCATGACCCGGCTCGACCAGAACCGGGCCATGACCCAGCTGGCCAAGAAGGCCGGCGCCCCCGTGGGCGAGGTGACCAACCTGGCGGTGTGGGGCAACCACTCGCCCACGATGTACCCCGACGTGTTCAACGCCAAGGTGGGCGGCAAGGACGCGTGGGAGGCCGTGGGCCAGGACGACGCCTGGCTGCGCGACGACTTCATCCCCACCGTGGGCAAGCGTGGCGCGGCGATCATCGAGGCGCGTGGCGCCTCCTCTGCGGCCTCGGCGGCCAACGCGGCGATCGACCACGTGCACGATTGGGTGAACGGCACCGCCGAGGGCGACTACGTCTCCATGGCCGTGCCCTCCGACGGCTCCTACGACGTACCCGAGGGCATCATCTCCTCGTTCCCGGTCACCACCTCGGGCGGCGCGTGGAAGATCGTCGAGGGCCTGGAGCTCAACGACACCTCGCGCGAGTACATCGACAAGACGGCCAAGGAGCTCACCGACGAGCGCGAGGCCGTGCAGAAGCTGGGGCTGGTCTCCTAGGGGCGGGGGCGGGATCCGGGAGTGCCCATACCGGAGGCCAGGACAACCAGCCGTGGACACCCCGATACCCCCACTCAGGCGCTCCCGCGCGACGCGGAGCGCCGCAGGTAAGCACCAG
>JBBREO010000026.1:0-30024 GCA_038202855.1 Solirubrobacterales bacterium
AGCAGGGCGACACCGACTATCACCTTTCGGCCGACCTGACCGGTCAGGCCAACCACCTCGGGGTCACGATCGAGGCCGACATCATCAAGCAGAAGCTGCCGGAGAACAACGGCGGCTTCACGGTGATGAACGAGGGCGACGAGAAGTTCGGCCAGACCAACGAGCTTGTCTACGAGAAGCTCACCACCGACCACCCGATCGACCTCACCCGCTACCAGTTGCTCAACTGCTACGGCGGGCGGATCCCGCTGATCAACAGCGGTGGGGCGTCCTCGGGCGAGTCCGACAAAGCCGAGGCGGTGCGCACCGCGGTGGTCAACAAGCGCGCCGGCGGGTCCGGCCTGATCTCGGGCCGGAAGGCCTTCCAGCGCCCGATGGACGAGGGCGTCGAGCTGCTGCACGCGATCCAGGACGTCTACCTGGATCAGGCGATCACGATCGCGTAGTTCGGGACAACCGCGCCTCTGCACGATTTCGTCCCTTGGTAGCGTCTGCAAGCGCTTATGCGGATGAGGCAGTCACTCGCGCAGTTCGAGGCGGAGTTCCGAGAGGAAGCCGCCGACTCCGTCGTGCGCCGCGAGGACCTGCGGCGCAAGGCCGTGCACCGCTCGCGCGCCCGGCGCGTGGAGCGGGTGCACAAGGCCGGGACCACCCGCTTCGCGCTGCTGTGCCTGGCCATCCTGACCACCACCGTGATCGTCACGCTGGTGATGTTCCAGGCGCTGGCCTACATCGCCAGCTGAGCTAGTCGGAGGACTTCAGGCCGTCCAGGGCATCCTGGACCGCCTTGGCGTCGGCCGCCCCGTCGTCGGACTCGCTCTCAGCACGGTCGCGCTGGATCTCCAGCCAGACCTCCTGTCTGAAGACGGGCACTGACCGAGGGGCCTCGATGCCGATCCGCACCTTCTCCCCCATCACCGCAAGCACCGAGACCTGGATGCCGTCGCCGATCATGATGCTTTGGTTTGCCTTGCGGGTCAGTACCAGCACTCAGGCCCCCCTCCCGGGCTTCGCGGCCGCGCCTCCGCAACGGGGCCGCACATCGAGAAGCGTTCAGTATGACCCTTACCCCGTGATGTGCCACATCAGTCTTGGATCTGGCGCGCGAACGGGTCGAGTAGCCGCCGCGCGTTGGTAGGCTGCCCGCCTCTTGGCACGCAGATCCCTCAAACCACAGCTCAACCAAATCCGGACCTGGGTGCGACAGGGTCGCACCGACGCCTGGATCGCCCACCAGCTCGACGTGTCGGTCAAGGAGATATCGGCCTTCAAGTCCGAGCACGACCTGGCCCCGCCCGAGGAGACCGTGTCGGTTGAGTCCGACCTCTTCGGTCCGCGCGTCGACGAGGAGGAGCCCGACCTGCGAGCCGAGGACGAGGCGCTCGTGGCCGCGGCGCTCGAAGCGGAGGCCGAGGAGCCCGACGAGCCAGAGGCCGACGAGGCAGAAGCCGACGAGCAGCCGGCGACCGACTCGCAGTCCGAGGACGGCGGCGATGCCGACGAGGACGGCGCAGCCAACCGCCGCCGGCGCCGAGGGCGGCGCGGGGGCCGGGGACGCCAGCGCCAGCGCAAGGCGCTCGAGGGCACCTTCGACCACGGCGAGGAGGGCTACGGGCTGTGGCTCGACGCCTCCGTCAAGGAGGACCCCGTGTACGCCGAGCACTGGGCCGGACACCGGCCGGTCACGGTCACCGTGGAGGCCGACCGGATCGTGATCGAGCGCGCGGGCGAGTCCTCGGAGGACTAGTTTCAAGTGGGGTGCACCCCGCTCTCGACAACGCGATGTTCCAGTGGCAGGACGGGGAGCGCAGGCTCCGCGAGCTGTCCCCCGCTGACCAAGCCGGCCTCGAGTCGGCCGTCTGGGAGGTCCTGAAGGAGATCCGCAGGCGCCTGGGGTCCTCCTTCGAGATCGGGGAGCTGGCCGAGCTCTACGCCGGCGGCACCGAATGGGCCGAGGACATCGCCCAGCGCCGCTTCATGGGCTCCGACGCCGTCACGGCCGTCGACGTGGCGTTCGCGCGCTACGCCCGCGAGGCCTCCGACTACGCCGGTGGCCGCATGCACTTCAGGGCCTGAGGCGGCCTAGCGCCGCTCGATCACGTAGGAGCGCTCGCCCTCGCGGACCATGCCCAGGCGCCGGGCCTCCGCCTCGAGCGCGGCGGGGTCCTTGAGCGTGGTCACGCGCCGCTTGAGCTTGGTGTTCTCGCGCGTGAGGTCGTTCAGCTGCTGGCGCTGGTCGCCGGCCGTGCGCGACTGCTCGAACCAGTGCTTGGCCGGCGAGATGTAGAGCAGCAGGATCACCCCGAGCGTGCCCAGCAGGGCGATGCGGCTTATCTTGTCCCAGCGCACTCCGGACGAGTTGGGCCGGGCCCGAGGACGGCGCGCGGAAGCGGTCGTGGAGGCTGCGGCCACGCACGCATCTTCGTGGCCGTCCCGGCCGTTCCTTCCGCAGAGGGTCGGCTAGGACCGAAAGGCGCCGCGGCCGGGGTAGCTGGCTCGGTCGCCCAGCGTCTCCTCGATCCGCAGGAGCTGGTTGTACTTGGCCACCCGATCGGAGCGCGACGGCGCGCCCGTCTTGATCTGGCCGCAGCCGGTGGCCACGGCCAGGTCGGCGATCGTGGTGTCCTCGGTCTCGCCCGAGCGGTGCGACATGACCGCCGTGTAGCCGGCCGCGCGCGCCATGGCGATCGCGTCGAGCGTCTCGGTGAGCGTGCCGATCTGGTTGACCTTGACCAGGATGGAGTTGGCCACACCCAGCTCGATGCCCTTGCCCAGGCGCTCGGTGTTGGTCACGAACAGATCGTCGCCCACGAGCTGGAGGCGATCGCCCAGGCGCTCGGTGAGGGCCTTCCAGCCGTCCCAGTCGTCCTCGACCATGCCGTCCTCGATCGAGAGGATCGGGTAGCGCTCGCACATGTCGGCCCAGTAGGCGGCCATCTCCTCGGAGGAGAGCTCGCGGCCCTCGTGCTCGAGGCGGTAGACGCCGTTCTCGTAGATCTCGCTGGTGGCGGGGTCGAGCGCGATGCCCACGTCCTCGCCCGGTGTATGTCCGGCGGCCTCGATGCCCTCGATCAGCGCCTGCAGCGCCTCCTCGTTGGAGCCCAGGTCGGGGGCGAAGCCGCCCTCGTCGCCGACCGCCGTGCCCAGTCCGCGGGCGCCGAGCGTCTTCTTCAGGGCGTGGAACACCTCGGCGCCGGTGCGCAGGGCCTCCGCGAAGGTGGGGGCGCCGGCGGGCACGACCATGAATTCTTGGAAGTCGACCTTGTTGTCGGCGTGCGCGCCGCCGTTGAGCACGTTCATCATCGGCACGGGAAGGACGCCCGCGTCCTCGCCGCCCAGGTGACGCCACAACGGCAGGCCGGAGTCGGCGGCGGCGGCCTTGGCGGCAGCCAGCGACACGCCGAGGATGGCGTTGGCCCCCAGCCGGCCCTTGTTGGGGGTGCCGTCCAGATCGATCATCGCGCGGTCCAGGCCGGCCTGGTCGTGGGCGTCCAGGCCCTTCACGGCGGTGGCGATCTCGCCGTTGGCGTGGCCCACCGCTTGGCCCACGCCCTTGCCGCCCCAGGCCTCTCCCCCGTCACGTAGCTCCACGGCCTCGAATTCGCCCGTGGAGGCGCCCGAGGGTACGGCGGCACGGCCGAAGGCGCCGGAGGTGAGGGTGACCTCGACCTCGACCGTGGGGTTGCCGCGGCTGTCGACGATGGGCCGGGCGTGTACCTGCGCTATCTCGCTCATGTGCCCCGGCGTTCTACCTGTTCGCGATAGGAATCGGCAGCCCGCCTGAGCTCGAGCTCGGGGTCCGCGCCGGCGTCGACCGCGGCGCGGACGGCCTCCAGCAGCGCCTCGCCGTGGCCCTCGCCCTCCGGGTCGGGCGCGCCGGCGGCCCGTGCCCGCTTGAGCACCTTTTTGGCGTACAGGGTCGAGGGCAGCGTCGGGGCTATCTCCCCGAAGATCACGCCGCCGCGCTCCTGGTCGCGCTTGACGCGCCCCCAGGTCTCGACCACGTCGGACGCCGTCCTCGCCTCCTCCTCACCGAACACGTGCGGGTGGCGGCGGACCAGCTTGGCCACCAGCTCGTCGGCCACCCCCTCGAGGCTGCCGGCGCCGCGCTCCTCCATCAGCAGGGAGAGGAAGTAGACCTGGAACAGCACGTCGCCCAGCTCGTCGGCGAGCTTGGCGTCGTCGCCCGAGTGCGCGGCGTCGGCCAGCTCGTAGGCCTCCTCCACGGTGTGGGGCACTATCGAGCGCTCGTCCTGCTCGCGGTCCCACGGGCACTCGACCCTCAGCCGCCGCGTGATCGTGTCCAGCCGGGCTAGCGCCGCCGCGGGGTCGGCCACGTCGCCTATCCGCGGAGGTGCGCCACGTTGGTCGGGCCTACTGGCCCGGCTGGGGCGTGGGGCTGCTGGGAGCCTGCTGCGGCTGCGGGGCCGCTCCCTGGGGAGCCGCACCCTGGGGAGCCGCACCCTGCGGGGCCGCTCCCTGCGGGGCCGCTCCCTGCGGGGCCGCTCCCTGTGGGGCCGCTCCCTGCGGAGCCGCTCCCTGCGGAGCCGCACCGCCCTGCGGAGCCGCACCGCCCTGCGGGGCCGCGCCGCCGGGGGCGGTGTTGGTGGAGCTCTTCGGGGCGTTCTTGCACTCCGCCACCCGGTAGTCCTTCGCGCAGTTGGTCTTCTCCTTGTACTTCTTGCGGAAGTCCTTGACGAAGGAGTCCAGCGCCTTCTGCTGACGCTGGGAGCGCAGCAGGTTGCGGATCGTGTCCTTGGCCTGGGCGAGCGACTGCTGCGAGGCCGGCTTGGTCTTGGTGACCTCGAACACGTAGTAGCCGAACTGGGTCTTCACGGGCCCTTCCAGCTTGCCCTTCTTGGCCGCGAAGGCCGCCTTGTCCAGCGCAGGGTCCTGCTTGCCCTTGACCAGGTCGGGGAGCTTGCCGCCCTGGGCCTTGGAGGCCTGGTCGATCGACAGCGACTTGGACACCGTCTTGAAGCTCTTGCCGCCGTCCAGCTGGCTGCGGGCCTTGTCGGCCTTGGGCTTGGTCTTGGTGAGCACCACGTTCAGGTTGCGACGCGGCGGTTGGGCGAACCGCGCCTTGTTCTTCTTGTAGTAGTCCTGGATGTCGGCGTCGGTGATCTTGACCTTGTCCTTGGTCACCTTCTGGGTGAGCTTGGTCTGGAGCTGGTCGAGCTTGACGCGGTAGAGGATGTCCTTCTCGTTCATCCCCGAGCTGGCCAGGAACTTCTTGTAGTCCGCGGCCTTGGGGAAGGCCTGCTTCTTCTGGTCGTCGAAGGACTTCTGCACCTCGGCGTCGGACACCTTCACGTCGCGGTTCTTGGCCTCCTGCTGCACCCACTGGGCCTGGATCAGGAACTGCATCACCTCACCCTTGAGTGAGTCGAACTGCTGCTTGCACTGCTTC
The DNA here is from genome assembly GCA_038202855.1 of Solirubrobacterales bacterium. GTDB lineage: Bacteria > Actinomycetota > Thermoleophilia > Solirubrobacterales > Thermoleophilaceae > JAAYBF01. The sequence continues at coordinate 5,411 of JBBREO010000026.1, forward strand.
TTCAGGGCGGCGTCCGGCTGCTTGGGGGCGCCCTTCTGAGCAGCCGCCTGCTTCTTCAGGGTGGCCGTGCAGTTCTTGAAGTCCGGGGCATCGGGGACGACGGCGGTGCCACCCTGCGACTGGCCGGACGCGGCGTTCTTGAGCCAGCGGTTGAACTCGTCCTTGGTGATGTTGGAGTCGCCCACCTTCGCGACGCTGTTGGCGGGCACGCCGTTGCCGCAGCCGGCGGCTACGGCGGCGCAGACGCCGGCCAGGGCGAAGGTCGCGAGTGAGCGTGAAGGGGTGAGTCGAGGCAAGGTCATTTCCCGTGGTCTAGGACTGAAGTCTCAAGCGCGCCCCAGAACGGCCGCCGAACAGATCGGCTCGAACGGCCCCGGCGCGGCAGCGGCGGATGGTAGCGACTGTTTTGGAATAGGTGGCGCCCCGGCGGTGGCCGGCGCTAGTCACCCGGCGTGGACGCCGCCTCCAGGATGGCCTCCGCCGCCGTGACCACCGCCCGGAAGCGCAGCTCCGCCTCCTCGGGCACCCGCACCCGCACGGTGCTCCGGCCGGACTCGTACATCGCCTCGGGGATCCGCTCGCGCAGGATCTTCACCCGCCGCGAGTCCAGGTCGATCGGCGCCACCGACAGCCGGCCGCCGGCGAAGTCGACCGTCCGGGCTCCCGCGCGGCCCAGCTTGATGCGCGCGTCCTGCAGCCGGATCAGGTTGTCCAGCGGCTCGGGCAGCGGGCCGAAGCGGTCCTCGAGCTCCTCGCGCAGCAGGATCAGGTCGGCCACCTCCTTGGCCCCCGACACGCGCCGGTGGATCTCGATCTTGGCCGCCTCGTAGGGCACGTAGTCACCCGGCACGTAGGCGTCCACGGGTAGATCCACGCGCACGGGCTCGGGCGCCTCCTCGGCGGAGTCGGCGGCCAGGGCGGCCACCGCCTCGTCGAGCATGGACACGTACAACTCGAAGCCCACCGCCGCCACGTGACCGGACTGCTCGTCGCCCAGCAGGTTGCCGGCGCCCCGGATCTCCAGGTCGCGCATGGCGATCTTGAAGCCCGAGCCCAGCTCGGTGTAGTCGGACAGGGTGGCCAACCGGGCCGAGGCCTCCCCCGTCAGGGCGGCCATCGAGGGGTAGAGCAGGTAGGCATAGGCGCGCTCCTTGGAGCGGCCGACGCGGCCCCTGATCTGGTAGAGCTGACTCAGCCCGAGGTCGTCGGCGCGCTCGACGATCAGCGTGTTGGCCGCGGAGATGTCCAGGCCCGACTCGATGATCGTCGTGCACACGAGCACGTCGGCCTCGCCGCGCAGGAACGTGAGCATCACCTGCTCGAGCTGCTTCTCCTCCATCTGGCCGTGGGCTACGGCCACGCGCGCGTCGGGGACCATCGCCCGCACGCCCTCGGCCGTCTCCTCGATCGACTCGACCCGGTTGTGCAGGAAGTAGGCCTGGCCCTTGCGCTCCAGCTCACGCTGGATGGCCTGGCGCACCAGCTCCTCGTCGTACTCGCCCACGTAGGTGCGCACCGGGCGCCGGCCCTCTGGCGGGGTCTCGATCACCGAGATGTCGCGCAGGCCGGCCAGCGACATCTGCAGCGTGCGCGGGATCGGCGTGGCCGACAGGCTGATCACGTCCACGCGCAGGCGCAGCTGGCGCAGAAGCTCCTTCTGCTTGACGCCGAAGCGCTGCTCCTCGTCCACGATCAGCAGTCCCAGGTCCTTGGGGCGCACGTCGCGCGAGAGCAGCCGGTGGGTGCCAACCAGGATGTCGACCTTGCCCGCCTCGTAGTCCTTCAGCACCGCGCGCGTCTGCGCGGTCGACTGGAAGCGCGAGGCCACCTCGATCCGGAACGGGTAGTCACGCAGGCGCTCGACGAAGGTGCCGAAGTGCTGCTGCGCCAGCACCGTGGTGGGCACCAGGAACATCACCTGCTTGCCGTCGGCGGCCGACTTGAACGCCGCGCGCAGGGCCACCTCGGTCTTGCCGTAGCCCACGTCACCGCAGATCAGGCGGTCCATTGGCCGCGCCTCCTCCATGTCCGAGCGCACGGCCTCGATCGCGTCGAGCTGGTCCGGGGTCTCGCGGTAGGGGAAGGCGCCCTCGAACTCCACCTGCCACTCCGAGTCGGGTGGGAAGGCGTACCCCGCGCGGCGCTTGCGCTCGGCGTAGAGGTTGATCAGCTCGCCGGCCAGGGCCTCGGCGGCACGGCGGGCGCGCAGCTTCTGCTGCTCCCACTGCTTGCCGCCCAGCTTGGAGAGCTGCACCGCGCCGGCCTCGGCGCCCACGTAGCGCGAGATCTTGTGGATCTGATCCGAGGGCACGAACACGCGGTCGCCGTCGCGGAACTCGAGCTCCAGGTAGTCCCGCGTGATGCCGCCAACCGTCTTGGTCTCGAACCTCGTGAAGCGGCCCACACCGTGGTCCTCGTGCACCACCACCGATCCGGCGCGAAGCTCGGTGAACGACGCCATCGCCCCCGCCCCGGTGCGCGGGCCGGCCGGCTGCTCGGCGCGGCGGCGGCGCAGCAGCCGGTGCTCGGGGATGATCGCCAGCTTGAGCTGGGGCGAGAGGAAGCCCTCGCGCAGGCTGGAGGCGGCGAACGAGAGCCCGGGGTCGTGCGGGGCGGGCTTGCCGTCCAGGAAGGCGGCCTTGACCCGGTCCAGGTTGTAGGCGGCGCGCTCGGCCTCGCCCTGGCGGGCCCAGGCCACGATCGTGCGATAGCCCGACCGGATCAGCTTCTCCAGCTCGGGCTCGGCGGCGCGCAGCGAGCGGGCGGCGGTATCGGCGGCCTGGGCCCGGAAGGAGTGCGGCTGGTCGCCCGAGATCGAGGACAGCGAGATCGAGGCGCGGGCGGCCAGTGCCTCCTGGAGCTGCCCGGGCTCCACGTACAGATGGTGGGCGTCGCGATCGTGAAAGGAGGCGGTCACGTCGTCCCAGTAGTCGCGCAGAGTCGGGGCGAGCTCCTCCTCGGCGGCCACGGCCACCAGGCTGGTCTCCGGGAGCAGCGACAGCACGTCGGCGAACCGGTCGACGGGCAGCACCTCGGCCACGTCCGGGCGCTCGCCCTCCTCGCTGCTCGCCGCGATCTCGGCCAGCTCGCGGTGCTCGGGGGCCAGCTCGGCCGCCGGCTCGATGGCCACCGACTCCACCTCCTCCAGCGACCGCTGCGTGAAGGTGGAGAAGAAGGTGAGCCGCTCGACCTCCACGTCGAACAGCTCGCAGCGCACGGCGCGCTCCTCCGTGGCCGGGTAGACGTCGAGGATGTCGCCGCGAAGAGCGAACTGGCCGCGCTCCTCGACCTGGTCGACCCGGTGGTAGCCGCAGGCCACCAGCTGGGCCGAGGTCTCGTCCAGATCGAGCAGCTCTCCCTTGCGGATGTGGAAGCCGTGCGGGCGCAGCTCGGGATCGGGCACCTTCTCGGCCAGGGCCACTGCCCCGGCGACCACCACGGCGGCGCCGTGCCCGTCGTCGTCGGCGGCCTCGGGCTCGAGCAGCGCGTCCAGGGCGGCTATTCGCAGGCCCACGAGGTGCGGGGGCGGCGACAGGTGCGACTCGTACTGCACCCCGCGCGAGGGGTATAGGCGCACCGGACGCGGGTGCAGGAACTGCTTGAGGTCGGCGGCCAGGTCGCGCGCCTGGCGGTCGTCGCCGGCCACGATCAGTGCCGGGCGGGACCGGTCGGAGTCAGCCAGGGCCGCCAGCAGGTAGGGCCGCAGGCTGGAGGACACGAACGCCCGCTGGGGCGCCGAGCGCGCGGACTCGGCCAGCGCATCGAGCGCGGGGTCCTCGTGAGCGTAGGTGAGCAGTTGGCGAAGCGACATAGGCACGGCAAGCGGCCGCCCGGCGGTGCCGCGCGGCTGGCTCCGATTCTATTTGGCGCCGGCGCCCACCCTGGGGCAGCTAGGGTCGGCGCGGGATGAGCCCGCCCGTGCCGGATCTTTCCACGGCCCCCGCGCTGCGCGGGCTGCTCGAACGGGCCAACTACTCGACCGGCGGGCTGATGGTGGCCCTGGGCGGTGAGGTGGACACCGACCCCGGGACCGCCCCCGTCCAGGCCCGTACGCTCGGCGACGACGACCTGGCCGTGCTGGCCCGGCTGTTCCTGCTCGGCGTGGCGGTGCCTGCGGATCGGGCCGGGCCGGCGCTGGCTCCGCTGTCGGTGGACATGCTCACCGCCACGGGCTGGCTGGTGGCCGAGGGCGATGGGCTGCGGGCCCCGGTCCAGGTGACTCCCTTCGAGGGCCTGCTGCTGGTCCACGACCGGCTGGGCACCACCGCCCCCGACGCCGACGTGGTGCTCGGGCTGAGCTCGGCCGCGCGCACGCTGGCGGCGCTGACCCCGCGCCTCCCGGTGGAGGCGGCGCTGGACGTGGGCACGGGCTGCGGCGTGCACGCGCTCCTGGCCGCCGAGCACGCGGACAGGGTGGTGGCCACCGACGTGAATCCCCGCGCGCTCGCCTACGGTGCGCTATCGGCCGAGTTGAGCGATGTGCACAACGTGGAGTTCCGGACCGGCTCCTTCTTCGACCCGGTGGAAGGGGAGCGCTTCGGACTGGTGGTGTGCAACCCGCCGTTTGCCATCTCGCCGGAGGACGGCCTGACCTACCGAGACGGCACATTGGGCCGCGACGAGGTCTCGCGCGTCGCGCTCACCGGCGCGGCCGCCGTGCTGGCCCCCGAGGGCATGGCCCAGCTGCTGGTCAACTGGGTCCACCAGCCCTTCGAATCGTGGGCTGCCCCGTTGGAGAGCTGGCTGGCCGACTCGGGCTGCGATGCCCTGCTGCTGCACCACCTGACCGAGACCCCACTGGAGTACGCGGCCAAGTGGAACGCCTTCCTGCGCGACGACCCCGAGGCCCAGGGGCGGGCGCTGGACCGCTGGACCGAGCACTTCGAGCGCGAGGGGATCGCCTCCCTGGCCACCGGCGCGGTGACCCTGCGCCGGACCGCCCGCAAGCCGCCTCTGATGATCCACCACGAGATGGCCACGGGCCCGCGCGGGGCGGCCTGCGAGCACGTGGTGCGGTTGCTCGACGCGGCCGAGTGGCTGGCCGACTGCGACGACGAGGAGCTGTTGCGCACGCCGTTGGAGCTCGTGGACGGCCACAGCGTGGCCAGCCAGCGCGTGCACGCGGGCGGCGAGTACGCCGACGACACGGTCTCGGTGGCGCTGGACGACAGCGTCGGGCTCAGCGACACCGTCGGCCCCGCGGCAACCGCCGTGTTGATGGGACTGCTGGGGGGTTGTACGCCGGCCGACGCCCTGGACGGCCTGGCCTCCGCGCTGCCCACCAGCCCCACCGACCCCCGGGAGCTCGTGGCCGACATCACCCGGGCACTGGTCAGCCGCGGCGTGCTGTTGCGCGCCTAGCCCTGGACCAGCCGCTCGACCTGGTCGGCAGCGGCCCCGACCAGCTCGCGCACCTCGGCCTTCGACTCGGCGAAGCGCCCCAGCACGTAGGCCGACACGATCTCGGGGTCGGTCGTGTCGGGCCGTCCCACCCCCACCCTGACGCGCCGGAAGTCGGGGCTGCCCAGGCCGCGCTTGAGCGACTTGAGGCCGTTATGGCCGGCCAGGCCACCGCCCAGCCGCGACTCGATCCGGCCGAAGGGCAGGTCGATCTCGTCGTGCACCGCCACCACCCGGCCGAGGTCCTCGACGCCCAGCGCGCCGCGCGCAGGGCCGACGGAGTTGCCGGCCTCGTTCATGAAGGTCTGGGGCAGCAGCAGGCCCACGCGCGGTCCGCCCGGGCCCGTGCGCCCATCGGTGTAGAGGCCGGCGTAGCGCTTCTTGCCCCGCGGCAGCCCCCAGCGCTCGGCCAGCAGCGCCACCACCTCGAAGCCCACGTTGTGGCGCGTGCGCTCGTATTGGGCCCCGGGGTTGCCCAGGCCGGCGATCAGCCAGTCGACCCGGCCGCCCGGACCCCGGTCGCCCCGGAATGCCATGCGCGCTACTCGGAGGAGGTGTCGTCGGAGCCCTCGCCGGACTCCGTGGAGGCGTCGCCTTCGGCACCCTCGGCGGGCTCGCCCTCCTCGCCCACCAGCTCGGTCTCCTCCTCGATCTCGGGCTCCTCCTCGACCGTGGGCAGGATCACCGTGGCCACCACCGTCTCCTCCGGGTCGTCGAGGAACTCGACTCCCTCGGGCGCGCTGATGGCGGACAGCAGCAGCGTGGCGCCCATCTCCATGTCAGACACGTCCACGGTGATGTGCTCGGGGATCGCGGTGGGCAGCGCCTCGATGTTCAGCTCGCGGGTGGCCAGGTCCAGCACGCCGCCCTCGGTCACGCCGGGCGCTTCCTCGACCCCCGTGAGCTCCACCGACACGGTGGACTGGATCTTCTCGTCCAGGCGCACCTCGAGGAAGTCGACGTGCATCACCTCGGCCCGGACCGGATGGTCCTGGCGGTCCTTGAGGATGGCCGGCACCGAGCGGTCGCCGCCGATCTTCACGTCGAACAACGCTGCGCCGTCGGCCAGCAGACGCCGCAACTCCAGCGCGCCGACCTTCAACGCGACGGGATCGGGATGGCTCGCCCCGTACAGGATGCCGGGCACGAAGCCGGCCCGGCGCAGGCGGCGGGCCTCACGCGAGCCGCGCTCGGGGCGCTCCTGCACTGCCAGGGAGGGACGTTGGGCTGCCATGCGACGGGCCAGTCTAGCGCTCGGGCTGCGACCGCCTTGGCCCCCTAGAAGAGTTGATTCTCTCCTTGGAAGATCTCCGAGACCGAGTCGTCGGTGAAGATCCGGCGCACGGAGTCGGTGAGGATGTCGGCGGTGGTGAGCACCTGGATGTGCTCCGGGGCGCCCGCGGCCAGCGGCACGGTGTCGGTGACCGTGATCGAGGACAGCGGCGAGGCGCCCAGGGTCTCGAACGCCTTGCCCGAGAACACGCCGTGGGTGGCGATCGCGTGCACCTCGCGGGCGCCCTCGTCGAGCACCGTCTGGGCCGAGGCGCTGAGGGTGCCGCCGGTGTCGATGATGTCGTCGACGATCACCGCGACCTTGTCCTTGACGTCGCCGATCACGTAGCCGATCTCGGCGACCTGCTGGGCGGGGCGCTCCTTCTCCAGCAGCGCGTAGGGCGCGCCCACCTTCTGGGCGAACTTGCGCACCAGCTTCACTCGCCCGGCGTCGGGGGCGATGATCACCAGGCCCTCGCGCCCGAGGTTGTCCTGCACGTACTGGGTGAGGATGGGCATGGCGGTCATGTGGTCGACCGGGCGGGAGAAGAAGCCCTGCACCTGGCCCGCGTGGAGGTCCATGGTGACCACGCGGTCCACCCCGGCCGTCTCCAGCAGCTCGGCCACCAGCCGGGCGGTGATCGGCTCCCGGGGGGCCGACTTCTTGTCCTGGCGCGAGTAGCCGTACCAGGGGGTCACGGCGATGATCCGGTGCGCGGAGGCGTGCTTGGCCGCGTGGACCATGACCATCAGCTCCATGATCGCGTCGTTGACCGTCAGCCCCTGGGCCTCCGAGCCGCAGGTGGACTGCACGATGAACAGGTCGGCGCCGCGGATCGAGTCGGCGTAGCGGCAGTAGACCTCGCCGTCGGAGAAGGTCTTCAGCCCGGCGTCGGTCAGGCCGACGCCCAGGCGCTCGGCGATCCGCGCGCCGAGGTCGAGGCTGGAGCGCCCGGCCGCGATCATCAGCCGCTTGTCGTAGCCCGCCGGGATGAACGAGCCGACTGTGGGTGCCGACTGGGTGTCCACGCTGCTCACTCCCGCCCCTCTTCCTTGCGGTTGGCGAAGCCCTCGATGTTGGTCTGCTTGGAGCGGGCCATGCCCAGCGCGCCCTCCGGCACGTCGTCGGTGATGACGGAACCAGCGCCAGTGTATGCGCCGTCCCCGACGTCGACCGGCGCGACGAACGCAGTGTCCACGCCGGTGCGCACTCCGGCGCCGATGGTGGTGCGGTGCTTGTTCTCGCCGTCGTAGTTGGCGGTGATGTTGCCGGCGCCGATGTTGGTGCCCTCGCCGATGTCGGCGTCGCCGATGTAGGAGAGGTGGGGCACCTTGGCGCCGGCGCCGATCTCGGAGTTCTTCACCTCCACGAACGTGCCGATCTTCGCCCCGGCGCCGATGTGCGCGCCCGGGCGCAGGTAGGCGAACGGGCCGAGGCTGGCGCCCTCGTCCACCTCGGCCTGGACCAGGAACGAATGCGGGGCGCTGACCCCATCGGCCAACCGTGAGTCCGTGATCGTGGTGGCCGGCCCGATCGCGCAGCCCGCGCCGATCGAGGTGGCGCCGCGGAGGGTCGTGGCGGCGGCCACCGTGGTGTCGGCGCCGATCTGGACGCCGGCCTCCACCACCACCGACCCGGGCGCGTGGAAGGTCACGCCCCTGCGGGCGTGGGCTTCGAGGATCTGGCGCTGGGCCAGCTCCTCCACCTCCATCAGCCCCGCCCGGTCGTTGACGCCCATCGCGCTGCGAACGTCATCGGTGAGGTGGGAGACGACCTTGGAGCCGCGCCGCCTGAGGGCGGGCAGGGCGCCGGTGAGGTAGATCTCACCGTGCTCGGTGCCCACCTCGTCCAGGGCGCTCCACAGCTCTCCGGCGGCGAAGGCGTAGGTGCCGATGTTGATCTCGCGGATGGCCAGCTCCTCGGCCGGGACACCCTCGCTGTGCTTGGTCTCCACGATCCGCTCCACCGAGCCGTCGGCGCCGCGGACGACGCGCCCGTAGCCCGCGGGCTCGAGCTCCTCCGTGGTGAGCAGGGTGGCGGCCGCGCCCTGGGAGCGGTGCGCGGCCACCAGCTCGGCGATCAGCTCGGGCGACTGCAGGGGCACGTCGCCAGAGAGCACCACCACGTCGCCCTCGTCGCCCACCGCCCGGCGGGCGGCCAGCACGGCCGCGCCGGTGCCCTCGCCCTCGTGCTGCTCGGCCACGGTGACCGAGTCGGGAAGGCCCTCGGCCACGCCGTCGCCGGGGCGGGTGATGCAGACGACCTCGTCTGCCCCCGCGGCGCGGGCGGCGTCGATCACCCACTCCACCATCGGCTTGCCGCAGACGGGGTGCAGGACCTTGGGCAGCGAGGAGCGCATGCGGGTGCCGCGTCCTGCCGCCATGACGAGCACGGTTAGCCGCTCGGACATGGAATGGGCAGGGTACGCGGTCAGGCCGCGCTGTGGCTGACCGCTTCGACGTTGTTGCCGTCGGGGTCGAGGACGAACGCGCCGTAGTAGTTGGGGTGGTAGAGTTCGCGCACGCCGGGACCGCCGTTGTCGGTGGCGCCGGCGGCCATGGCGGCGGCGTGGAAGGCATCGACGATCTCGCGCGAGCCCGCGGCGAAGGCCACGTGCACCCCGCTCTGGGGCGCGCGCTCGCGGGTGGCGATCCAGAAGAACGGCTTGGAGTCCGAGCGGTAGCCGAAGCCGCCGATCAGGGGCGCGGGCTCCATCAGCAGCTCGATGCCGAGCGTCTGGAGGACCGGCACGTAGAACGCCTTGCTGCCCTCGTAGTCGGCGACGTCCAGTCCCACGTGGTCGAGCATCGGCTCACCACACTACGCCGTATCCTCGGGCGGCCGGCGGTGGGGGGTCGTCTAATGGCAAGACACCAGGTTTTGGTCCTGGGTATGGAGGTTCGATTCCTCCCCCCCCAGCTTCAGGCTCACCGACCCCGAAACGCCCGCCCGCGCGGCGACAGCCGGTAGCCCACCTCCAGGCTCTCGGTCAGCCCGAGCTCCTTGAGCCGGCGCACGTTGGCCTTGAACGGCTTGGTCTCCCAGCCCAGGTCGGCCGCCAGGTCGGGGGCGCGGGTGCCCGGCCGCTCGGCGATCGCGTCCAGCACCCAGGCCGTCCACGGCCCGCGGGCCGAACGGCGGTCCATCGCCGCCAGCCGCGCCGTCAGCTGGGCGCGCTCGGCGGCGTCCAGCGAGGCGCGCTCGCGCAGCGCCAGGCGCGGGTCGGGGCCCGCAAGGTGGAAGGCCACCCGGTGCAGCGTCCCGGTCGGGGCCAGGGAGCGAAGCAGCTCGGCGCGGCTGGCGAATCCGGCCGCACGGACGTCGGCGGTCCGGATATCGCGCGCGGCGATCCGCTCGACCGAGTCGATGGCCAGGACGCCGACCGCGGTGCGCAGCGTCCCGCCGGCCCTCACCGTCGGGTGCTTCCAGCGCCGGAAGGCCACGGTCACCTCCCCGTCGGCGATCCGCCGGCGTACGGCGACCGGGAACAGCATTGGTCTAGCGGTCCTTCTCCTCGCGTGGCACGCGCCCGGCCCCGGTGCCGGCCTCGTACGCCGGCCCCCCGGGCGGCACGATCCCCAGCACCCGCATCGCCTTCAGCCCAAGGCTCAGGCGCTCGCGACCGTCGCTGGAGTTCACGTCCAGGCCGCTGAGCTCGCGTACGCGGTCGAGCCGGTAGCGAACCGTGTGGCGGTGCGTGAACAGGCGCTCGGCCGTGCGGGCCACGTTGCCGTCGGCGTCCAGGAACGTCTCCAGCGTGTGCACCAGCTCGGTCTCGTACTGCTCGTCGTACTCCACCAGCGGCGCGACCGTCTCCTGGTGGAAGCGCTGCAGCTCGCCGGCGTCCTCGCTCATGGCCGGCAGCAGCAATCGGTAGGCACCCGTCTCGTCGAAGGACAGCCGCCCGACTCCGCGGGCCTCGGCCACGTTGGCGGCCAGGAGCGCCTCGGAGCCGGCCCGGTGGAGGTCGGCCGCGTCGGACGCGGGGCGGCTGAGCGCCACCACGAGCCCGAAGTGGCCCAGGTTGAGCTCGAGCTCGTCGTGCACGGCGTCGGCCGCGCGGGTGGCGACCTCCGCCTCGGGGCTCGGGACCAGCGCCACCAGCTCGCGCTCGGGGGGGAGTGTGCGGGCCTCGGCACCGGTGCCGCGCGGGCGGGAGGGGCCCAGCTCCACCGCGCCGGCCAGGCAGGTGCGGTCGACGCTGCGCGCGCCGCGGGCGGCCACGGCCAGGGCGCGGGCGCGCCAGTCGCCCTCCTCGGCCTGGTGCGGGCGGGCCCGCACGACGAGCACGCTGGCGCCGGCGGTGAGGTCGCAGCCGAGCTCCTCCGCGCGGGCCACGATGTTCGCGCGGTCGGTCACGCGCCGGCCCAGGAGATCGCCGAGGAAGTCGCTCACCGCCGCCTCGCTGGCCCGCTCGGGGGCCTGGGCGCGCTCGACCTCCTGCCCGATCAACGTGGCCACCATCCGCAGCAGCACCGGGGCCGGGGGCGCCCCCCGGGGGCGCCAGCGCATCTCGCCCACCGCGGTGTCGGCCACGCGCAGCGGCGACACCTCGGCCGAGCCTTCGCCGGCGAGCACGGCGCGCTCGTCCTCGGGCGACTGGCAGGCCACGGCGAGGATGCTCGACCGGGCGTCGAGCACCACCACGCTGGCATCCAGCGCGTGGGCCGCCGCACGGGCCACGGCGGGCAGGCCCGCGCCCGACTCGACCGCCTCGGAGACCTGCTCGAAGGCGCCCAGCAGCGGGCCGGTGCCCGCGGACTCCTGCTCGGGTCTGGTGGCGGGCATGACCGCCGATTCTAGGCTTGCGGCGCCGAGGCGCGCGGGGCCGAGCCGGTCCGCTCAGGCGTAGCGGTCGTAGGACCAGACCACGGCCAGGCCGAGCGCGGCCCCCGTCCCGACAAGGGTCCCGAGGATGAACAGCGTGAGGAAGCCGGCGGCGAAGCGCTCCCACAGCCGTCCGTAGGCCGACACGGCGGGCACGAGGATGAAGGCGATGTAGCCGGCGCCGACGATGCCGGACGCGACGGCGATCGCCACTTGGGTGGAGGTGAGGTCGAGTGTCACGGCGACTGGGCTCCGCGGGCGGTGCCCGGAGCATTGTTGCGGATGTGGTCGACGATCAGCGCGATCGCCGCGCACCCTCCCAGCGCCGCGGCCCCCAGCGCCCAGCCCGCCGCCACGTCTGACCAGTAGTGCACGCGCAGGTACAGGCGCGAGATCCCGACGATCGCGCTCACCACCAGCCCCGCCCCCACCAGCGAGGCACGGCTGGCCAGCCCCGGCAGCGCCCGGGCCACCACCACGGCCACGGCCACCCAGACCGTCGAGTAGGCGGCGTGGCCGCTGGGGAAGCTGGAGTTGTTGGAGTGGGCGAGCGGCATCGGCGGACGGGGCCGGTCGATGGCGCCCTTGGTTATCTGCACCGCCACGAAGAGCAGCACGGCGCCGGCCACCAGGGTCACGACCTCGGTGGCGTGCCCCCGAGTGGTCAGCACGGCGCAGGTGACCACGAGCAGCGCCGCCACGGTGGGGAAGGCGCCCAGGTCGGTGACCACCTTGATCACGTCGACGGCCGTGGAGAGCCGCAGGCGGTCGGCCAGGTCCAGCAGCGTCTGGTCGGCCGGGGTGAGCCGCGTGCCCGAGGCGAATGCGTCGGTGTAGAGGGCGAAGACGTAGGCCCCCACACCGGACACGGCGAGGGTGGTGGTCAGCTCCAGGCCCAGTTCGCCGGGGGTCAGGCGCTCCCACAGGAAGCGCAGGCGCGGGCGCACGCGCGCCACGACCGGCCGGCCGACTGCACCCCACACCGCCCGGGCGCTCGCGTACAAAGGCCGCAACAGCGGCCGGCGGCCCTGGCGATCGACCCATCGCGCCAGCCCGCGCCGGTCCTCGGGCCGGCGCAGACGGCGGAAGACGTAGACGATCCCGGCGGCCAGGACCACGATGATCCCCAGCGCCAGCGTCGCCTTGCCGGCGATCGAGGCCACGCGGTCGAAGGAGCGCCAGAACACGTAGCCGAGCCCGCAGAACAGCGTCGACCACAGACCGCACCCGATCACGCTGAAGGGCACGAAGCGCCGGTAGGCGAAGCCCGAGGAGCCGGCGATGAACGGCGCCACGGGGCGCACGAAACCCACGAACCGGCCGATCAGGATCGTCTTGCCGCCGTGGCGCTCGAAGAACGACTCCACCTGCTCCAGCCGCCCCTCGGTGATCTTGACCTTGGGCCCGTGGCGGAGCATGAACCCGCGCCCGAGGCGCCGGCCGATGAAGAACGACGCGGTGTCACCGAGCGTGCAGCACAGCCACGTGAGCCCGATCAGCGGGATCAGCGAGATCTCGCCCTGGCCGGCGATCACGCCGCCCACCAGCACCACGGTCTCGCCCGGGGCGATGAAGCCCACGAACGCCCCGGTCTCCAGGAAGGCCATCACCCCCACGAGCGCGTAGCTCCACGGCCCCAGCGCCTTGGCCACGTCCTCGATCACCTTCTTGGCGTCGGGGAGATGCGGGATGACCCCGGCGAAGTAGAGCACCGCCACGATCAGCACCACCACCGCGGCGGCGACTCCCTTGCGATGGCTCCTGATCGTGTTCACGACACCTGCGCCACCAGCGCGTCGGGGAGGCCGCGCGCGGCGGCCGCGGCGTGGTCGCGATCCGCGAAGACCCCGAACACGGTCGGCCCCGAGCCGGACACCAGCGCCCCCAGGGCGCCGCGCTCTCGGAGCGCGTCCAGGCGCGCCGCGAGCTCGGGGCGCAGGGACAAGGCCGGCAGTTGGAGGTCGTTCTCCAGCCGCGTGGCCAGCTGGCCGGGGGTTCGGCCGGCCAGGCGCCGCAGCGGTCCGGGGTCCAGGCCGGCCGGCGTGGGCGCCTCCCCCTCCGCGCGCAGCCGGTCGAGCTGGGCGTACACGGCCCCCGTGGAGAGCCCTTCTGGGTCGGGAAGCAGCAGCAGGCCCATGGGCGCCAGCTCCACGGGCTCGACCCGCTCGCCCGTTCCCGACACGACGGCGTGATGCGGCGCGAGCTGGCTGGGCACATCGCTGCCCAGGCCGCGCGCCAGCTCGTGCAGCGCCGGTTGGTCGAGCGGCTCGTCGGCCAGGGCGTTGGCCGCCCGCAGCGCCGCGGCGGCATCCGCGCTGCCCCCGCCCAGGCCGGCCGCCACGGGAATCCGCTTGAGGATGCTCACCCGTAACGGCGGCACGGCGGCCGCGCCTGCCGCCTCGCGCAGGGCACGGACGGCGCGCCCCGCAAGGTTGTCGCCCTCGACCCCTGGGCAGACGACCTCGTCGCGCTCGGCCCGGGCAACCGTCACCTCGTCGGCCAGGTCGATGCGGGCGAACAGCGAGCACAGCGGATGCAGGCCATCCTCGCCGGGCTCGGCCACGCGCAGCACGAGGTTGACCTTGGCGGGCGCCGCCTCGGTGATGCTCATCGCGGGCTGCCGCTAGGCCGCAGGCCGAGCAGGTCGCCATCGCCGATGCTCTGCGCCAGCACCCGGAACTCCTCCGGCCGAAGCCGCTCGGCCCGGACATCGGCGGGGCGCCCGAGCGTGGCCAGCCCCTCGCGCGCGCGCTCCCTCAGGTCGCCTGGGGCCCCGGGCGCCAGCCCCAACGAGCCGGCCAGCGCCTTGCGCCGGTGGGCGAAGGCGGCGTGCACGAGCGCCACCACCGCGGGCGGGGCCGGCGGGCCCGTGCGCTCGATCGTGACCAGGGCGGAATCGACGTTGGGCGCCGGGTGGAACACGGTGCGCGACACCGCGCGCAGGAAGCGCACGTCGCCGCCCAGCTGGGCCAGCACCGAGGTGGCTCCGTAGATCTTGGACCCCGGTGCCGCGGCCAGGCGCTCGGCCACCTCGCGCTGGACCATCGCCACCCAGCGGGTGGCCCCGGGGAGCTCCTCCAGGGTGCGCAGCAGCACGGTGGCCGCAACGCCGTAGGGCAGGTTGGCCACCACCTTGGTGGGGACTGGCACGAGCGCGGCCAGGTCCAGCCGCACGGCGTCGGCCAGGTGCAGCGTGGCGTTGGCGAATGGCCCGAGCGCCTCGCGCAGCGGCTCCTCGAGCTTTGGGTCGAGCTCCACCACATGCAGGTGCCCGACCAGCGGGGCGAGGTGCTCGGAGAGCACGCCGAGCCCCCCGCCGACCTCGAGCACCACGTCGTCGCCCCCCAGCCGCGCCGCCCGCTCGATCACGCGCAGGACGTTGTCGTCGATCAAGAAGTTCTGGCCCAGCTCGCGGTTGGGCCTGATGTCGAAGCGGCGCAGCCGGTTGAGGCTGGCCTGGCGCGGCAGCTCGCCGGCCACGGTCACCACCGGAACAGGAGTCGGGCGTTCT
The DNA here is from genome assembly GCA_038202855.1 of Solirubrobacterales bacterium. Classification (GTDB taxonomy): domain Bacteria; phylum Actinomycetota; class Thermoleophilia; order Solirubrobacterales; family Thermoleophilaceae; genus JAAYBF01. The sequence continues at coordinate 20,422 of JBBREO010000026.1, forward strand.
CCTCGACGGTGCGTTCGAGCTCGGCGTAGGCGCACCCGCGCAGCTCGGCCACGAACTCGGCGGTGGCCACCACGTTCGCCGGCTCGTTGGGCTGGCCGCGCACGGGCTGGGGGCTGAGATAGGGCGAGTCGGTCTCCACCAGGATGCGCTCGGCGGGGAGCTCGCGCGCGGCATCCTGCAGGTCCTGGTTCTTGGGGTAGGTCACGTTGCCGGCGAACGAGCAGAAGTAGCCGCGCTCGACGCACTCGGCGGCCCGCTCCGGGGCAGAGAAGCAGTGCAGGATGACCGTGAGGTGAGCGGCGCGCTCGGCCAGGATGGAGAAGGTGTCGTCCTCCGCCGCACGCGTGTGGATGACCACGGGCAGGGCCGTGCGCTCGGCGATGTCCAGCTGGGCCTCGAAGGCGCGGCGCTGATCGGCGCGGGGGGCGTAGTCGCGGAAGTAGTCCAGGCCGGTCTCGCCGATCGCGCGCACCAGCGGGTCGGCGGCGGCGCGCTCTATCTCGTCCGCCCCGGCGGCGTCGAATCCCTCGGTCTTGTGGGGGTGGCGACCGGCCACGACCACCACCTCCTCGTGCGCCCGCGCCGTGGCCAGCGCCGCCTCGGTGGTGGGGCCGTCCATGCCGATCGTGGCCAGGCGGTTGACGCCCATGGCGGTGGCCCGGCGCACCAGCTCGGAGTCGGGGTCGCGGCAGGAGTCCAGGTGGCAGTGGGTGTCGACCACGCCGGGGCCTACGCGGCCTCGACCGAAGGCTCGATCTTGGGGAACAGCTGTCCCAGCTCGCCCACGGACGCCCCGCCGGCCTGGGCCCCCAGCCGCGCGCAGTCCAGCGAGCGGTCCTCGGCTCCCAGGGCGACGAGCAGCCGCTCGGCCGTGTCGGGCAGCCAGGGGAGCAGCAGGATGCTGACCACACGCAGGCCCTCCGCCAGCCCGTACAGGGCCGCGTCGAGCTTCGCCTCGGTGCCCTCCTGCTTGACCAGCTGCCACGGCGCCTGGTCCTGGACGAAGCGGTTGAGCGCCCGCACGCGCTGCCAGATCTCGTCCAGCGCCGCGCTCACCTCCACCCGGTCCAGACGGGAGGCGACGCCCTCGGCCAGCCCCTCGAAGGGCTCGGCCAGCTCGGCGGGCAGCTCCGAGCGGGGAATGCGGCCTTCGCGGTAGCGGCCGATCATGGCCAGCGTGCGGCTGGCCAGGTTGCCGTACTCGTTGGCCAGCTCGGTGTTGTAGCGCTTCTCGAAGCCCTCGGGCGAGATCGATCCGTCCTGTCCGAAGGCGACCTCGCGCAGCAGGTAGTAGCGCAGCGCGTCGGTCCCGTAGACGTCCATGACCTCGAACGGATCGAGCACGTTGCCCAGCGACTTGGACATCTTGTGATCGTCCATCAGCAGGTAGCCGTGGCTGAACACCCGCTGGGGCACCTCGATGCCGGCGGCCATCAGCAGCGCGGGCCAGAAGACGGCGTGGAACTTGAGGATGTCCTTGGCGATCAGGTGCACCGAAGCCGGCCAGTAGCGCTCGGTGAGGTCCTCGCCCGGTCGTGCGTACGAGAGGGCCGAGTAGTAGTTGAACAGCGCGTCCACCCACACGTAGACCACCTGCTCGGGGTCCCAGGGGATCGGCACCCCCCAAGAGATGCGGGCGCGGCTGAGCGAGAAGTCGCGCAGGCCGCTCTTGATGAAGGCCAACGCCTCGTTGTAGCGCTCGGCCGGGCGCACGAACTCGGGCTGGTCGGCGTAGAGCTGCTCCAGCCGCTCCTGGAAGGCCGACAGGCGAAAGAACCAGTTGTCCTCCTTCTCGCGCTCGAGCACGATCAGGTGGATGGGGCAACGGTCGCCCTCCAGCAGCTCGTTGTCGGTCTTGAAGTCGGCGCAGCGGGGGCAGTACCAGCCCTCGTAGGTGCCCTCGTAGACGAAGCCGTTGTCCTTGAGCCGGGTGACCACCTCGGCCACGACGGCGCCGTGCTCGGGGTCGCTGGTGCGGATGAAGAAGTCGTTGGTGGCGTTCACCCGCTCGGCCACGCTGCGGAAGCGCTCCGCGTTGCGGTCGGCCAGCTCGCGCGGGGTGACCCCCTCGCGCTCGGCGGCCTGGGCGACGGGCTCGCCGTGCTCGTCCGTGCCGGTGAGGAAGAAGACGTCCTCGCCGCGCTGGCGCATGTGGCGAGCCAGGACGTCGGCGGCCACGGTCGTGTACACGTGCCCGAGGTGGGGCACGCCGTTCACGTAGTAGATGGGCGTGGTGAGGTAGTAGGACACGACAGGGGGCGCGGGTGGACCGTCAGGGGAGCCGCAGGTCCGAAGCCGGCGCCTCTGTCGATGCTACTTGCGCCCTGGGTAGGGCAGTGTGGGATTAACCGCTCGAAGAACGATTGTCGCCTTTAGGGGGCTATAGGCCTAAGGCGACAATCGATGGATTCCGCGCCGATCTTCCGTGGCGCGCTAGCTCCTGCCGCCCTACCCAGCCGCTGTAGACGCCTGGTCCACCAATCGCTCCGGCGCCTGTCCCGTAGCCGCTGTAGACGCTGGGTCTTGAGCGGCTCCCGTTCCCGCCCCGCCGCCCACCTGCAGCCTCACCGTCCGCCCAGCAGCGGCCGGACCAGCGCCCGCAGACCGGCGGTGGCCCACCCGCGGTTCACGCGCCGGGCGTGGTCAGCCGCGCCGTGACCCCGCGGCCGGCCGAGGCAGGCGGCCGCCGCCAGCAGCCCGAGGCAGGCGAGCGCCCAGCCTACGTCGGGTCCCGGGCGCGCAACGTCGCCGTGGGTAGCCCCAGGACGGGAAGCCGGGGCAAGCGCCGCGGCGGGAGCCGGGGCGGCGCTCGGGCCGGCCTGCGGCACGTGCCCGCGGGCACCCTGCTCGCCGTGGACGGCGCGGCGCGGTGCCAGCCTCTGTGCGGGAACCAGCGGGCGCACGGGTGAAGCCACCCGCCCCGAGCGTGTGGGCGCGGGCACACGCACCGGCCGCTCCAACGGCAGCCGGTGGCGCGCCGGCACCTGGACCGGACGCGCGGCGGGCGCGCGGCCCCGGATCCGGTGGCCGTGACGAGCCGGGACCCGCTCGGGAGCGACCGCCACCGGACGCGGCACCGCCACCGGCGCGGGGGTGCCGCGCGGGGCCTCGCGGGGCGCGCCCGCCGGAGGAGGCAGGAAGTCCATCGGGTCGTGGTAGGCGTGGCGGTCGCCGGCATCGCGGACGCCGAAGTGCAGGTGCGGCGCGGCGACGGAGCGCTTGCCGCTGGTGCCCACCGCTCCGATCCGCTCGCCGCCGGCCACGCGCTCGCCCGCGCTCACGGACGCGGCCGACAGGTGGAGGTACGAGGTGTCGTAGCGCCCGTCGGCCGTGCGCACCGAGACCGTGAGGCCCGAGTCGCCGGCCACCCCGGCGAAGCGCACGGTGCCCCCCGTGGCCGCCACCACCTCGGCTCCGGCGTCGCCCCGTATGTCTATGCCACGGTGCTGGCCGCCCGCGTACGGGTCCGTCCCGTTGCGATAGGCCATGAGGACGTCGCCGCGCAACGGCCATTGCCACCCCGCCGCGGCCGGGGCAGGACCGGGCAGCAAGAGCGGCGCGAGCAGGGCGAGGACGACGGCGAGGAGGGCGGCGCGAGAAGGCATCTGCCCAAGCTAGGACGACCGCGGCGGCCGTGGGAACCGGCGTGCGCGATCGTCACGGACTGTGTCCGAGGCGTGACCTTCGGGGCTCGATCGTCACCCGGTGAGCGCCCGGTAGAGCGCGTTGGCGCTGCCGCCGGTCAGCTCGGCCACCGCCGCCGCGGCCGGCCGGGGCTTGGCGCCGGCCTCCACCAGGCGGCGCAGCTGCTCCAGGCCCTCCGGCTCTGCCGCGTCCCCGGCGGCGGCGCTCGCCGCCCCGATGACCACCACCACCTCTCCCTTGGGCGGCGCGTCAGCGAACCGCGCCGCCAACTCGGACGCGCTGCCCCGCACGACCTCCTCGTGCACCTTGGTCAGCTCGCGGCAGACGGCGGCCGGGCGGCCGGGGTCAAGCTCGGCCAGCACCTGCATCGTGGCCGCCACGCGGCGCGGGGACTCGAACGCGACCAGGGTCGCGCCCGGCTCGGCCAGCACCCGTCGCAGCTCGCCCTTCTTGCGCGGCAGGAAGCCGGCGAAGCGCCAGGAGTCGGCGGGCAGCGCGGATGCCACCAGCGCCGCCAGGGCCGCCGAGGGCCCCGGAAGCACCTCCACCCCGATCCCGGCCGCCACGCACGCGCGCACCAGCACGTAGCCGGGGTCGGACACCAGCGGCATGCCGGCGTCGGAGACGAGGGCGACGGTCTCCCCCGCCCGCATCCGCTCCACCAGCTCAGCCGAGCGCCGCTCCTCGTTGTGCTCGTGGTAGCTCACCAGGCGCGCCACCACCCCGTAGCGGTCGAGCAGCGTGCGCGTGCGCCGCGTGTCCTCGCAGGCCACGACGTCGGCCTCGCGCAGCGCCGCCAGCACGCGCAGGGTCACGTCCTCGAGGTTGCCGATCGGGGTGGGGCAGACCACCAGCGCCATCAGTCGAGCTCCTCCATGGCGAGCAGCGCGGCGCCCACCATGCCCGCCTCCTCACCGAAGCGGGCGGGCACGATCCGGACGGCCGCGGCCACCGGCGGCAGGGCCCGGTCGGCCACCACCGCGCGCGCAGGGCCGAGCAGCAGCTCGCCGGCCGTGGCCGCCCCGCCGCCGACCACCACCACCTCGGGATCGAGCAGGTTGACCAGGCCGGTGAGCCCGGCGCCCAGGCGGCGGCCCACGTCCCCGAGCACGTCGACCGCCTGAGGGTCGCCGGCCAGCGCGAGCTCGGTCACCGCCACCCCGAGCAGCGGACCATCCCGGGCCAGGCGCCCGAGCGCCGACCCGGGTTCGGCGCGCGCCGCCCGCTCGCCGGCCACCCCGATCGCCCGGCCCGAGGCCAGCGCCTCCAGGCAGCCGCGACCCGGGCAGGCCCCGGGGCAGTCGACGCCGTCGTGGTCGACCACCACGTGCCCCACCTCACCCGCGAAGCCGTGGGCGCCTCGATACAGCCGCCCGCCGAGGACCAGCGCCCCGCCGATGCCCGTGCCCAGCGCCACCATCACCGCGTCGTCGCTGCCGCGCGCGGCGCCCATCCGGTGCTCGGCCAGCGCGGCCGCGTTGGCGTCGTTGTCCACCACCACCGGCAACCCGAGCCGGTCGGCCATGGACGCGCGGAAGTCCACGTCGTCCAGGGCGAGGTGGTTCGACCAGCGCGAGCGGCCGGTCTCCCACTCGACCAGGGAGGGGATTCCAAAGCCGACGGCGACCACGTCTGGAGCCGCCCCGCGCACCTCCGCCACGGCGTCGGCAATCAGGTCCAGCGCGGTCTCGGGACCGGCCTCCTCCCACGTCCGGCGCACCCGGTGGTGGACCTCGAGACGGTCGTCCACCACGCCCGCGAGCAGCTTGGTGCCACCGGCGTCGATCCCAATCACACGCCCAGGCGACATTGCCGGACGATATACAGAGGTCGGTGAGCGACTCTGGCCAGCGGGGAGACCGCCCCGAGTACAAGGTCTACCGCGCGCGGGGAAGTCGCGGCGGCGGCACGGCGGGACTCGAGGCTCTGCGGGAGCGCGCCCGTCCCAACAGGGATCCCGAGCGCGGACCCAAGCGCGAGCGCGGGCCGATCACCCCCGGGCGGGTGGTCAAGTGGCTGGTCATGGCCCTGCTCGGCTGGCTGCTGCTGTCGTTCCTCGTGTTCATGGTCAGCGCCCAGACGCAGACCGGTGTGTCCGACAACGCCAAGCAGGCGCTGTCGGGGGGCGGCAACAGCCTCATGACCGGCAGCAACATCCTCGTGCTGGGCTCAGACAGCCGCGCCGGGGCATCGATCGACAAGTCCCAGGCCGGGCCCGGCCGGGCCGACAGCATCCTGCTCCTGCACGTTGCCTTCGGAAGCGTGCGCAAGCTCTCCATACCGCGCGACTCGCTGGCCCAGATCCCGGGCCACGACGCGCAGAAGATCAACGCCGCCTACGCCCTCGGAGGCACGGGCCTGATGGTCGACACCGTCGAGTCGTTCCTCGGCAACGGCCTGCGCGTGAACCACGTGGTGGAGGTCGACTTCCAGGACTTCCCCGATCTGATCGACGCCCTCGGCGGGGTGACGGTGGACAACAAGACCCGCATCTGCTCGCCCCAATTCGACAACTTCTACAAGGGTTTTCGCCTCAGCAAGGGCGAGCACAAGCTGGACGGGCGCACGGCGCTCGGCTTCGCGCGCGTGCGCCACAACTCGTGTGCGCCCAACGAGAACGACCTCGACCGCGCCGCCCGCCAGCAGCAGGTGGTGTCGGGCATGCGCTCGAGCCTGCTCTCGCCCGCGGCCTTCGTCCGCCTGCCCGTGATCTCCTGGCAGGCGCCGAAGGCGATCAAGTCCGACATGCACGGCCCGGGCCTGCTGGGCCTGTTCGTAGACCTGGTGACCGGCAACTCCAACCAGGCCAACGTGCTCAAGCCCTCGTGCCTGGGCTGCGGGTCGGGCGGCAGCCTGGTGGTCTCCGACGAGGAGAAGCGGACCGCGGTCCAGGGGCTGTTGAAGGGGCGCTGAGGCGGCTCAGCCGTCGGACTTGGCCGGCGTCTTGGTGCTGGACGACCCGTCCGACTTCGACTTCTTGTCCCCCGACGTCGACTTGGCGCCGTCGGACTTCGAGCCGGAGTCCGAAGAGCCGGAGTCCGAAGAGCCGGAGTCCGAAGAGCCCGAGCCCGAGTCCGAAGAGCCCGAGTCCGAGTTCGAGGACGAGCTCGAGCTGTCGCTCTCGGCCTTCTGTCGATTGGCCTTCTGCTTGCCGTAGTCGGTGTTGTAGAAGCCCGAGCCCTTGAAATGCACCGCAACTGGGTGGAACACGCGCTGGACGGGAGCCCCGCAGACCTCGCAGGCGGTCAGCGTGTCCTCGGACATGCGCTGCATGACCTCGAAGTTGTGGCCGTTCTCACACCGATACTCGTAGATGGGCACGGCTAGCGAGTATACGAACGGCTCTGGGCGACCACTGGCGGTCTGGGGCTAGGGTTGGCCGCTCGATGGCCGCCGACACCGCCACCATGGAGAAGATCGTCGCCCTGTGCAAGCGGCGCGGCTTCATCTTCCAGTCCTCCGAGATCTACGGCGGGCTGGCCTCCACCTACGACTACGGCCACTACGGCGTGCTGCTCAAGAGCAACGTCAAGGCCGAGTGGTGGCGAGCCAACGTGCAGGAGCGCGACGACATGGTGGCCCTCGACGCGGCGATCCTCATGCACCCGCGCACCTGGGAGGCCAGCGGCCACCTCGAGGGCTTCACCGATCCGCTCGTCCAGTGCCTGGGTGAGTGCAAGCGGCGTTGGCGCCAGGACCACCTGCGCGAGGCGGTGGAGGCCGAGGGGGGCGACCCCGACGCGCAGCTTCGGTGCCCGAACTGCGGCGGAGAGCTGTCCGAGCCGCGCAACTTCAACCTGATGTTCCAGACCCACATGGGCCCCGTCCAGGACGAGGGCTCGGAGATCTTCCTGCGCCCCGAGACCGCCCAGGGCATCTTCGTGAACTTCAAGAACGTGACGCAGTTCGCGCGCAAGAAGCCGCCGTTCGGCATCGCCCAGGTGGGCAAGAGCTTTCGCAACGAGATCACCCCGGGCAACTTCATCTTCCGTACGCGCGAGTTCGAGCAGATGGAGATCGAGTTCTTCGTGCCGCCCGGCGAAGCCGAGCGCTGGTACGAGCACTGGATGGACGCGCGCATGCGCTGGTACACGGACCTGGGGCTGCGCTCCGACCACCTCCAGCTGCGCCCCCACGGCGCGGACGAGCTGTCGCACTACTCGAGCGCCACCTCGGACATCGAGTACCTGTTCCCGATGGGCTGGTCCGAGCTCGAGGGCATCGCCAACCGCGGCGACTTCGACCTCAGCCGCCACGCCGAGTATTCGGGGCAGAAGCTCGACTTCGTCGACCCGGGCACGGGCGAGCGCTACGTGCCCCACGTGATCGAGCCCTCCGCGGGGGCGGACCGGGGCACGCTGGCCTTCATGGTCGACGCCTACGACGAGGAGCAGGTCGAGGGCCGCGAGCGCGTGCTGCTGCGCCTGCACCCCAAGCTCGCACCGGTAAAGGTGGCGGTGCTGCCGCTGGTGAACAAGGACGGCCAGCCCGAGCGCGCCCGCGCGATCTACGAGGAGCTGCGCACGCGCATGAGCGCGGAGTTCGACACGGGCGGCTCGATCGGCAAGCGCTATCGGCGCCAGGACGAGATCGGCACCCCGTGGGGGATCACCGTCGACCACCAGACGATGGAGGACGGCACGGTGACGCTGCGCGACCGCGACTCGCTGGAGCAGACGCGGATCGCGGCCGACCAGGTGGCCGACGACTTGACGCTGCGGCTCGCCGGCGACTGGCAGAGCCCCAAGCTCGCCTGACGCGGGCGAACGACCGCCAGCGGGCATACCCTGGTGGGGCCATGCAGCCCCTGTTCGAGCACCGGCTCCACCTCGCCGGGTACACGACGCGGGCCCTCGAGCTCGAGGGCGACGGCCCGCCGCTTCTGCTCCTGCACGGCTACTCGGACAGCGCGGACACCTGGCGGATGCTGATGGACCGCCTGGCCCGCGCCGGTCGGCGTGCGCTGGCCGTGGACCTGCCCGGCTTCGGCACCTGCGACCAGCTCCGAGACCACGAGCCGGTCCTGGCCCAGCAGCGCCGCTTCGCCGCGGCCGCGCTCGAATGGATGGCGCCCGAGGGCGGCGCCGTAGTGTGCGGCAACTCGCTCGGCGGCTGCCTGGCCCTGCTGCTCGCCCAGGACGACGAGCACGAGCTGGCCGGCGTGGTGCCGGTCGCCCCGGCCGGCCTGGACATGGCGCGCTGGTTCTCGGTGATCAACCGCGAGCCGATGCTGCGAACGCTGCTGGCTGCGCCCGTGCCGATCCCGCCGCGGCTGCTGCAGAGCGTGGTAGGCGAGATCTACAAGCGGCTGGCCTTTCACCGGCCGCGAACCATCGACCCGCTGGTTGCGCGCGCCTTCACCTCGCACTTCCGCGACCGCGCGACCACCGCGCGGATGCTGGCCACCGGCCGGCGGCTGCTGCCCGAGCTGGCCGAGTGCATCCAGCCCGAGCGGATCGACTGTCACGTGCTCGTGGTGTGGGGCCGACACGACGTGATGGTCTACGACTCCGGGGCGAAGCGGCTGCTGGACGCGCTGCCCGGCGCGCGGCTGGTGACCATCGAGGACTGTGGCCACTGCCCGCAGATCGAGGCCACCGACCGGCTGGCCGAGCTGGTCCTGGACTTTCCCCCCGCGCTGGCGCCGTCGCGCTGAGCCGCGCGCCTAGGGCGCGCGCGCGGCCAGGCGCTCCAGCTCCGCGTACAGCGCGGGCTCGGCGACGGCGGAGTCCTGGTCGAGCCAGCGCCAGCCGGCGGCGGACAGCATCTCGGTGCGCCCATCCACCAGGTGGTCGATCAGCTCCACCACCTCGAGCTCGACCACCGCCAGCCCGGGCGCGACCTCCAGGCCCTCCTGGACCACCTTGGCGGTCCCGATGGCGCTGAAGGCCAGCCCCTCGGCGAGCACGCAGAGCGCGGCGTGCGGGCTCTCGCGCACCCGCCGCAGCGTTTCCCGCC